>JAZSPZ010000014.1:0-37985 GCA_045537735.1 Lachnospiraceae bacterium
TAGTCATTCCGAGGAAATCCTTGGTAGGTGCTTCGTTCGACTTGCATGTGTTAAGCACGCCGCCAGCGTTCATCCTGAGCCAGGATCAAACTCTCATATTAAAAGTTGATTCTGTTCATGATTACCTTTCTGGCTAATCAATCCCTTTTACTGTTTGGATCGTTATTAAAACGTTCTCTTGAAAATCTTTTAGAATTTTCAGGGTTGTTTTGTTGTTTAATCATCATTCAGTTTTCATTGTTCTTCGTTGCTTTTGGCTGACTTCTTGTCAACGCCGCAACAGATAATACTCTAACACAAGCATTCATCTGTGTCAAGCATCATTTTGAATTTTTTATTTAGACATAAAAAACGGAGAAAGAGGGATTTGAACCCTCGCGCCGCGCGAACGACCTACACCCTTAGCAGGGGCGCCTCTTCAGCCACTTGAGTATTTCTCCATGCCTAAATTATAAAACAATATAAATTGTTGTTGGTGCTTTAAAAAGCCCCTTGCACACAAGGAAAATCAACAGACTTTCAATGTGACGCTTGATTATAGTATCAAAATGAAATCCTTTTGTCAATAACTTTTTTGACCTTTTTTCCTTTATTTTAAAGCATTTTTAGTTATGCACATTTTTAGAAAAGTTATCCCCATGCTAGTAACATCTTATCAACAGATTATCAACATTTCTAACATGGGGATGTGTGTTTTTATTTATTATATTATTACTTCCACTTGATTCGGAATGAGCCGGAAGTCTTTTTTGCTTTACTGACAATTCTTACATAATATGTATCTTCTGGTAGCTTCCCGGTTGTAATACTCTTCACTGGATAATTCATCTTGTATTTCTTATTCTTATATGTAGCATATGACTCTTCATCTATTTTGATAGATTTGGATGTCATTCTCTTTCCATCTCTATTATATATATCCAACTGTAAGCAGGAACCACTCATCTGAAGAATTCTAGATTCTACATATACAGATAACTTCTGATCTTGCGTCAGTTTTATTTTAAACCAGTATGTACTTTTTGCATCTACTGGCACAAGTGCTTCCTTATATGTATTCTTAGACAATGTATAAGAACTTCCTCTGGAACTATTGCTTAACTTTGGTGCAACTTTAATCTGATATTTCATATTCGTAATAGTAGTTGTACCTACAGATGTCTTTTCCGGATTCCAAAGACGAATGTAATATACCTTATCTGCTCTAACACCAATTCCACTTAAATTATTGTTCAATAAAATGAGATTTTTGGAAATTACTTTCTTCTTACTATTCAAATACTGCGCTGTCATTGGTACATCCGTTTTACACATAAAGTTCAGATTACCATTCGTATTACTCTTAATTTTCAGTAAGATTGCATCTTTTTTTGTTTTAAACGATGCATTAGTAAATGTGTATGTATATTTCTTTGCATAGGTAAGAGTTCCAAAAGTATTCATCTTATACTTAATTTTGTAAGTTACATTAGGTGTACCTTTAATTCGTAAATAATATGTCTTCTTTTTCTCTACTTTGTGTAATACTGTCTTTTTATGACCAATAGAAATATCTGATGCAACCACCTCTCGATTCCCATTACAGATATCAAGCACCAATGCTTTTGTATCTGACGTACTAACAGTAATCTCGATAAATCCACTCTTAGACGGCTTTACTTTATAATAGTGATATGCATTTTCCTCATCACCTGCATAGGTTCCAGATTTGTTCTTGTTGTGTTTTAACTCATAATCTGCTGCATTCACTTCCAACGCTGGAATGAACAACAATAGTAAAAATAATAATAATAGTCTTTTCTTCATTGTTATTCTCCTATCTCATATAATAAAGTAAAAAATAAAGTTGGTACCATGTACCAACTTTATTTTATCATAATATGATGAATAATCAATCAAATTATCTTGTACGGAAGTACTGCTGTAAGTAGTAATCACTTGCAACATACTTTTTACCAATCTTAACCATTGGTGTAATTCGTACATAATACCACTTTCTGCTTCCTAAAGCTTTCTTACCATACTTATTAACTGTAACGCTCTTTGCAGAACCCTTCAAAGTCTTAAATGTCTTATACTTGCTATCCTTCTTTGTAGATACCTGAATTTTAATCTTACCAGAACCCTTAACCTTGCTCCACTTTAATGCAACAGCTTTGTACTTTGGTGTATACTTACCACTCATAGCAGCAAACGCTCTGTAATCACTCCAGCTACCATATACTCTACCAGCATCTGTATCAACATATGCACGAACGCGATACTTTAAGTAACGGTTAGCCTTGTAGCTTACATTTGCATAAGTACCTGTTGAAGAACCTGTCTTATTGTACTTACTACTTCCTGCATTCTGTAACTGAACTTCATATCCTGAACCATAGTAAGAAGCACCTACAGACATTGTTTTAGAACTCTTAGCTACATAAGATATACCAAAGTTTTTCTTTGCAATCTTTGTTGATAAAACTTCTGCATATACTGAATCATAAGAACCAGTAGCTGTGTATGATCCTGTAGAAGTAGATCTACATGGATATACATAATAATATGCTGCTGCTGCAGTTGCTGGTACAGCAAGTGTAACAGGTGTTGCATTACTTAAAATATTAGTTCTTCCAATATATGTATTTCCACTTCCGTAGATTGCATACCAGTTAGCACCTGGTGCATAAACCTGAAGTCCAACCTGTGTATCATTAGAGTTCACCCACGCTGCCTGCATATTCGTTGGAGCAGTTACAACCTCCATTGCACCACTCATATCATTATAACAATTCGCACTAGAATCACCATAACCAATCTTTACGTAATATGAGCGACCAGCAGTTAATCCTGTAATCCAAATGTCCTCTGTCGATCCAACTGTCTGACTTGTATAGGTATAATCTTGCTTTACAAGACTTGTACATGATGGATCTGCGTATAATCTTACACCATAATATCTGTGAGTACTAACTGTTGTAAACTGAATGTCGATAGATGTTGTAGAATCATCTGTCTGCTTCATATTAGTTACAGCAGCTTCTGCAGTAATACCTGTTACCGCGAATGCCATTGCCATGATAAACACAGCAACAAGACACTTCATTGTGTTTTTCATTGATTTCATAATCATTCTCCTTTTCCTTATTAAATAATCCTATACTTATAAAAGCCACATATCATATATAAAACATATTTTATTCACATTTTCAATGAAATTTACGTGAAAAAACCATTTATAGCAAAATTAACAAGTAATTTTGTACAAATTCACCATAATATGAATGCAACCTATATAATTCTTGCTTTGTATACATTTATTCTATATGCCCTTGTATATTATAACTGTTGAGATTTTTGAAATGCTTCGATTGCTGTTTCATAAAGATTATTTCCTTCACTATCAACCACAACAATGACTGGAAAATCCTCCACGCGCATCTTGCGGATTGCCTCTGTACCCAAATCATCATAGGC
The DNA here is from genome assembly GCA_045537735.1 of Lachnospiraceae bacterium. GTDB lineage: Bacteria > Bacillota > Clostridia > Lachnospirales > Lachnospiraceae > CAG-590. The sequence continues at coordinate 3,460 of JAZSPZ010000014.1, forward strand.
AATCACTTCCGATTCCTTAATACACTTGGAAAGCAAAGCTCCTGCTCCGCCTACTGCGGCAAAATATACTGCTTTGTTTTTCACAATGGCATCTATGACTTCTTTGGAACGTTTTCCTTTTCCTATCATTCCATTTAATCCGTTATCCAACAATAATGGAGTATATTTATCCATTCGACTAGAAGTAGTTGGTCCAGCAGAACCAATTACCTGTCCTTCCTTTGCTGGAGTTGGTCCAAGATAATAAATGATATTATCTGTCAGATCCATTGGAATTTCTTTTCCTTCTAACATCGATTCATACATTCTCTTATGGGCAGCATCCCTTGCAGAATAAATGGTACCAGTAATGTACACATAGTCACCGGCATGCAAATCCACTAATTCTTCTTTTTTCAAAGGAGCACGAATTCGTTTTTCCATTAAAATATCTCCTTCACTTATAATTCTTTATCTCTCTCAAATGTAATCCACATTGTAGATTCAAAATATATTTTACAAAATTCTCGTTACATGGCGATTCACATGACAACACATATTCACCGCAACTGGAAGTCCAGCAATATGGGTTGGATAGGTTTCAATATTAACAGCAATTGCAGTAGTTTTACCACCCAAACCTCCTGGCCCAATTCCAGATTGGTTGATTGTATCCAATAATTCTTCTTCCATTTCTTTGATGTGTGGTAAAGAAGACTGTTCATTGACATTACGAGTTAAAGCTTTTTTTGCCATGATAGCGGCTTTTTCAAAATCACCACCGACACCTACACCTACCACTAGTGGAGGACATGCATTTGGTCCTGCATCCATCACTGCCTGGATTACTGCATTTTTTACACCTTCTGCACCATCCGCTGGTTTTAGCATAAATACCCGGCTCATATTTTCTGAACCAAATCCCTTTGGTGCAATTAGAATTTCCAATTGGTCGCCGGGAACAATATCATAATGTATAATAGCTGGTGTATTATCCTTTGTGTTTTCACGAATCAATGGATCACCTACTACGGATTTACGAAGATACCCTTCTGTATATCCCTGTCTTACGCCTTCATTTATTGCATCTGTAAGATGCATTCCTTCTATATGTAAGTCCTGTCCCACCTTTACAAAAAAAACTGCCATTCCTGTGTCCTGACATATAGGAATTGCTTCCTTTGCAGCAATCTCCATATTTTCACATAATTGTCCAAGAATCTGTTTGCCCAATGCACCTGTTTCATTTTCTTTGGCATTCTGTATAGCTTCTTGCATATCCTTGGATAAATGCAGGTTTGCTTCAATACACATCTCTTTTACATTTTCAATTATCACATTGGTATGTAATGTTCTCATAATATTCTCCTTACAATATAATTATATATTGCTATTATTTATTATCAAATTTATTATGAAATAATAATTCATTTATCTTTTTTCCAACACCATCATCATTATTAGCAGGAATCATTTCTTTTGCTTTTCGTTTGACCTCTGGTTCTGCATTCATTGGTGCATACGAATTAGGAAACAGTTCAAACATAGATAAATCATTTAATCCATCACCAAATACTGCAACTTCTTCTTTTGTAATTTCCATTTTTTGAATTGCTTGTTCTAATCCATATCCCTTTTGGGCAGAAGCGGCATTGATTTCAATGTTTTCCGGATAAGAAGATACAATTGCATATTCAGGAAATTCTTTTATCAAATTTTCTCTATTCATCGCATTCAATTCTGTATTTGGATTAAATACAACAATTTTACGAATCTCTAGGCTTTTGGAAAGCATTTCATCCACTGATTCATGTCGAGTTAGTATTTTCATGAAATGGCTTGTCTTACCTTTCTCCATTGCCTCTTCTAAAGAAAGTGTATGTGTTCTATCTAAGCACAACATGCGATATCCCATATTCAAAATCATATTTTCTTCTGTATCGCAGACATGAGAACCACTATTTGTCATATACTCTGGTATATAACCCATATCTTTCAATCTTTTTGCAATAATTGGAATATGATTATTATCCAAGTTAATGGTATGAATAATCTTATGTTGCTCATCTCTTACTTCAGCGCCATTCATTAAAATTAACCCACATTGTAGTTCATACCGATCTATTGTTGGTTGCATTGCTTCCATACTTCTTCCTGTTGCAATCATAAACTGTACTCCGTTATTTCTTGCATTTTGAATTGCTGCAAGATTATATGGAGATATTTCTTGATTGGAATTAAATAGTGTTCCATCCATATCGGATACAATCAATTTAATCATGTTATTTATTACTCCTGTTACCTTTTTAACATATTAAGTATAATGAAATCACAATATAAAATCAATATAAAAGAATGGGGAAATATCATTTGATATCCCCCCACATACTCTTAAAATTATTATAAGTATTCAGAGCCTCATTCGAAAATGCTTCGCATTTATCTCATGTTTCTGATGAAAATACTTAGCTCTGAACAGTTACTAATTATTTCTCTTTTTTCTCGTTCTTCTCTTCCTCGGCCAACTCTGCTTCAAATTCAGCAATGCTATCCTCTGGAGATTTATCACGAACCTTGGCAATAGATGCTACTGTAATATCCTTTGCATCATCCATTCTGATTAACTTCACGCCGGAAGTAATTCTACCAAGTTCTGAAATACTCTTACACTCAAGACGAATTACAATACCCTCTGTAGAGATAAGCATGATTTCATGTGAATCATTAACAGCCTTCATACCAATTACATTACCAGTCTTAGCGTTAATCTTGTAACACTTCACACCCTTACCACCACGTCTTTGTGGAGTAAATTCATCCATAGGAGTACGCTTACCTAATCCCTTTTCAGAAACAATTAGAAGATCATCTCCCTGCGTATCCATCTGCATGCCGATAATCTCATCGCCATCTGCTAAGTTCATACCAATGACACCCTGAGATGTTCTACCAGTACTTCTTACATCTGTTTCATTGAAACGGATACACATACCAAGTTTTGTTACCATAAGGATATCCTTGGTATTATCAGTAGCCTTAACCTCAATTAATTCGTCGCCATCCTTCAAGGTTATTGCAGCAAGTCCAGTCTTTCTAACATTTGCATATTCTGTAATCTTTGTTTTCTTGACAATACCCTGCTTGGTTGCCATGAATAAGTACTGACCTTCCTCGTACTTCTTAAGGGCAATCACAGCTGTAATCTTCTCACCAGGATTTAACTGGAGTAAATTCACAATTGCTGTACCTCTTGAAGTTCTGCTAGATTCAGGAATCTCATATGCCTTCATACGATATACCTTACCACTATTGGTAAAGAACATTAAGTAGTGGTGGGTTGTTGTCATGAATAAATCTTCAATAAAATCATCATCTATTGTGGACATACCCTTAATTCCCTTACCACCGCGATGCTGTGCACGGAAATTATCTACTGACATTCTCTTGATATAACCAAGCTTTGTCATGGTAATTACTGTATTCTCTTTTTTGATTAAATCTTCGATGGTAATATCATCATCGTCAAATCCAATCTGTGTTCTTCTGTCATCACCATACTTGGTAGCTGTAATCATAATTTCTTCCTTGATTACACCTAATAATTTCTTTTCGTCAGCAAGAATTGCTTTTAATTCAGCGATTCTTTCCATTAACTCACGATATTCATTCTCAAGCTTTTCTCTTTCCAAACCGGTAAGAGCACGAAGACGCATCTCCACAATAGCACTTGCTTGCGCTTCTGAAAGAGTAAATTCTTCTATTAAGCTTGCCTTTGCCTCTGCTACATTCTTAGAACCACGGATAATCTCAATTACACGGTCAATATTGTCAAGTGCAATTAACAATCCCTGTAAAATGTGAGCACGCTCTTCCGCCTTATTTAACTCGAACTTTGTACGTCTTGTAATAACATCCTTCTGATGGTCAAGATAATGCTCTAACATCTCAAGAAGGTTTAATACCTTTGGTTCACCATTTACCAAGGCAAGTAAAATGACACCAAAGCTATCCTGCAACTGTGTATGTTTGTAAAGCTGATTCAACACTACATTCGCATTGGTATCTCTCTTTAACTCAATTGCAATACGCATACCTTCTCTTGAAGACTCATCACGAAGCTCTGCAATACCTTCAACCTTCTTTTCTTTTACAAGATTTGCAATATTCTGAATCAAACGAGCCTTATTCACCATATATGGAAGTTCCGTTACAACGATTCTCTGCTTACCATTGGCCATCGGTTCAATATCTGTCACAGAACGAATCTTAATCTTACCACGACCGGTACGATAAGCATCCTCAATACCCTGGCGACCTAAGATTGTCGCACCTGTTGGGAAGTCTGGACCCTTTACAATTTCCATAATCTCGTCAATATCCGTTTTTCTATCTTCTAATACTTGATTGTCAATAATCTTAACCACTGCACCAATAATCTCACGAAGATTGTGTGGAGGAATGTTGGTTGCCATACCTACCGCAATACCACCAGTACCATTCACTAAAAGGTTTGGATAACGAGCTGGCATGACTACTGGTTCTTTTTCTGTCTCATCAAAGTTTGGTGCAAAATCAACAGTATCCTTATTGATATCTGCTAACATTTCCATAGAAATCTTAGACAATCTTGCCTCTGTGTATCGCATAGCAGCTGCACTATCACCGTCCACAGAACCGAAGTTACCATGACCATCTACCAAAGGATATCTAGTATTCCATTCCTGAGCTAATTTAACTAACGCATCATAAATAGAGCTATCACCATGTGGGTGATATTTACCCATGGTATCACCAACGATACGGGCACATTTACGATGTGGTTTATCTGGACCATTGTTCAACTCTATCATAGAATACAGAATTCTTCTTTGTACTGGCTTTAAACCATCTCTTACATCTGGTAAAGCACGGGAAGTAATAACACTCATGGCATAATCAATATAGTAATTTTCCATGGTTTTCTTCAAATCGACTTCATTTACTTTGTCAAAAATATTTTCTTCCATTGTTGTCTCCTTCTTTAATAATTATCTAATGAATACGACCTCACAATCTTCGATTGTTCGGTGTTCGTTGCGCTCATATAGATTTCTTAGAATTCAATTACCTACAAGTAGTCATTGAATTCTCTCGAAATCCGTATTCACTAGATATCCAGGTTTTTAACAAACTTCGCATTTTCTTCGATAAACTCACGTCTTGGCTCAACTTTGTCACCCATAAGGGTACTAAATGTTAAGTCTACCTCTGATTCATTCTCATCACCAATAGATACACGAAGCAATACTCTGCTTTCAGGATCCATAGTTGTATCCCAAAGCTGTTTTGCATCCATCTCTCCAAGACCTTTGTAACGTTGAATTTTATTATTCTGGTCACGACCAACCTCAGATAATATTTTATTTAACTCATCATCACTGTAAGCATACCAAACCTTTTTATTTTTCTCTAACTTATAAAGAGGTGGTTGTGCTAGATACACATGACCCTGACGAATCAATTCTGGCATGAAGCGATAGAAAAATGTTAACATCAAAGTTGCAATATGTGCACCGTCAACGTCCGCATCTGTCATAATAATAATCTTGTGATAACGAAGTTTGCTAATATCAAAGTTTTCATGAATACCTGTACCAAATGCAGTAATCATCGCTTTGATTTCTTCGTTTCCAAGAATTTTATCAATTCTCGCTTTTTCTACATTCAAAATCTTACCACGTAGTGGAAGAATAGCCTGTGTTGCACGGGAACGAGCAGTCTTTGCAGAACCACCCGCAGAATCTCCCTCTACAAGATAAATTTCACATTTTTCTGGATTCTTATCAGAACAATCTGCAAGCTTTCCAGGTAATGCCATAGAACTATCTAAAGTAGACTTTCTAGCTACATCTCTCGCCTTACGAGCTGCAATTCTTGCTCTTTGTGCCTGAATTGCTTTATTGATAATTGTTTTAGCAATCTTTGGATTCAATTCAAGGAAAATTGTAAGCTGTTCTGTCAATACATTATCCACTGCAGTTCTGGCCTCAGAGTTACCAAGCTTAATCTTTGTCTGACTTTCAAACTGTGGATCACCAACCTTGATACTTACAATTGCTGCAAGACCTTCTCTTAAGTCATCACCAGATAAATTATCCTCATTATCCTTTAACATTTTGTTATTACGAGCATAATCATTGAATACTTTATTAATAGCTGTACGGAATCCAGTTAAGTGTGTACCACCTTCTGTTGTTCCAATATTATTAACGAAAGTATAGACAGATTCTGAATAAGAGCTATTATGCTGTAATGCAACTTCTACCAATACTCCATCTTTTTCACCTTCACAGTAGATGACTTTATCATACAAAGCATCTTTGTGACGGTTGATATATTCAACAAATTCCTTAATACCACCTTCGTAGTAGAATTCTCTTTCCTTTTCCTTACCAGCACGCTTATCGGACAAGGTAATTTTAAGACCTTTTGTTAAGAATGCCATTTCACGAAGACGATTTCTAAGGGTATCAAAATCAAAATTCAATGTTTCAAAAATCGTAGCATCTGGCATAAATGTTACCTTGGTACCATGTTTTCTGGTATTACCAGTAACCTCTAATGGCTTAATAACCTTACCCTGTTCATATCTTTGCTTATGTATTTTACCTTCACGACAAATTTCAACCTCTAACCAGTCAGATAAAGCATTTACTACGGAAGCACCTACACCATGTAGACCACCCGATACTTTATATCCGCCATCACCAAACTTACCACCAGCATGAAGCATTGTAAATACGACGTCCACTGCTGGAATTCCTGCTTTTTCCTGAATACCAGTAGGAATACCACGACCATTATCTATAACTGTGACAGAATTATCCTTGTTGATAATTACTTTAATTTCATCACAATATCCAGCTAATGCCTCATCTACCGCATTGTCTACAATCTCGTATACCAAGTGATGCAAACCTTTTTCTGAAGTTGTACCAATATACATACCAGGTCTTTTACGAACCGCTTCCAATCCTTCTAGGATTGTAATCTGATCGGCACCATACTCTTGCTCTACCTTTTTACCCATTTCTTTCCTCCTATTTCTTCATAGAAATTACAATTATTTAAAATTCATGTAACTCATCTACAGTTCCATTCGTTACTTGATAAATCTGATTAATCTGTAATCTCGATTTTATAAAATCATCATAACCTGTACAGGTTACAATGGTTTGTACATCTTGAATGCTATCCAATAAATAATTCTTACGATTACTGTCTAGCTCGCTCATTACATCATCCAATAATAATATTGGAGTATCGTGTATTAGTTTCTTAACCAATTCAATTTCTGCTAACTTCAAAGATAGTGCTGCAGTCCGCTGTTGTCCCTGGGAACCAAATTTTCTAACATCAATTCCATTGATATAAAAACATATATCATCTCTATGTGGACCAACCTGCGTAGACTGATATTTCAAATCCATATCTCTTTTGGTAATCATAGAAGATTCATAATCTTCAATGTTAACATTTTTTTCATATCCTATCTCAATGGATTCCTTTTTTCCTGTCAAATGAGAATGGATATTCTTTACAATTTCATTCAAATCTCGAATAAATTCTTCTCTTTGCTCTATAATACACTTACCATACTCTAAAAGATACATATCCCACATATCCAATGTATCTTTTAACTGTGGTTGAAAATAAATCTGTTTCAAAAGTGTATTACGTTGATTCAATGCTTTGTTATAATTCACATAGTTGTGATAATAAAGCTTATTTAATTGACAAAGTTCCAAATTCATGAATCTTCTTCTCTCAGAAGGACCATTTTTAATAATACTAAGATCCTCCGGTGAAAAGAAAATCATATGTGCAATACCAAATAATTCTCCGCTTTTTTTAATACTTTGTCCATTAATGGCAACACCCTTCGTTTTATTCTTACGAAGATGCATATCCACCCGATGTTTCACATCATGTTTGGTTAAATGTAATCTTACATGAGATTCTTCTTCACCAAATTGGATAATATCTTTATCCTTACTACCTCGATGAGATTTTGTGGTACCAGATAAATAGATTGCTTCCAAAATATTAGTTTTTCCCTGGGCATTATCTCCGTAAAGTATGGTAATTCCCGGATTAAATGTAATCGATAAATGATTATAATTTCTATAATGACTAAGCTCTAGTGAGTTAATATACATACTACTTTACTACCTTAATCTCTTCTCCTTCAAATTCTACAACCATACCATCATAAAGCTTTCTTCGATATCTGGATTCCACTTCTCCATCTACCTTTACAAGCCCTTCATCAATTACTTCTTTGGCCATTGCACCAGATTCCACTAGATTCATAGCTTTTAATAATTGACTCAAATTAATAAATTCATCTTTTTCTCTTAATTTCAAAGTTTCCATGTGATACCTCTTATCAATGAAAATAATTCTTTTAATTAACGGTTTTCTTCCTGCTTTTTCTTATCTTTATCAAACTTATTACCCATAGTATAGAATAGATAACCACAACATATGAATGTTGCACCAAGCATGATATTAGTCATACCATCTTCCTTTGGTAATCCCATAATAATTTGCATAATACCTGCAAAAACTGCTATAAGTGCAGAACTTCTATACATTCTTCCAACATTACGTTTACGAAGTTTTTCTTCCTTTTCAACCTGCTTTCTTCTCTTTTCAGCTCTCTTTTGTTGTTTTTTAAGTTCAGCAGCAGTGAAGTAATATTCTTCTTTTTTATCTGTTGTTTCATCCTCTGTAAAAGCTTCTTCTTCCATCTTCTCGCCAGTTTCTTCTACAGAATAGTTCTCCAAATTTTCAACTTTAGATAGAATTTCTTTTAAATTCTCTTTTTTTGCCATTTACAAATCCTCCTAAGCTGCAATACTTACAGGTAAAATTAAGTAAATGTAGCTATTGTCTTCATTTCTTATGAAACATGGAGATTTTGCATTTACCATGTAAATATCTACTTCTTCATCATCAATTACACGTAACGCATCCATAAGAAATTTAGGATTGAATCCTATTCTTAAATCTTTTCCTTCTTTTTTTATTTCTATTTCTTCATTCATGGAATCACCACGAGAAGAATCTATTTTCAAATAAATACTTGAATTTTCAATATTCATAATAATTGGTTTCTTGTCTGACTCACTAATTAACAAAGTAGATCTATCAATACAATCAAAGAATTCCTTTTTGTTAATTGTAAACTTTGTCTCGTAATCATTAGATAACATCTGGTCAATTTTATAAAATTCACCTTCTAATAGACGAGATACCACCTTTGTATTTTCAAATTCGAATAAAATGTGCTTATCTGTTACATATAAACTTACTTCATCTTCAGCTCCACCGCTTAAAATCTTACTAATATCATTAAGAGTTTTTCCAGGAATAATTACCTTCATACTATCATAGCTTTCTTTCAATTGAACTTTACGAATAGAAATACGATGTCCATCCAATGATACAACTCTTAAACTATCCCCACTCACTTCAAATAATTCACCAGTCATAATCTTAGTATTTTCTTGACTAGAAATACTAAAAATAGTCTGACGAATCACTTCCTTTAATGTAAATTGAGAAAGAGTAATGGAACGGTTCTTTTCTACTTCTGGAAGATAATTAAAATCATCACCAGATGTACCATGAATATTAAACTTAGAACGTTCACAACGAATATTAGCTATATTATTTGCATTGGTTTCAATCGTAACTTCACTGTCAGGAAGCTTACGAATATAATCACTTAATAATTTTGCATCCAATGCAATTTTACCTGCTTCAATAATTGTACCTTCAATGATTGTCTCAATACCTAATTCAATATCATTGGCAATTAAACGAATTTCACTTAAACTAGATTCAATTAAAATACACTGTAAATTGGTCATTGTACTCTTTGTAGATACTGCTTTAGAAACAATGTTAATACCATTCATTAAGGTTGACTTTGAACAACTAATCTTCATTGTGTAAAACTCCTTTCGATGTAGAATGTGGAGTTTCCATTCTACATATAATTAATAATATTTAGTAGCAATAGTAGTAGGGGTTGTGGATTTGTGTAAAACCCCTGAAAACACATATATACATTGAATAAATGATGTGAATAAATGTGTAAATGATTATCATTTTTTTTGTTTAAAAATTGTTATTAAAAAATAATAGATAAAATAAAATTATAAGTTAAAAATGTGAATAAACATTCACATAACAGTTTGTCCACAAAATAAATGAAGAAAATACATTAATGATGTGGATAATATGTTAATAATGATTCATAATTGATATGAATATACTATTTTACATTAATCTTTTTATCAATTGCTTCTACAGAAATTTTAAGGTTATTATCCTGCTCCATTAATGCTTTAATGCGTTCTATACCACTTATGATTGTAGAGTGATCTCTTCCTCCAAGAGCATCTCCAACTAATTTTAAGGAATGTTGTGATAGGTGTTTTCTACATAAAAGCATGGCAATCTGGCGTGCTATTACAATATCTTTACTTCTTTTTGAAGAAATAATATCGTTATATGGAATTCCCATATGATCGGCTACCATGTTAATAATAAGATCAGCTGTGATTTCTCTAACGGTATTTTTAGATATTAAGTCTTTTAGAATATCCTCAGCTTTATCAACAGTAAGTTCTTCTTTATGATTCTCAAGTCTGGTATAAACACTTACCTTATTCAATGCGCCTTCTAATTCACGGATGTTGGAAACAACATTTTTAGCAATATAGTCTAATATTTCATCTGATATAACAATATTGTCCAATTCTGCCTTGCGCTTTAAAATGGCCATACGGGTTTCATAGTCTGGAGCATGAATATCTACTGGAACACCCCATTCAAGACGTGTACGCATTCTTTCTTCTAATGTTTCAATTTCTTTTGGTGGTTTATCAGAAGAAATAATAATCTGTTTATTACTGTTGTATAAATCATTAAATGTGTTAAAAAACTCTGTCTGAGTAGAATCTTTACCAATTACAAACTGGATATCATCAATTAACAATGCATCAAGATTGCGATATTTGGCTCTTAATTCTTCACTCTTATTGTTACGAATGGAATCAATTACTTCATTCGTGAATGTTTCACTGGAAACATACAATACCTTTAAGTCTGGATTGTGGGTAATAATATGATGTGCAATAGCCTGCATTAAATGTGTTTTACCTAATCCAGCACCTCCATATAAGAAAAGAGGATTGTAAGCAGAAGAAGGTTCCTCTGCAACTGCAACACAAGCAGCATGTGCATGACGATTGTTATCGCCAATGACAAAAGTATCAAATGTATATTTGGGATTGAGATTACTTTTTTCTAAAGCAATTTTGATATGACCATCTATTGAATTATCAGTTTCTTCTTTATTATAGGAAGGAATAGATTCACCTTCTACACAAAAGAATAACTCAAATGGTTGATTTAATGTAGCTTCTATTGCTGATTGAAGATAAATGTCATACATCTTCTTTTCAATAAATTCGATACCTCTCTTGCCAAGTTTTTGGTCCATAGCAAGGGTAATTGTAGTATCCGTTACTTCCTTAATAGAAAGGGCACGAATCCAGGTATTAATCATCATATGTGAAACATCATATTCAATTTCTAATAAATTAAGTATATTATCCCATTGTTTTATAAGGGTATCTCTCATAATATGTAGTCCTTTCTATATATAAATATGTAAACACACGCATACTCAATTATCATACACTAAAAGTTGTTTTTTTTCAAGGAAAAAGAACTATATTTCGTGGTTTGAGGTAAATGTGGAAAAATATAAAATATGTAAAAAAACATTGAATTTATAGGAAAAATTTGGATAATAAACATGTAAATAGTAAAGTTATCCACAAGTTACACACATTTTTGTGGATAAAATTATGTAAACAGAAATAGATTGGTAAATGATTATATTCCTTTCATAAAGGTATTTTTTAGAATATTATGTGAATTAAAACATCCACATTTTATCATTTTTTATTTATTTATGTATGAAAAAATAATATAAATACAAGATGTTGTGTTTTTAGATTTTCCTATAAAAAAGCTAAAGAATTGCTTGACTTACAAGGGTTTTTTAAATATAATGGGATAGATGTTTTCAAAAAGAAGGAGGTGTATTTGAAAATGAAGATGACATTTCAGCCTAAGAAGAGACAGAGATCTAAGGTTCATGGTTTTAGAAAGAGAATGAGCACTGCTAATGGTAGAAAAGTTTTGGCCGCAAGACGTGCTAAAGGTAGAAAGCGTTTATCAGCATAGGTCACAGGTTTGTGACCTTTTTACTTTTAAGGGAAAAGTATTATAATGAAACAATTTATTTCTTTAAAGAACAGTTTAGAATTTGGAAATGTATATAAACGAGGTAAATCCTACGCTAATAAATACCTTGTTATGTATATAGTAGACAATGGTTTGGAGATTAACAGACTTGGGATATCTGTTAGTAAGAAAGTAGGCAACAGTGTTGTCAGACATCGTATCACCAGATTGATTAGAGAGACATACCGATTACATCAAGAAGACCTGGTTCAAGGAAAAGATATAGTCGTGGTATCAAGGGTTAATTCTAAAGGTCGTAACTATTGGGATATTGAAAGTGCATTTCTTCATCTTGCTAAGCTGCATCATATTCTTTGTGTATTTGATTCTGCACAGTAATATTCCAACATTGATAGTATTGATAATAATGAAAACATTGATGAATAAGGGAATGGTTTATATTGCATATATTTCGTAATATTCTTATTTCATTTGTAAAATTTTATAAGAAATTTTTATCTCCTTTAAAAGGACATGCTGTGTGCAAATTCTATCCTTCTTGCTCTACATATGCTATAGAAGCATTAGAAACTCATGGAGCAATCAAAGGGAGTTTGCTTGCAATTTGGAGAATTCTCCGATGCAATCCTTTTTCAAAAGGTGGATATGATCCTGTTCCTAAAAAAAAAGTAAAATAAGGAGGATGAATAATTTGATGTTCCTAACACAACAGGGAGGTATTTTAGGACCTTTTGCCTGGGTATTTGGTAAAATTTTGGATTTTATGTATAATTTGCTAGCAGATGGTAATGGAGTTGCTAATCTTGGTTTATGTATTATCTTATTTACAATTGTAGTTAAGTTAATTTTAATTCCAATGAATGTGCATACTTCAAAAACATCAAAAATTAATACATTGATTCAACCAGAAATTAAGAAAATTCAGAAAAAATATCAGGGAAGAAAAGATGAAGCTTCTATGATGAAACAACAGCAGGAATTACAAGCTGTATATGATAAGTATGGTACTTCCATGACTGGTGGATGTTTACCAATGTTGATTCAATTTCCAATTATTATGGGACTTTATCGTGTAATCCAGTCTATCCCAGCATATGTTGGTAAAATTAAAGATGTATATACTCCAATTGCAGAAGCAATTTTAAAAAAGCAGAGTGGAAATACACAACAGTTTTTAATTGATTATGTAAAAGAAAATGAAATTACAACAGCAACTTATGCAATTAGTAAGTTTGAAGATGTAGAGACAATTGGTGTAGATCATGTAATTGATGTAATTTCTAATATGGGTGTAACAGATCTTACTACTTTACTTACTGATTTAGGAATCAATGATTTATTTGTTTCTAATATTGATAAAATTAATGAAATCTATTCCTTTGCATTAGGTATTAATATTTCTGAAGCACCAGGTTATCGTTTAACATGGGCACTTTTAATTCCACTGGTTTCTGTTATATGTAACTTCTTATCTATGAAGGTATCTATGGCAAAGACAGGAGAAACCGGAGATCGTACTGCTGATAGTATGATGAAGAGTATGATGATTACTATGCCAGTAATGTCAGCTTTAATCTGTATTACCATGCCAGCAGGTATTGGTATTTATTGGGCAATGGGTGCATTTATATCAATTATTATCCAGATTGGTATGAATTTCTATTTTGATCATTTAGATATGGATAAGTTTATTGAGAAACAGATTGAAAAAGCAGAAAAGAAGAGAGAAAAACGTGGTGGTAAGAAATCATTTATGGAAAGAATGATGGATTCATCAGAAGAAGCAAAAAAAGAGTTAGAAAAACAGCAAGCCATGAAGAAAAATGCCGCAAGTTCTCTTAAGAGTTATGTTCCATCTGAAAAGGCACAGCAAACAGCTGTGAATAAGAATGGAAAGAAGTATAAAAAAGGAAGTATCGGTGCGAATGCAAATATTATGATGAATTATAACAATAGGGAGGAGAAATAAAATGAGTTACATGGAGTTTAAAGGAAAAACAGTAGAAGAGGCAGTGACAGCTGCAACAGTTGAACTTGGTATTACAAGCGCAGAATTAGAGTATGAAGTTGTTGAGAAAGGTTCTGCAGGATTTTTAGGACTTGGTGCAAAACCAGCAGTGATTAAAGCAAAGAAGGCTGAGCAGGCTATGAATATCGCTGATAAAACAAAAGAACATCTTGCAAATGTTTTAAAAGCAATGGATATTGAAGCTACTATTACAGTAGATTTTGATGAGACAGACAATAATATGAATATCAATATGGAAGGTCCGGAAATGGGCATTTTAATTGGTAAGAGAGGTCAGACATTAGATGCACTACAGTATTTGGTAAGCTTATTTGTTAACAAGGAAAGTGAAAATTATATTCGTGTGAAGCTTGATACAGAGAATTATCGTGCAAGAAGAAAAGATACATTAGAGAATCTTGCTAAGAATATTGCATTTAAGGTTAAGAGAAGCAGAAGAAGTGTGACCCTTGAACCAATGAATCCATATGAGAGAAGAATTATTCACTCAGCACTTCAGAATGACAAATATGTAGCAACTAAGAGTGAAGGTGAAGAACCATACCGTAAGGTTGTTGTATATCTTAAGAAATAATAGTATTATATATATGATTTAGATATGTGAATTAGAAAAGAATGTCCGATGTAATAACTTATGTCGGATATTCTTTTTTATAAGATATTTTGTTGAAATGACATTCTTTCTTATTTCATATACACATGGAAAAAAAAAGAGTATAATGGAGTGAGTTGGTACATCGATTTCTATATGATTGTAGAATCATGAATATGTGAAGGAGGTGCATTATGAAAAAAACATGGTATTTGTTGGTAAGTTCATTTATTATGATATGTTTGAGTTGTAGTGTACCTTTTTCAGTAAAGGCACAGGAATCTTCTTTATCATATAATCGTAATTTATGTGAATATGGAGAGGGTGATATTCCTCCAGGTAAGAAATTAAAGAAAAAGGATGGATATCAATATTACATCAACGATGATGGAACAGTTACAACCTTTTATTATTATGGAACAAAGAAGAAAGTTGTGATACCTTCTAAAATTGCTGGAAGGAAGGTTACTTGTATTGGTGCAGATACTTTTTTAGATAATTTTGAAATTACCAGTATTGAAATTCCTGATACAGTTATTTCCATTGGTGATTGTGCATTTAGTAATTGTACATCATTGAAAAAGGTTAGTATTCCAAAGAGTGTAAGGGAAATTGGTACAGCGGTTTTTAGTTTTTCATCGAAATTGAAAACCATTCAGGTGGACTCTAATAATCCATATTTTGTATCAGTAGAGAATGTATTATATAGTAAAGATCAGACTATTTTGTATGCATATCCAGCAGGTAAAGAGATAAGTTCATTTACCGTGCCAAATGGTGTTACTTGTATTGAAGATTATGCATTTTGTGAGTGTAATCATCTGAAAGAAATAGTTGTTTCTAATAGTGTTAAGAAAATTGGAACCGGTGCATTTGCTTATAGTAATCAATTAAAAAGGGTAATACTGCCTAATGGGATTACAGAGATTCCAGCAAGATTGGTAGAGGATTGTGTGAAGATACAGTCATTTGTGATTCCAGAACAGGTTACAAAGATTGGTGAAAATGCATTTTATGGATGTAATGATTTAACTTCAGTTAAAATGCCTAATCATATAGAAGTAATAAATGCGCTAGCATTTTATAATTGTAATAAATTAACCCGTATTGATATTACCAATGATGATTGTATGATTTATGATGAGATGGATGTATTTGATGAAAGTACGGTCATTTATTGTAATGAAAATTCTACAGCAATGAAATATGCTTTGAAATATGGTAATATGTATCTTTTGATGGGAGAAGATGTATATCCAACAAGTGTTGTATTGAATAAAAGTGATTATATCTATAATGGTAAGGTGCAACATCCAGATGTTGTTGTAAAGGATACGGATGGTAATGTGGTAGATTCTTCTCATTATAAAGTTTCTTATTCTGGTAAATGTAAGAATATTGGTTTTTATAAGATACAAGTGCATTTTCGTGGAAAATATAATGGAAGATTAATAAAGGAATTTAAAATTATTCCTAAGAGTGTTAAAATTACTTCTGTTAAACCACAATCAAAAGGATTCGTATTAAAATGGAAAAAACAGAATTTAAAAAAAGCGTATTATGAGATTCAATATGCTACGAATAAGAAATTTAAAAATGCCAAGAAAATTAAAATTTCTAAAATGAGCACAAAATCTCGTATTGTAAAAAAATTAAAGCCGAATCAGAAATATTATGTTAGAATGAGAGTTTGTAAAGGAACTTATAAGGATATATATTATTATGTATTAAAGTCAAAATGGTCGAAGGTCAAAACCATAAAGACCAAGAAATAGAAAGGTTAGAAGAATGATTAAGCTTTCAGATACAATTGCTGCAATTGCAACAGGAATGAATCAGGGTGGAATTGGTGTCATCCGTGTTAGTGGTGAGAATGCTATCGCTGTAGCAGATTCTATCTTTGTTCCAAAGAAAAAAGGAAAAGAGATTCGTAATCTGGATTCCTATACTGCAGCTTATGGTAATATTGTGGATAGGAAAAAACTGAATAATAGTATTGTAGAAGAAAGTATGAATGTAAATAAAGATATTAATATAGAAGAAACTGAATTCAATATGATTGATGAAGTCATCGTATTGGTTATGAAAGCACCTTCTACTTATACCAAGGAAGATGTGGTGGAGATTGACTGCCATGGTGGTATGCAGGTGATGAAGCAGATACTTCATCTTTTAATACAAAATGGTGCAAGACTTGCTGAATCTGGTGAGTTTACCAAGCGCGCATTTTTGAATGGAAGAATTGATCTATCTCAGGCAGAATCGGTGATGGATCTCATTTCTGCAAAAAGTGATTTAGCAGCAAGGACAGCTTTATCTCAGCTAAAGGGTAATCTTCGAGATAAGATTGTTGCGATTCGAGAAGAGATAATTCATAATATTGCATACATCGAATCTGCATTGGATGATCCAGAACATTATGATTTGGATGGATTCGGTGATACGTTAGATGAATTATTAGATAGAAAAGAAAAGGAAATCCATCATTTAATTCAGACAGCAGAAGATGGTCAGATGATGAAAGAAGGCATTCGAACAGTTATTCTTGGCAAGCCAAATGCTGGAAAATCTTCTGTGTTAAATGTATTGATGGGTAAGGAACGTGCCATTGTTACCGATATTGCTGGAACAACAAGAGATACTTTGGAAGAGTTTATTTCTATCAATGGAATTCCGTTGAATATTGTGGATACTGCAGGTATTCGTGATACAGAGGATATTGTAGAAAAGATTGGTGTGGATAAGTCTATTGAAGCAATGCAGCAAGCAGATTTGATTCTGTTTGTGGTAGATGCTTCTACTCCATTAGATGAAAATGACTATCAGATTATGGAGCAGATTCAGGGTAGACAAGTTATCATATTGCAGAATAAGTCAGATTTGGAACAGGTTGTTTCAAAAGAAGATATTACCTTTCATCTTGATAAGATGGTGATTGATATCAGTGCCAAGGAACAGACTGGTTTTGAAACATTTTATCAGGAATTAAATGATATGTTTTTCCATGGTAATTTATCATATAATGATGAAATTTATATTACCAATATGCGTCACAAGGAAGCGTTAATGGAAGCACTTTCTTCTATCAGAATGGTGAGAGAAAGTATTGCTGCTGGTATGCCAGAAGACTTCTTATCTATTGATTTGATGGCAGCTTACGAGAGATTAGGTTATATCATTGGAGAATCTGTGGAAGATGATTTGGTAGAGACTATTTTTAGAGAGTTTTGTATGGGTAAATAAAAATTTGAGTTTATTTATGATATTGATATATTTGATGAAGATGGAAAGTTAGTTATTGAATAAATTTAGAATTTAATGGTAGATGGGAATATAAGGAGTAGTTATGAACACAATACAGGAAACCTATGATGCAGTGGTAGTTGGTGCTGGTCATGCGGGATGTGAGGCAGCACTTGCTCTTGCAAGAATGGGAATGGAGACAATTATATTTACAGTGAGTATGGACTCTGTGGCAATGATGCCATGTAATCCAAATATCGGCGGTTCTTCTAAGGGACATTTGGTGCGAGAAATTGATGCCCTTGGTGGAGAAATGGGTAAGAATATTGATAAAACTTATATTCAGTCTAAGATGCTTAACCGTTCCAAGGGACCTGCAGTACATTCTTTGCGTGCTCAGGCAGATAAAACAGAATATACAAAGAATATGCGAATGGTAATGGAGAATACCGAACATCTCACTTTGCGTCAGGCAGAAGTAGCTGAGATTCTTGTAGAAGATGTGGAAGTAGATACAAATGAAGAAAATTTGACTACGGATAATATTAATAATAATCAGACATCCGTTAAAAAGGTAATTCGAGGTGTTCGCACAAAGTCAGGTGCAACTTACTATGCAAAAACAGTAATTCTCTGTAATGGTGTGTACTTGAATGCGAGATGTATCTATGGTGATGTGGTGAATCACACAGGGCCTAATGGTCTTTCTGCCGCAACCTATCTTACTGATTCTTTAGTTGCCAATGGTATTCCAGTGCGTCGTTTTAAGACAGGAACGCCTGCCCGTATCGATAAGCGAAGTATTGATTTTTCTAAAATGGAGGAGCAAAAAGGTGATGAAACAATTGTTCCATTCTCATTTACCAATACTGAAGAAGATATTAAGAGAGAACAGATTAGTTGTTGGTTAACTTATACCAATGAAGAAACGCATGATATTATCAGAAGTAACATTGATCGCTCACCTCTATTTTCTGGTGCAATTGAGGGAACTGGTCCAAGATATTGTCCTTCCATTGAGGATAAGGTAATGAAGTTTGCAGATAAGAATCGTCACCAGGTATTTGTGGAACCGGAGGGTGAATTTACCAACGAAATGTACATTGGTGGCATGAGTTCTTCTCTTCCTGAAGATGTGCAGTATGCTATGTATCGAAGTGTTCCAGGATTGGAAAATGCAAGAATTGTAAGAAATGCTTATGCAATCGAATATGATTGTATCAGTGCATTGTTGTTAAAACCGACCCTAGAATTCAAGGATGTGGAAGGTTTGTATAGTGCTGGTCAGATGAATGGTAGCTCTGGTTATGAGGAAGCTGCTGCACAGGGTTTGATGGCTGGTATTAATGCAGCATTGAAAACACAGAGAAAAGAACCAATTGTGTTGGATCGTTCTCAAGCTTATATCGGTGTGTTAATTGATGATCTTGTTACGAAGGAGACAAGAGAACCATATCGTATGATGACTTCCCGTGCAGAATATCGTTTGTTGCTAAGACAGGATAATGCAGATTTGCGTTTGACGGATATTGGACATGAGATTGGTTTGATTGATGATGAGAGATATGATAAGTTTTGTAAAAAGCGTGAGCTGATTAACAAGGAAGTTGAAAGACTTTCAGAAACTATGGTAGGTGCGAATAAGAAGGTTCAAGCATTTCTGGAAGCAAATGAGAGTACTACTCTTAAGACAGCGGCGTCTTTAGCAGACTTGATCAAACGTCCTGAACTTTCTTATGAAGTTATTGCGCCTTTGGATGAAGAGAGAGCAACCTTGATGGAGAATACATTTTATCAAGAAAACTTGTCTAAGGAAGTCATTGAACAGATTGATATAGAATTGAAGTATGATGGATATATCAAGCGACAGCGCTCTCAAGTAGAACATTTTAAGAAACTTGAGAAAAAGAGAATTCCTGCTGATATCAATTATGAAGATATTCATAATCTTCGCAAGGAAGCAAGACAGAAATTAAGTGAAATCCGTCCAGAAAATATTGGGCAAGCTTCAAGAATTTCCGGAGTGTCACCAGCGGATATTTCGGTGTTGATGATATATTTGAACATGAGATAAATGCGAAGCATTTTCGAATGAACTCGGATATGTATACTTTGATAGATATGTATAGAGGAGTGTAAGACATGAACATTCGCAGAGCAGAAAAAAAAGACATGAATGGAATCAACAAATTGCTTTGTCAGGTATTAATGGTGCATCATAATGGGAGACCAGATTTGTTTAAGGCTGATGTAAAAAAATATACGGATGAAGAATTGCTAGCTATTATTCAGGATGATAATCGACCAATCTTTGTTGGGGTTAATAATGAAGATGAGGTTATGGGATATGCATTTTGTATGTTTCAACAATATGCAAATGATAATATTTTAACTGCGGTTAAAACTTTATATATTGATGACTTATGTGTAGATGAGAACTTGCGTGGACAACATATTGGAAAACAGATATATGATTATGTGTTGGAATTCGCAAAAATAGAAGGATGCTATAATGTGACTTTGAATGTGTGGTCTTGTAATCCAGGTGCACAGAAGTTTTATGAAAGCTGTGGATTAGTTCCATATAAGATAGGAATGGAAAAGATATTATGAAAAGACTTTTAGAACAGGCGGCAAAATTAAATATAGAATTATCAGATCAACAGATTAAACAGTTTCAAATATATTATGAAATGTTGGTAGAGACAAATAAAGTGATGAATCTTACTGCAATTACAGAATTAGACGAAGTCATCACAAAACATTTTGTTGATTCCATTGCATTGGCTGCAGTGTATCCAGAGATATGTGAAGATCACAACGTGATTAAGGTATTGGATTTAGGAACTGGCGCAGGCTTTCCTGGTCTTCCTCTGAAGATTGTATTTCCACATCTGCAGATTACGTTGATGGATTCATTGAATAAGAGAGTGAAGTTTTTACAGTCTGTGATTGATGAGTTGGAATTGACCAATATTATTGCAGTTCACGGAAGAGCAGAAGAAGCTGCAAGAAATGTAGCTTATAGAGAACAGTTTGATTTGTGTGTTAGCCGCGCAGTTGCCAATACAGCAACTTTAAGTGAATATTGTCTTCCATTTATTAAAGTTGGAGGAAAGTTTATTCCTTATAAGGCGTCGGATATCGAAGAAGAATTGAATCAAGGGAAAAAAGCGATTCATGTACTAGGTGGAAAATTAACCGAAGTTAAAAAATTGTTATTACCTGATTCTGATATCGAACGTTCTTTTCTTTTTATCGATAAGGTTCAGAAGACACCAAAAACTTATCCGCGAAAAGCGGGAACAGCAAGTAAGGAACCGATTCGTTAAGAGTATAACATTCCATGTATTCATAAGAAAAAGCAGCATCTCGCTATTGAGAAGCTGCTTTTCTTTGTTGTCTTTTTTCTTTGCGACGGATACGCAATTCGTTCTGTCTTTCTTTGATCTGTTCAAATTCTTTTTTACTAATCTTTTCTACAGTTTTGATAATGAATACCTCATCACTTTGGGTATACTTAAATCGAATCTTTCCACAAATTAATCCATGAGTCCAACATTTACCAACACATAATTGTGTGGAGGAGTTATTTACAAACCAACGAATTTTCTTAGGAAGTTTTCGGTTACATTTATGACAACGAAGAGTGGTGATATCTTTATCATTCAATGCTTCTTTCTTATCACGAAAGGTTCGAGTGATGTATTCATTATAATTAGAGTGTTTTGATAAAATCTCTTCCTCAATGCAGGTTGGATAGTGATAATAGTCAATACTATACATATCTTCCAGTTTTTTGCGATTCATCGCCTGCATGACTTTCGCTGTGTAGTAAGCATCATTTTTTGCAGAATGAAAAGGTTCATCGATTGGAATGTGCAGTTCGGTTACCGCTTTCTCCAAACTAGGCATCTGTGTCTTATCATTATAGTGATTGATTGCGTATATTTCTTGTAAATTATAAAATTTCAGAGGAAATGGAAATTGTTTCATATAATAGAAATCCATATTCTGCTGTAGATAAGTCAAGTCCAATGGACCCCAGGTACAGAAAATGTAATTCTCTCCACACCATTTTTTAAATTCACGGAATACCACATCAAAGGGTCTTCCGGTCCGGAGAGTAGACTCATCATAATTCAATAATTCACGAATTTTTGACTGCAATCGTTTGTAGATGCGAGGTTTTATGATGCTTCCATATGTATCTACGATATTAAATTTGGAATCTAATTTGGTGGCACCAATTTCAATAATCTCAAATGGAAGACGAGGATTTTCTCCAACGTGTCCACTATAACTTTGGTTCCACTCTAAATCCATAACAATATAGTTCATAAATATCCTTCTAACTAGTTATATGTGTATAACATTATGCCTTCATTCTACGAACATTGTCTTTGCTCGAATCATTATAATAAGTATCTAATGTTTTATTGATTTCTTCTAGTACTTCTAAAGTTTCTCTTGAAGCACTGGTTGTATTACCATTCAATTGAACAAGTAACTTGGAAATGCGATCAGAACTATTAAGGGATTTGCCACTGCTTTCCTGTGTTTTCTTAATAAGTATCTTAGTGCATAGTTTTTGCTGCTCAATTAACTCTTCATTTAATCTAGCATTTTCCTGCTTCAATATTTCAATCTGTTCTAACAATGCATTGTGCTGTTTGATGCTTGTAGCTTCTTCTCTCTTGGCAACAGAATAGATACCCTTTTCTACTTTTACAAGTTCATTTTGCTTGTCCATAGAAGCTTCTGCCATCTCATCAATTTTCTTAACAATACTATCTACTAAAAAGTATGTATCTGCAAGAGATATTAAACCAAATACAATAATTAGTTCAATCATTGCTGGTTGATTAAAAATCAAATATAAAAGAACTAAAATAGATGCTACAAAACCTACGGCACTAAATGTTAAATTAGATTTCTTAATATTCATAGTAAACCTCCAATAATTATATTATCATAAATATGTCATGCTCCTCATAAACAATATTTGTAAAATGCACCCGGCGGGAATCGAACCCACAATTATTCTTTAGGAGAGAATTGTTATATCCATTTAACTACGGGTACGGTAATAATTGAAGTAATTACAAAGATGTCTTATCCGTGATATCAAGTGAGTAACTATAAGAAATCAACTTGACCCTGTAGCCAGATAATTCCCTTGAATCTTCTTCCAATCTTTGGCTCTCCTTGTAAGTCCAAAGAGTTAATTGCAACGTTAAGAGTTAAATCATTGCATACTACAGTTAAATTATACACCAACTCATCTGAAAATTCATTAGTTAATTGTTCGATTTTTTGAATTATTCCCATAATGGAGTACTGTTCGTTATCTATACCGTAAGGCATAAAGTAAGTTTCCACCACGGTATACAGATCTTCTTGTTGAATCCGTTTATTGATGAGAGAGTAAGTATCCATTTCGTCAATGGTTAAATTTTCTATGGCGTCTGGGTCGCCGGCTCTTGCTTTTGCTATGAGTCTGCGTCGTTCTTGTCCACTGATTGGTTGTTTGTCGTATGGAAAAGCCATTTCTTCCAACTGAACACCATACAGGATACGACCGTCGATTGACAGGGCTCCAAATTTTACTCTCTTAGGAATTTTGTAAAAATCATTTAGCCAATTACTTCTAATATAGTCAATTGGATTTTGAAGCGCATAGATTAGGGTGATGCCTAAACTATAATCATCCGACACACCAGAAAATGATTCCTTGTCACTATGTGGTTCAATCTGAATTTCAGGTTGTGTGGATGTATGTGAACCAGCACAGTATGGATAGGAATGATCAATGCTGATTGTTCCACTTTCATCTAATTCTGCAATAATGGAAATACCAACACCACAACCAAAACTGCGATTGAATTGTAATAGTTTGGTGCCTGCACCAACTTCTATTTCTCTTTTGTCAGTGGCATCATTTAATGCGGCAGTTACCAGCTTGTTTTGTTCACTTTTATTTCTTAGTTTACTAAAACCGATTGCTCGAAAATAACTATGCATTGTCCACTCCTTCTCGGTACATCTCTAGTATATGTACCGATTATAGATTAATAACCGATTTCTGGTTTTTGATTTTCACGTTCTCTTGCTGCCTCGACAGCACCATCTTTACCCATGGCAACATTGAGGGCAAGTTTTTCTTCTTCTGATAAAATGTAAAATGATTCTCCATTGCTAACTTCTTTGCAATATGTAAAGCAACCTTCTCGACTATGCATGGATGAAATGATGATACCGTCAAAGTTTTCTGTTAAGAGCGCGAGAGCAAAACTAAGCTTTCCTGACATCTCTTTAAATGCATCATATTTGACCAAACCAATTTTACAAAAGGTTGTAAGAAATTTATCATTGACGGTTCTAATATCCGCATTTTGTTGTTTTTCATTTTTTACAATTTGGCGCATTTCTGAGAAACGTTGTGCCAATACCTGTTCCATGTTTTCGGAATCTCTGCCACTTGTAAATTTGTTAAGTCTATTTGTCAATTTGTTGCATTTGGAAATAATTGTAAATAAACAAATAAACTGAATAATTACAATAAATGCCAATATAATAACTACTAAGTCTGTACCTATTCCAATTGAATCAAAAATATCTGATCCCATATAGTTTCTCCTAACTTTTGTGTGATAATATTATCAATAATGTTTTATACCTATAAAAATTTCATTGGATTTTTATGAGTATAATATTATATTTGAATGGAATATATTAATTCCATAATATGCTCCAATTCATCTCTAGAGCAGTACTGAATTTCTATCTTACCTTTGCCGTTGCTCTTTGTTTTGATAGATGTTTTAGCACCTAATTTTGTTTTGAAGTTTTCCTCGATTTCTCTATATAAGAAGGATAAATCTTCTGTAGTAGCAGCAGCTTCAGAGTCGTTCTGTTTTGGATTTGCCAAATCATTTAAAATCTTCTTAACTAACTTCTCGGTTTCGCGAACAGATAATCTCTCATCAAATACTTTACATGCGGTCTCATACTGTAGTTCTGCATCTTCGATTGGAATCAATGCTCTGGCATGTCCATTGGTTAATTTTTCGTCAATCACCATTTCCTGAACTGTATCTGTCAATTTCAATAATCGAAGAATATTTGTTATTGCGGTTCTACTCTTTGAAACACGTTCTGCTACATCATCTTGTTTTAGATGGAACTCTTCTATCAACTTCTTGTATGCTTGTGCTTCCTCAATAGGATTTAAATCTTCACGCTGAATATTTTCAATAATACCAATCTCAAGAATTTCTTGATCGGTGTAGTCCTTTACCACAACAGGAACTTCTTTGAGTCCAGCCTTCATGGCAGCTCTCCAGCGACGCTCACCAGAAACCAACAGATAATAATTGTCTCTCTTTGTTACAACCAGTGGTTCAATAACACCATGTTGTGTAATAGAGTCAGCCAACTCTTGAAGGGAATCTTCGTTAAATAATTTTCTTGGCTGGTCTTTGTTGATTTCAATATCTTTAATCTTAAGTGTCATTTCAGTTGGTACTTCTTTTACAACCTCTTTAATCACTTCTTTTACAACTTCTTTTGTTTCTACAGTTTCTGTTTTTTTACCCTTTCTTGACTGGGTGGTGTTTACACCTAACATGGTATCAAGACCATTACCTAAACCTTTTCTTGCCATATCTATTTCCTCCTATGTTTCATGTGAAACATTGTATATTCTAGTACTATTTTTAAAAATTATTCTGTTATTTTTTGAACATGTTTCATGTGAAACATTATACATGTATGTTTGTAATAACCTCGTCTGCTAACATTCTATAGCTTTCTGCACCAGCACTACGATTATCATACATTGTAATCGGTAAGCCATGACTTGGTGCTTCGGCTAGTCGTACATTTCTTGGAATAATTGTCTTATATACATTTTGGTGGAGATTCTGTTTTACATTTTCCACTACCTGTAATGATAGATTTGTACGGGAGTCATACATTGTAAATACAACACCCTCAATCTTTAAGTCTTTGTTCAACTTTTGCTGAATCAGTTCAATTGTATAAATTAACTGTGAAAGTCCATCTAAAGCAAAGAACTCACACTGAATAGGAACCAATACTGTATCAGCCGCAGTCATGGAATTGATTGTTAACATTCCTAGAGCAGGAGGACAATCAATGATAATATAATCAAATAAATGTTGTATTCTATTGAGATGTTTTTTGATTATGTATTGCATATCTGCTTCGCCGATAAACTCAACCTCTGCACCTGCAAGGTAACGGTTGGATGGTAAAAGATTTAAACCAGGTACAACATTAATTAGCATGGCTTCACCCACATTACACTCTTCACACATAACATCATAAACGGTATATTCCAATTCATCTTTGTTTACACCAAGTCCGGTAGTAAGGTGTCCCTGTGGATCCATGTCAACTGCTAAAGTCTTGAATCCTTTTTCTGCCAAACATGCGGCTAAGTTAATGGAAGTTGTTGTCTTACCAACTCCACCTTTTTGATTTGCAATCGCTATAATTCTTCCCATTGTATTACTTCCTTTTCTAGTCTTTACTCCTCAATCTCCAAGATATTATTTTATCATAAACGGTAAAATTGTTAAAGACGACATGTAGTAAATTAAAAATTGGCAAACACAAATACTTGTAAATGTTTCACATGAAACATTTTTTGGTTAAAAAGATGTATAAAAAGCAAGAGGAATGTTTCATGTGAAACATTCCCCTTTTGTTGTATCGTCTTCATCCTGAAGTTGTTTTATAAATAATATGTTCTGCAACAGTACGTTTATATTCCTTATTTCTTATACACAATCTTACCATCACAAATTGTGTACTGAATCTCACCAATAAGAGTCTCTCCCTTAAAAGGAGAGTTAGAAGATTTGGAACAGAAGTTTTCTACAGTAAATGTGTTCTCGTTGAAAATTACTAAATCTGCTGGACCACCTTCTGCAATGTAACCGCAATCTAAGTGATACATGGTGGCAGGGTTAATGGTCAGTTTTTCTAGCAATTGCATGTAGGTAAGATGGCCTTTCTTAACTAGGTTAGTTACGCCCAATGGAAGGGCGGTTTCTAATCCGAGAATTCCACTTGGTGCTTCGGTGATAGATTTTGCTTTTTCTTCCGAACTATGTGGTGCATGATCTGTGGCAATAATATCAATGGTATTATCCCTTAATCCCTGGATGATTGCCATTCGATCTTCCTCTGTACGAAGAGGAGGATTCATTTTTGCCATGGTTCCGTATTTGATGACAGCATCCTCTGTTAATGAAAAATGATGAGGCGTTGCTTCTGCATGAATGTTCAAAATCTGTGCAACATCTGTTGGGATGATTTGTGTGACAGATTTATTAAAATCAGACGGATTAGTAATGTCTGTTATATTCTCGTTTGATTTTGGTAGCGGAAGAGGAATATTTCTTTTCTTTGCCATTTCGATTTTTTTCTGACGAACCAATTCCACACCTTCTTTGGTACTGATATGTTGAATGTTAATTGGAGCATCCAATTCCCCGGCAAGGTTCAAGTCGCGATAAATCATATCAATTTCTGCAGCTCTTGGTGAGCCTTCGATATCATAATGAGCAGAAGCTTTTCCTCGATTAACTCCGTTATTGGTAATTAGTTCTGGGTTCTCTTCGTGGAAACTTAATGGAACGTTCAATTCTTTTGCTTTTTTCATGGCAGCAATCACTGTGTTTTCATCCATAATTGGAATGCCGTCATCTGTAAATCCAACAGCACCTTCCATTTTAAGAGTATCCATATTAACCAGTTCCTTACCTTGCAATCCCTTGGTAATAGAAGCACAGGTATATACATGAATATTGGTTTCGTTACCCTTATCGATTACATAATGGAGCGTATCGATGTTATCTACGGTAGGTTTTGTATTAGCCATAAGAATCACAGAAGTAAAGCCACCTTTAGCAGCAGCCTTGGCTCCAGTATAGATGTCTTCCTTGTAAGTGAAACCTGGGTCTCGAAAATGAACGTGAACATCCACAAGTCCAGGGGCAATCATCATACCATCAGCGTCAATAATCTGTAATTCCTTTTGTTGTTCGGGATAGAGTTCACTTTCATCAATAAATGTTTCTATTTGATTAATTCTCTTTTTGTCTATTAAAATATCAAAAATACCAGATTTTCCAGACCTTGGATCCATAATATAGCCGTTTTTTATTAGTAACATAATAAGCCTCCTTTATATGACAATGCCGAAATTTAACCAAGGTTAAACTTCGGCATATAATTTCCGGTAATTACATTTGTTCTGGACATTGGATTCCTAACAAATCTAATGCATCTTTTAATGTTGTCTTTGTGATTTCTACAAGCTTACCTCTCGCATTGCGAAGTGCAACATCTTCTACATTTACTCGACATGCATTATAGAAGCGAGAGAAGGACTGCGCAACATCCATTGCAAAACGAGCAACAATACTTGGTTCGTATTTCTCAGCTGCGTCTACAACTACCTGAGGGAATCGGTTGATTTCTTTTAACAATGCGATTGCCTCATCATCTAGCAATAAGCTGTAGTCAATGTCTGCATTTGAATCATAAGCAATCGTTCTAAGAATACTAGCACAACGGCAGTATGTGTATTGTACATAAGGACCAGTTTCGCCATCAAAGTTTAATACCTTATCCCACTTAAAGGATACATCCTTGATTCTCTGATTGTACAAGTCGTTAAATAGGATTGCACCTACGCCAACAATCTTAGCAACTTCATCCTTGTCTTCCAAATTCGGATTCTTTTCAGCAATGATTTCCTTAACCTTTGCAATTGCTTCTAACAAAATATCTTCTGCATAAATGATATTACCACTTCTAGTAGAAAGCTTTGCACCCTCCAAGCTAACCAATCCGTATGGGATATGAACCAAGCTATCCTTTGCCCATTCGTTACCTAATAATTCCACAACCTTAAAAACCTGAGCAAAATGAAGTTTCTGCTCCTGTCCGGTAACGTATAAGCACTTTTCAAAATTCCAGGTTGCCTTACGATAGAAGATGGCAGCCAAATCTCTGGTCGCGTAGATGGAACTACCGTCTTTTTTCATAATCAAACATGGTGCCATATTGTATTCTTCTAAATCTACAATCTGTGCACCTTCACTTTCCTTCAAAAGATTGGCATCTGTTAAACGTGATACAACATCTGCAGTCTTGTCGCGGTAGAAGCTTTCTCCGAGATAGTGGTCAAATTCCATACCCAACAATTCATAAGTACCTTTGTACTCCTTCAAACTGATATCAACGAACCACTGCCAAATTGCAAGGGCTTCTTCGTTTCCATGTTCCATCTGGGTAAACCATTCTCTTGCTTGGTCATTGAGACTATCATCTTTTGCTGCCTCATCGTGGAATTTTACATAAAGCTTCATTAATTCTGCAACACCGTCTTTTTCAACAGCTTCTTTGCTACCCCATGCCTTATAAGCAACAATCAATTTACCAAACTGTGTTCCCCAGTCGCCGAGATGGTTGATACGTTCTACTTGATATCCTAACTTACTGTAAATCTTGTAAAGTGAATTACCAATAATGGTGGTACGAAGATGTCCAACGTGGAAATTCTTTGCAACATTAGGGGAAGAGTAGTCGATACAAATACTTTTACCCCTACCAATGGTGGAAGAACCGAAATTAACTGCGGTTGATTTGTCCACCATGGATTTTACAAAAATCTCTTTCTTAAGAAAGAAGTTAAGGTATGCACCCTTTACTTCTAACTTCTCGACGATATCTGCCTCACCAATGGCTTCTGCAATATCAGCTGCGATCAGCGGAGGGGCTTTGCGAAGAGTCTTTGCCAACTGAAAACAGGGAAATGCATAATCTCCCATATCAGCCTTAGGTGGAATCTCAATGAGATTTGCCACAGTTTCTGTATCTAGATTTGCTGCTTTTGCAATCATGTCAATAATTTGCGCTTTCATGTATAGCCTCCTGTGATGTTTTTATAATTTAAAACTTGCCAATGAATCGTTATAGCAATGCCATATATTGTTACTTTTTGATAGGGAATGAAAATCTCACGTTAGTACCTGATATCAAATCACCCTGTATCTGCAATTTGCCATCCAACTGATAAATGGTTTCATGCAATTTGTGTAAGCCTGAATACCAAGCAGAACGTTCCAAGTAATCTTCCGGAATTCCGACACCATTGTCATTAATATAGACGTCTATCAGTCGGCTGCTGATAAATATCTTGGATGTGATTTTGTTGGCGTTAGAGTGTTTGAATATATTGTCAAAGACTTCCCGTAACATACGAATTAATCGGATTGTAATAACTGGTGGAAGATTCAACTCGTGTTCTGTGCAATCACAGGTAGAGTTAATCATACATTCAGGATGGGCGTATTGATAGCCCTGTATCAGCTTATCCACCTGATCCCATATTGGTTGTTTAGTATCAATATTGTAGTTTAAATGATCTAACACTTCGTCGATGGAATGTAAAATATCCTCTTGGGAAGTGTGCAACTCATTCAGGGTTACCTTGGCACGGGCAACGTCGGAATTTAACAACCATTTTAACACGTCTAGCTTGTTTAGGTTGGAAATCAGTTCTTGCTTTACGTTCTGGTCTAAGGAATCAGCAAAGCGCAATTGTTCATAATCCTGAAGCTTCAACATGTTATAGTTGTGTGTTGTTTTGCCTTCTGAATCATCTTCCTCAATGAATTCGATGGCATCTTCTAAATCTGAGTCGTCTAAAGAATCATTATGATTGTTACCAACAAGAACGGTGTGAATACACTTACTTGCTTTAGAAAGCATTTCCACCTGTTCTTTGAAAAAGAGAATTTCTTGCTCTAACGCAGCAATACGGTTCTTTAAACGTTCTCTCGCATCTTCCAAATCCTTAATCTGCAGTGCAATTTGCTTACCCTTGGTCATGGTTTGTGCATTGTCCATTGTCAGAGGCGAAAATACATTGCGCCTTGTGTCTACATGGTAGGTATAAAGATCCCTGGTTTTTTCCAAGGTTTCAATCTGAACCTCCAATTCGAACAGCTCTGTTTTCAGACTCTGCACCAATTCCAGATTACTAACGTAGGTTTTGTTAAAGTAATCCAGCGTTTTGGAATTTGCTTCTTCTATGATGTTAAGTGGGTTCATTTCCTCATTTGTCATATACTGTCCTCTTAAATGTATATTATTCACATTTCAAAGTGTAATCTTAGAAATAGAAATAATCATCATCCCGGCGTCTTCGACGTCTGCTATATCCTCTTCTTCTGCGATTGCGTCGCATCTTTCGGATGAGAGCAGCAATCAGCATATATATAATAAGAACGACAACCAAAGCAAGTACTACCAGTAAGATGCGTAGCAATACTTTGCCGATTTTGCTCCAAATGGAAGGTCCATTATCTTCCTCTTCTTCCTGTGTCATCTGTGAAGAAAGAAGCGGAGTAGTACTTGTAATTGGAGTGCTGCCAATTTGTTCACCATCATATATAAAGTTAATCTCCCCTAACACATTTTCCTGTGCTTTGTCATAGAGATTAATTACTTTTTCTATTTTTGTAGTGTCTACAGATTTGTTCAACAGAAGAGAATAGGTCTTGTCCACTACCAAATCAACCATCTCATGGTTTAGACTGGAGTAGTAATTCTTCAAAATCGTGTTTTCATCTGTAACAGTTTCATCACCAGATTCAAAAGTAAAATCTGATAGCGGATAAAAATAAGTGTAATTATTGTAACAGTAATTGTAGAGAGCCTTAGCATCTGTATAGGTGTATTTCCAACCATCGCAGTCCAAAATAACACAGATTAATTCCAAGCCATCCTTTTCTGCGTAGGTAACCAATGTGTTGTTGGCCATGGTAGTATATCCGGTTTTACCACCCTTACAGTATTCATAGTAACTAGACTGGGCAGGGTTAATCATCTTATTACCATTCCAAAGAGGTCTGGTTTCATCTGCCAAGTTGGTTTCTGGAACAACGTAGGATAAGGTTCCGGCAATTTCTCGGAAGGTATCCTCTTTTAATGCTTCCTTTGTAATTAATGCCATGTCGTAGGCACATGTGTAATGGTTGTCATCGTGGAGACCATTTGGTGTCACAAAATGTGTGTCCTGACAGCCGATTTCCGCAATACGATCATTCATTAATTTTGCAAAGGAATCCAGATCGCCAGCAACCAATTCTGCAACAGCGTAGGCACATTCGTTAGCAGATTGTACCATGGTTGCGTACATCAAATCTTGAACGGTCACCTTTTCTCCTACATCCAAACCGATGTTGGTACTGTTACGTTCAATTCCCCAAATTGCATTTTCTGACATGGTTACGGTTTCGTCAAAATCTACACCATGCTCTATTGCAATTAGCGTGGTCAAAATTTTTGTAATACTGGCTGGATATTTTCTTTCATAAGCATTTTTCTCAAAAAGAATCTGCCCTGTAGCGGCGTCCATGACAATTGCGGCACCACATACCAAATCCGGTTCTCTTGAGGGATCGTCTGGATATTCTGTAGTTTCTGGATGTTCAGTTGACGCTTCTTCACTTGTTTCACCTGTTGCATATGCAGGTGTAACAAAAGTAAATGTAAGAATTAATGCCATAAAAATGGCAAGCATTTTCTTCATTTAATGCACTCCTTCTGATAGATAAACATAATTAAAGTTATTTTATTATAAATAGGAAAGGGTGTCAACTTTTTACAATCTGGGAAACAAGGGAAAAATAAAAGAGCTGTACAAGTCAAAAAATAATTGAGCATAGACTAACCCTATGATAAAATATACATATTAAAATGTAGCATAATTAAGATTCTTGATTGGTTTGAAAAGTGGGTGATCATATGCGCGAAATTGATAAGATAATTATGGAACGTAGACCTATTTTTTGTAAAAGCTGCAGTGGAAAACTGTACTATCAGAATGGTGGCATTTATGTCTGTCAGGATTGCAGTCAGGAAGAGATGGATGAATTCGGGAAGATTAAGAAGTATCTGGATGAAAATGGTCCTTCTCCTGCGGTTTTTATTTCCAGGGATACTGGAGTCGCCATGGAAGTCATTGATGTCTTTTTGAAAAATGGTAGATTAGAGATTCCAGAGGGAAGCAAGTATTTTATAAAATGCGAAAAATGTGGTTGTGCTTTGCGTTTTGGAAGGTTTTGCTATGACTGTACCAAAGAATTGGTGGGGCAGTTGAATGTTTTGATGTTTGAACAGATGGGTGAACAACCCAAGAAGTCAGTGGAGAACAAAGAAAAAGGGAAAATGCGATATATTGATATAAAGAATAAGGGACTCTAAGGAGTCTCTTTTTTGTCAGAAAAAGTGTTGATATATACAAAAAAACAACATATAATAGGCACATTGAAGATAAATGGAAGAAAGGATAAGGATATGAGACTTAGAAATGTACCAGGTTCCAGAGACACCATCGCTGAGAGCCCATTTACAATAAAGGATGAGACAGAAAAAAAGGGGAAGTGGAGTGAAGTGTTTGGAAACGACAATCCCATTCATATTGAGATTGGAATGGGAAAGGGACAGTTTATCCTGACATTGGCTGAGCAGAATCCAGATATTAATTATGTGGGAATTGAGAAATACTCTTCTGTGTTGGTTCGTGCTATTGAGAAGCAAGAGGAGAAGCATCTGCCGAATCTTTTCTTTATCCGTATGGAAGCGGAGAATATTGCAGATGTGTTTGCACCGGACGAGGTAGACCGCATTTATCTTAACTTTTCTGATCCATGGCCAAAGGATAGACATGCCAAGAGACGTCTTACTTCAGTGCAGTTTTTGGGACGTTATGAGCATATTTTGACAAAAGAAGGGCATGTGATTTTCAAGACAGACAACAAGGATTTGTTTGATTTTTCTTTGGAACAGGCAGATCTTGCAGAGAATTGGGAGCTTCTTAATCATACCTTTGACCTACATAACTCAGAATATGTGGAAGGAAACATCATGACCGAGTACGAGACCAAGTTTGTGGAGAAGGGCAATGCCATTTGTCGTATGGAATTGAAACAGACATAGAAAAAGAGGCTCTAAAAAAGGGCCTCTTCTTCTATGTCTTTTAATAGTTCATTTAGTTCTTCTTCTGAGAGTTCATGCTGGATACAGTATAAAACCGCGGCGTCAAAACGATTTCTAGGATATAGAATCGGACGATTACCAGCGCTTAACAATTTCTGTGTATCATCCACAGATAGTTTGCACAAAAAAGCAATTCTTATCAAAAAATTACGTGTAGGATTCCGTCTTCCATTCAATATCTGATATGTGTAGGAACGTTCCATATTCAGTTTGACTATGACATCTTTGGGCTGTAAGTTATGCTGA
>JAZSPZ010000050.1:0-6060 GCA_045537735.1 Lachnospiraceae bacterium
AACATACGAATTCTATATACACCGTTAGGTGTTTTATATCGGTAGATATATAAATTATGATGGGACGTATTTTCCCCGTTAGGGGATACATTATTTATCAAAGCAAAACAACATAAATTTTTCTACGTCGACACAAAAAAAGAGGAGAAGCAATAAGCTTCCCCTCCAAAGGAATTATAAAATCTAATTTTGTTTACTTCACAACCAACTTCTGTGTGCTGACACCTGCGTTAGTCTTAACCACTACCGTATAAACACCTGCAGCCAAAGAATTGTTGATTGTAGCCGAACCCACAATCTTCTGAGACGCGACAACCTGACCAGCCATATTCACCACCTCAACCGAAGCCTCAACATTGTCAGCAAAAGTTACGGTAAACTCTCCTGAAGTAGGGTTAGGATTAATTGAGAAATTAGTTGCATCTACATCATCCACTGCACCAGGGAAATCTCCTCCACAATCGCCACAAGTAATCGGATCTTCAGGATCAATCTCTTTGTAGAATTCAAAAATTAGAGGACCAACACCACTTGCGTCGCCACTAAACACAATAGAAATCGTTTGTTCTCCAGCCTCTGGAAACGAGCACAACACTACGTCCTCTCTTCCGCTTTTAGCGTTAGCGATTGTCCAGCAGTCCCAATGTTCTTTTATATTTACTGACTTATCATCACACTCAAACATCGGTTGGAACCCAAATGCAGTAACCGCATCAGGATCCAAATCAAAACTTGGGACACGAAGGAGATTACCACGAGAAGATACTATTGAAATTTCACCATTCTTTCCAGGAGCAAGATACTCAGAATTAATAATACCGGAAATTTTATATAAACCTGGTTTTTCTACTTTTACAGTATAATTAATCCACTCTCCATTTTCAACACGATAAAGGCTATTATATCCCATATTCTCATATTCAGTTCCTTTACAATTAGCGTAATTCAAATCCACACCCTCATCCGGACGTCTTGAGCCATCAGTACCAGAATAATTACGTCCTGCATTCAAAGATTTATACGTAGGATTTTCATTCCCATCCTTCCACATTGTAGAAATTGTCGAATCAAAAGCGACGACTCTGCCATCCTCAACTGTAGACCAAGGGCATGATTTATTTATCCATTCCAGTTGTTTTGCCAATGAGAATACATCGACCTCTTCTCCGTCATTAGAATAATCAACGACTACTCCAGTTGAATCTTTTATCCAAGCGCTACTATTAGCATCATGGAAAGCCAATCCCTCACCGCCACAGTCATAATAATCCCAGTGCCAAAGGTTTGCCTCCGTCGACAGAATTGTATTATACACACCTGGGCATTTACTTTCGGTCGTGTCTGGCTCTGGTTCTTTACAATATTCCATCAGTCTCAACACATACTCGCCATATTTTTCATATCCATTCTGATCTAAATCCTGTGACTCACTGCCTTCAGCACATGAACCGACAAAAAATGAAGTAGCCTTGTCCTTTTTTCCCCAATTACCAATACACCAGCTAACTACCTGAGGAGCCGATTGCTGTTTATCGCAAGAGGCCATCAAATAATCAGAATTATCCACACAGAAAGGACCGTCTCCGTTGAACTTCATAGCCGTCCACTCCGAGACAAACACAGGAATTAGTTTCTGAGCATTACGGAAATCGCCCAACAAAGAATAGTGGTTACATGCGTCATAATGAAACGAATACACCACATTTTTCTTCCATTGGGAAGAGAGAGGATTCGACACTGGTTCCATGATTTTCTGGCACCACTGGTCTGTTCCGACTACAACGATTGCGTCCGGCTGGTTAGCCGTAATTGCAGGAAGAACCGATTCAGCATAAGATTTGATCTTCGACCATCCACAAGTTGGCTCACCACATATCTCATACAACACATGTTTGTATTCATTTTCAAAACAAAACTTAGAAATATCATTGAAGAAATCCTTGGCATCGTTCAAATAATCATTAGGATCAAAATTATAATTTGAAACTGTCGGATCAGAACTTTGCCAATCAATCAAACAATACATATTTTTCTCGGCAAGTTCCTTGATGCTATTTTTCACAAGGTCCTTGTATTTGTCTCGGTCATTTTTATATGAGCTGTCCTCACCTGCATACAAAACCAAGCGAACAATATTCGCACCATACTTTTTCATCAACTCCCACTGATTTTCTCCAAGACATCCCTCTACATCGTAAGGGCTAATGGAATAAGTAGACCAACCTTTCAACTGGACCGGATTTCCATTTTTGTCAGAAAGTTGGTTTTCAACCAACTTTAGTTTTCCCCAATCCGAATAATCCTTTCTCTCCGATCCTGGACATCCAAATGCACTAGCTGCCATATAACCTGACAACGCAGCACCAAGTAACAAAAATTTTCTCATACGCATTTTTATGACTTATAAAATTTCGCATCAATATTTACCAACACGACAACCAGTCTAAAGGCAATATCATTGATGTTGTTAATTTGCAATATTATATATTTTTCAGAAAAGAAGCAAGCAGAAACTTTTTTTGTTTTTAACAGACAATCTCCCTTTCCTACGAGATTAGCAAACAAAACAGTGCAACGCGATCAACAAAAAGGAAGATGAACAAACTGTCCATCTTCCATAAATCTACAAAATTCTAATAATTCTGATTACTTAACAACCAACTTCTGAGTGCTTACTCCTCCGTTTGATTTTACAATTACGGTATAAACACCTGCGGTCAAAGACTTGTTGATTGTTGCAGAACCCACAATCTTCTGAGACACAACAATCTGACCAGCCATATTCACCACCTCTACTGAAGCCTCAACATTGTCAACAAGAGTTAAAGTAAACTCTCCTGATGCTGGATTAGGATTGATAGAGAAGTTAGCCGCATCTACATCAT
Organism: Lachnospiraceae bacterium; assembly: GCA_045537735.1. Taxonomy (GTDB): domain Bacteria; phylum Bacillota; class Clostridia; order Lachnospirales; family Lachnospiraceae; genus CAG-590. Next base: position 2,886 of record JAZSPZ010000050.1, read on the forward strand.
TTACGTCACTAGGATCACTACAACAAATCGGATTTGGATCCAAGTCTCTATAGAAATCAAAAATAAGTGGACCGACTCCACCTGCATTACCAGTAAACATGATCTTTATTTGCTGCTCACCAGCCTCAGGGAACAAACATAACACTTCATCACTTCTGTAACTTCTTGCATCAGCCACCGTCCAACAATACCAAGGTTCACTAAGTTTAATTTTACTATCATCACATTTTAACGTTCTAGGGAATCCAAATGATGTTATTGTATCTGGATCCGTAATTCGTTCTGGAATACGAAGAAGATTTTTGCCACCAGAAACAATTGAAATTTCACCATTATCTTCAGGAGAGGTATACTCAGCACCAATGATTCCACTGATCTTGTAATATCCTGGCTTCTCAACCTTTACAGTATAATTGATCCATTCGCCTTCTTCTACCCAACCAAGACTAGAATATGGTTCTCCCTCATAAGCCGTTCCGTTTAAGGATGCTCCTAGCAAATCCACTCCTTCATCAGGGCGTATAGATCCATCATTGCCATAATATTTTCTACCTCCATTCAGTGATCTATATGAGAATTTTCCATTAACATCCTTCCATTCAGTGTCGATTGATTTATCCCATGCGACAACTTTACCATTCTTAACTGTTGACCAAGGACATGTGTCTCTCAGCCATTTCATCTCCTTTGCCAATGAGAAAACATCAACTTCTTCTTGCTTATTCGAATAACCGATTATAACTCCGTCAGCATCTTTTTCGTATGCTCCGCTGTTAAGATCATGGTATGCGACGCCTTCGCCTCCATTATTATAGTAATCCCAATGCCATAATGAAGATTTTGTTGAAGGTATGGTGTTTACAACTGTTGGAATGCCACCACCACAACAAGCAAATGGATCTTCTGGACTTAACTCTTTATAGAAATCAAAGAGAAGTGGGCCTATGCCACTTGCATTATCATTAAACATGATCTTTATTTGCTGCACTCCTGCATTTTTGAACTCACACAACACCTCATTATACTTACCGCTTCTTGCATCAGATACAGTCCAGCAGTCCCAAGGTTCTGTTACAGCGTCAACTTTAGGATCATCACATACATCAGTCACAGGGAATCCAAATGATGTTATTGCATTTTCATCATCAAGTGCAGATGCGTCACGAAGAAGGTTTCCGTTCTGTGACACTATTGAAATCTCGCCCTTATCAGAGACTCCCTTATATCCTGCACTAACGACTCCCCTGATCTTGTAGTATCCAGGTTTCTCTACATTTACAGTATAATTGATCCATTCGCCTTCTTCTACCCATTCTATAGTATTGTATCCTAAAGACGCATATGCAGTACCACGGCAAGTTGCGGCCACCATATCCACACCTCCATCCGGACGTACTGTGCCATCTGTGCCAGAATATCTTCTACCACCATTCAGTGATCTATAAGTAGGCTTTCCATTATCATCCGTCCAATATGAATCGATTGATTTATCCCAAGCGACAACCTTACCATTTTTCACTGTAGACCACGGACATTTTTTGTTCAACCACTCATACTCTTTTGCCAATGAGTATACATCAACCTCATCACCGTCATTTGAATAATCAATAATGACACCTTCTTTATCCTTCTTCCATGCACTACTATTTTTATCGTGATAAGAGACTCCTTCTCCTCCAACGTCATAGTAGTCCCAACGCCATGCCGACGAATTAGAAGGGATAGTGTTTAAAGTAGACCAAGGTCCTTCAGGAAGAACGCCTCCACAATCACCACATGTATACGGATCTTCCGGACTAAGCTCTTTATAAAAATCAAACAAAAGTGGACCTACTCCATTAGCACTTCCACTGAACGAGATTGTTATCTCCTGCTCACCTGCCTCTTTGAATAGACACAAAACCGCATCATGGTCTCCGCTTATAGCGTCAACCTCTGCCCAACAATCCCAACTATCATGAGATTCAGCAGAAGGATCCGCACAATCTGTAACCCTTTGGAATCCGAATGTTGTTATAACGTCTGCATCATCAAGTGCAGATGTATCACGAAGAATGTTTTCGCCTCCAGATGTGATTGAAATTTCACCCTCTTCATTAGGTGCTGTATAGCCCGCACTAACAATGCCTCTAATCTTGTAGTAGCCAGGTTTTTCTACTTTTACAGTATAATTGATCCACTCTCCATCCTCAACATATTCAATACTCTGGTATCCACTATGCTGATAACTAGTACCTCTCAAAGATGCACCGACCATATCTACGCCTTCGTCTGGACGTCTTGAACCCGCTGTTCCAGAATACATACGGCCACCATTCAATGATTTATAAGTAGGTTTATCGTCATTGTTGACATCCTTCCATATAGTACTGATTGAATCATTCCAAGAAACGACTCTTCCATTCTCAACTGTAGACCAAGGACATTTTTTGTCTATCCACTGCATCTGGTAAGCCAACGAGAAGACATCGACCTCATCACCAGACCAATTATAATCTAAGACTGTGCCATCAGCATCTTTCTTCCATGCACTGCTATTCGCATCATGATAAGCGATACCTTCACCGCCATAATTATAAGCATCCCAATGCCATGCATAATAATCTTCTGTAGGGATTCTATTTGGTTCCTCATAACTACCACAACATGGAAGAGGTGGCGGTGGACAACATCTTAAACCTGACATCAAATTAGACACATATTCTCCATACAGAGTCTGACCATCGTCAGCCCTGTACTGAGACAAGTTCTGTGCATCACAAGTACCTGTAAAGAATGAAGTCGCATCATCTTTTTTACCCCAATTCCAAATACACCAACTGACAAGTTGCTTCGTATTAGCATTATCACATGCATACATGAAGTCGTCTGAATTTTGCTTACAGAAAGGTCCTTCACCATCGAACTTTACAGTTGACCACTCTGAGACAAAGACAGGAATCATTCCTTGTGCAGCACGGAAATCACCTAGCAAGAAATAGTGAGAACAGGCATCATAGTGGAATGAATATAATACATTTTTTTTGTACACAGAATCAATAGGATTTGAGACTGGCTCCAAGATATTCTGGCACCAATTATTGGTTCCAGCGATAATCATCGCATCAGGTTGGTTTTCTACGATAGACGGAATCACATACTCAGCATATTTCTTTACCGTCGCCCAACCATCACA
>JAZSPZ010000036.1:0-17448 GCA_045537735.1 Lachnospiraceae bacterium
AGCACCCTGTTTTATCTGCGTTGCCGTCATCACAGCACCCGAGATCCTCTATATATTTTTTGAACCCGGAGAACGTCTCCGTATTTAGGGAATAGTAATGCCACTTTCCCTCTTTTCGGTCATTTACCATACCGGATTCCATCAATGTTTTCATATGATGAGAAAGTGTCGGCTGTGTTATCTCAAATCTCTCAAGCAATTTGCAGCCACACTTTTCTCCTTCAGAAAGCATCTGAACTATCTCAAGCCTGTTTGAATCCGAAAGCGCCTTACAGATTAATGCAACATCCATTTTTTTCATACCTATTCACCTCACATTGATGGTTGTCTATGCATAGTATAGCCAATACATAGATGCTTGTCAATGTATTTTTATAAAAAGATGACCACGCATCCTATGCATGGTCTCCTTTCAATGCTCCTATTGTTAAATTATATCGTTTTCATATCCTTTATGCAGTTATGCTTTCATAAAACTCCCAAAACGTTTCCACAGAAAAGAAATTCTTTTCATGAAGAAAAAACATAAAGCTGTTATTTTCTCCTTTGTAATTGCTATGTATTATTCGTTTAGCATTTTCTACTTTTTATTAACTCCCATTTTTCTTAGGTCATCAAATGAATAATCCCTATACTTTTTTCCGGCTCCCAGCACTGAATCTGTTGTTTCTGGAATTACTTTCATCAATTCATTTAAATCAATATCCTTGGGAAATGTAACAATTTCACCTTTTTCGTTTTCATCCCTATGTGCACAAAAAATAAACTCTCCTGTTTCCCAGTTTATAGCAAACGTATTCATATTTCCTACTACATCCATATCCATAAAGTTTTCATGATTTGCTATAAAGTTTTCATATATAAATTCATATAGTGCATCCTTGCCTATCTTGATTATCCTGCATTCATTATTATTCATCAAAACACCTCTCAACCTATTTTTGTTTGTACAATTAAGACAAAGCAAACTTCAATTTTCACGTCCTCAACATATTGCAATTTGTTTTAATTATTCATCTTCCGAATTATAGATATACATATCAATATCTATCTCCGTCCTTGTTGCATGACAAAAATCAATCACATCCAGCGAAGGTGCAAGACATGGATTCATGTCTCCTACATAAATTGAAGGAACGATTTCTAAAACGAAAGTAACATCATTTTCTTCTCTTATTTGATTAAGCAATTGTATTTTATCTTGTAGGCGTGCGATAGTCTTTCTCATTTGGTTTTCAACTTCTACATCATATTCCGTACATCTGCCAATTTCCCAAAGAGCAAAATCGTACATCGTACCATTACGTCGCAAATCTCCGATTTTCCAAGTCTTTTCAGGGGTGAGATTTAATAATTTAGAAACCTCATCGGGATTAAAATTTCCAACTATCTTGAAATATGTATTGCAACTATTTCGAGTACTCATATACACCTCCACAAACTTCACCCTCGGGCAAGATGTTTGCTCTGCTAAATCTTTGAACAGTATCAGTAATCTGCATCGCCGATTTTTGCAACACCCTTGCTGATTTTACATTTTCTACACGATGATATGCTTCAAGGCTGTAAAAATCAATATTTGAATATCCAATTTCCCATTTATCTAATAACTGTTTTACTTCTGAGATAGTGGTATAAACAGGTTCACCATATTCAGATTGCACATTGGGCTTTGATATCCAATTTTTTATCATATCATAACACTTTCCCATACGAGAGGGACGCTTACTGTTTTACATTTCATTACAAACTCGAAACTGGAATATTGGATTACACAAAAACGAATTGATTGCAACCTGTGGGGTCTAAAGTCGTTGAATATAGCCTTATGCAAACTTGTTTAGCAAGTACTGTAATCCATTAAAAATAATAATACTCTTTATCTACTGTATCAAAGACAACACACTTTGATTATTCTGATTAGCTTGTGCCAACATTGCCTGTCCCATCTGCTCCAAAATATTATACTTTGTATTAATCAATACTTCCGTTGCCATGTCTGTATCACGAATACTAGACTCAGCACTCTGTAAGTTTTCAACATAATTTTGATTATTATTCAAAGCTTTTTCTAATCGGTTTTGAATAGCTCCAAAATTTGAACGTTCCGCGGACACTATCCTAATTGCTCTCTGTACTTCACTAATTGCATTCTGAGAATCTTGATGTGTCAGTACATTTGTATTTTGCATTCCGATCACATCTAAATTAAGACTTTTCCAATTCATTACAGTTGTATCGCCTGCGTTTGCCCCTGTTTGTAATACCATATCTTTCATAATCGGGTTTTCTATTGTTCCACAATAATAAGATAAATCCTTCATCATATAGATATTGGCATTCTTTAATGCTTCAACTTTAGATGTTTCATAAGCATCCAATTCTGCTTCATATTGTGTTGGATTGATTGTTTTTAAATCAGTTTGTGATGGTTGAAATTTATCTCTCTCAAATCCAATTTGTATATATGTATAATCTTTAGGCATTATTGGGTCAGTATCCATCTCATCTTCCAACATCAAATTACAATAGGAAGCTCTTTCACACGCATCACGAAATTCCGCTTTTGATACGCTATCCACTAAATTAGACACCATATTTCCAGATTCCTTATCAAAAACAGAAAATGAAAATTCGTAATTTCCAACGCCATCGTCTTCCACTTTCCATGCAGAAGTAAAATAGTAAGAAGCATCTTCTACTACTTTTCCATCATCCACTACTTTAATTGGACCTCTGCATTGACCGCCCACAGTCACTCTCAATCCTGCCGTCGAACCTTCACCAATAAATCCAGCTGTCAATTTAGATGTAGTAAACAAACCCTTTCCATTAAATTCCGTCTTTTCAAAAATATCTGCTATTTCCTTTTTTAACTGTACCACTTCATCATTAATAACTTCCCTATCCTCTATTGCATTGGTATCATTAGCAGACTTTACAGCCAGTTCTCCTATGCGATGCAAAATACTATGTACTTCATTCAATGCACCATCAGCTGTCTGAATCAAACTTACCCCATCTTCGATATTATTGATAGCTTGATTCAAACCTCTTATCTGATTTCGCATTTTCTCGGAAACAGATAATCCAGCAGCATCATCAGCAGAACGATTTATTCTATATCCAGAAGACAGTTTTTCAGTTGACTTTTTGATACCTCTTACAGAAATATTAAATTGTCTTTGTACATTCATTGCTGATAGATTGTGTGCAATAACCATTCTACTACCTACTTTCAATATAACTACTTTTTTATCAAAACAATCCTTTTTCAACTACTTCTTTTTGCATTATGACATTATATCGTTGCAAATCAGTTCAATAAATCCTTGTTCTTCTTCTGATTCAGCATTTAATATAACTTCAACCGTATCTTAAATTTCATTTCATAACATACGTTACAAAAATCCTTAAACGACTCTGTAAGTGAAATAAGAGTTCTCCTCCCTATTCACAACACATTAGTTTCATTATACTATTTTTTCATCCTTTTTCAATACACGAACAGCCATTAAAAAAGTCAATATAGTATTTCTCCATATTTCAAAAGTCAACTGTATCTATTTTAATATCTCCCTTTAATTTTACTATATCTAAAAAAATACACCATAAGAAAGAAATCTCCTTGCACTTCATCACGAAACACAAGAAGATTATGAAACTAATTGAATTTCAATTCAACCGATTATACACATCGCAAGCACAGCTTGCTCAGTGATGGACAGTCGATATATGAATGTACTGACGTACTTTCGCCACATAAGAAAAAGGCAGGCTCTGAAATGCAAGCACTTCTGTCCATCCCCACATCGCAAGCACAGCTTGCTCAGTGATGGACAGTCGATATATGAAAGCGCTGACGCGCATTCTCAACATAAGAAAAGGGCACGTCCCGGAAAGTAAACTTTCCGAAACGCACCCTCTTCTCATGTTACGAAAGTACTTCGTACTTTCGCATATCTCATTGTATTCACATCTTACTTATCATTGATTGCAGCCTGAGCAGCAGCTAATCTAGCGATAGGTACACGGAATGGAGAACATGATACATAGTTCAATCCTACCTTATGGCAGAACTCGATTGAAGATGGATCTCCACCGTGCTCACCACAGATACCTAACTTGATATCTGGACGAGTCTTACGTCCCTTCTCTGCAGCCATCTGAACTAACTGGCCAACACCTGTCTGGTCAAGACGAGCAAATGGATCTGACTCGTAAATCTTAGCCTGATAGTAAGAATCTAAGAACTTACCAGCATCATCACGAGAGAAACCGAATGTCATCTGTGTTAAGTCGTTCGTACCGAATGAGAAGAACTCAGCCTCTTCAGCAACCTGGTCAGCTGTAAGAGCAGCACGAGGAATCTCGATCATTGTACCGATGTGGTACTGGATATCAGAATTCTTCTCAGCCTTAACAGCCTCACAAACTTCAACTACAACATCCTTAACATACTTAAGCTCTTTCTTCTCGCCTACTAATGGGATCATGATTTCTGGAACGATGTCATAACCCTTCTCAGCCTTAACTTCGATAGCAGCTTCCATAACAGCTCTTGTCTGCATTCTAGCGATTTCTGGATATGTTACAGCAAGACGACATCCACGGTGACCCATCATTGGGTTGAACTCGTGAAGTGCATCACACTTAGCCTTAACGTCAGCAACTGTAAGACCCATATCATCAGCCAATGCCTTGATATCAGCTTCCTCAGTTGGAACGAACTCATGAAGAGGTGGATCCAAGTAACGAACTGTCATTGGACGACCCTCTAATGTCTCGTACATAGCCTTGAAGTCAGCCTTCTGGAACTCACCGATTGCCTTAAGAGCTTCTTCTCTAGCTTCTACTGTATCAGAAAGAATCATCTTTCTGAACTTAGGAATTCTATCCTCACCGAAGAACATATGCTCTGTACGGCAAAGACCGATACCCTCAGCACCTAACTCAACAGCCTTAGCTGTATCTGCAGGAGTATCTGCATTTGTACGAACCATTAACTTTCTATACTTATCTGCCCAAGCCATAACACGACCGAAGTCACCACCGATTGATGGCTCTACTGTCTTGATATCGCCCTTGTATATCTTACCTGTTGTACCATCAAGTGAAATGTAATCTCCCTCATGGAATGTGTATCCGCCTAACTCGAAGTACTTCTCTTCTTCGTTAATCTTGATCTCACCACAACCAGATACACAACATGTACCCATACCACGAGCAACTACAGCAGCGTGTGATGTCATACCACCACGAACTGTTAAGATACCCTGTGAAGCATGCATACCTTCGATATCTTCTGGAGATGTCTCAAGACGAACTAAGATACATCTCTCGCCACGTCCACCGATACCAGCTTCCTTAGCGTCATCAGCTGTAAAGTAAACCTTACCAGCAGCAGCACCAGGAGAAGCAGGAAGAGCTGAACCAATAACCTCGCCAGCCTTCAATGCAGCAGCATCGAATGTTGGGTGAAGTAACTGATCAAGAGACTTAGCCTCGATACGGCAAACTGCCTCTTCCTCTGTAATCTGACCTTCATCTACTAAATCACAAGCAATCTTGATAGCAGCTGGAGCTGTTCTCTTACCATTACGTGTCTGTAAGAAGTATAACTTACCTTCCTCGATAGTGAACTCCATATCCTGCATATCATGGAAGTGATTCTCAAGCTTCATAGCTAACTCCATGAACTGAGCATAACACTCTGGCATATCCTGCTCTAACTGAGAAATTGGCTGAGGTGTACGAACACCAGCAACTACGTCCTCACCCTGAGCATTGATTAAGTACTCACCGAAGATACCCTTAGCACCTGTAGATGGGTTACGAGTAAATGCTACACCAGTACCTGATGTCTCACCCTTGTTACCGAATACCATTGTCTGTACGTTAACAGCAGTTCCCCAATCACCAGGAATGTCGTTCATACGACGGTAAACGATAGCACGTGGGTTATCCCAAGAACGGAATACAGCCTTAACAGCTCCCATTAACTGATCCTTAGGATCCTGTGGGAAGTCCTCACCATTCATAGCATCCTTGTAGATAGCCTTGAACTGGTTAGCCAAATCCTTTAAGTCATCAGCAGTTAAATCTGTATCATATACAACGCCCTTAGCTTCCTTCATCTCATCGATCTTCTTCTCGAAGAATGACTTTGGAACTTCCATAACTACGTCAGCGTACATCTGAATAAATCTTCTGTATGAATCGTAAGCAAATCTTGGGTTGCCAGTCTTCTTAGCAAAACCTTCAACTGCTACGTCGTTAAGACCTAAGTTAAGAATTGTATCCATCATACCAGGCATAGATGCACGAGCACCTGAACGAACTGATACTAATAATGGATCTTCTGTATCACCAAACTTTTTACCGTTATATTCCTCTAACCAAGCAATAGCCTCGAAAATCTGCTTCTGAATCTCCTCAGAAATCTGCTTGCCCTGGTTATAGTAATCTGTACAAGCCTCTGTTGTTACTGTGAATCCCTGTGGAATTGGTAAACCTAAGCCAGTCATCTCAGCTAAGTTACATCCCTTACCACCAAGAAGGTTTCTCATTGATGCGTCGCCTTCTTTAAACAAATATACCCATTTGTTTGCCATTTGATATATACCTCCTAAGTATTTTGATAATGTACTCGGACAGATTAATACACCTGTCCACAGTCTGTTAACCATTATAGCATATAATATATAAATTTCAAAACATTTTTTCCGTTTTTTTCTAGTTTTTATGTATTTTTTTCTGAACTATTTATTGATTGGTTATAACCATTCAAACATGCTTGCAGATAACATCCGCTCGAAAGATGTTATAACACAAAAAAGTCGCTGAACATTATGTCCAACGACTTTGAAATCACATTCTTATTCTATTATTTTACAATACGAACAGCCTTGTTGATTGGTGAGTAATTGTAGCTAGAAATCTTAATTCCTGTCTTCTTATTACTTGCGTGAACAACTTGTCCACCACCAATGTAAATTGCCACATGTCCATAACCATGATAGAACAACAAATCACCTGGCTGTAAACTATCTAAACTTACCTGTCTACCAGCACCAGCCTGACTAGCCGCTGTTCTCGGCAACGAATAACCAAAATGCTTATACACTGACTGTACAAAACCTGAACAGTCTGCACCATTCGTTAAGCTTGTACCACCATATACATATGGATTTCCAACAAACTGCACTGCATAATCAGCAATCGCCTGACCGGTTGTGCTACTTGATTCCTGCTTTACAGTTTCCTTAGAAGTATCCTCATCTTCGACCTTAACATCTGTCGAGGTAACCGCATCCTGCTTAGGTGCCTCTGTTGTAGGTGCCTGTGTAGATGGCTCTTGCTGTGTTGTCTGCTGCTGTTGTTGCTGCTCTTGCTGCTGTTGTTGCTGTTCTTGCGCTGCTGCCGCTGCTGCCTCTGCTGCTGCTTGAGCTTCTGCCTCCGCTGCTGCAATAGCTGCCTGCTCTTCCTCAATCGTTACAGCTGTTTCATATACATAATCAATATATACATAATCACTGGATACATATCCAACCTGCTCTTCATCTAAAGCAACCTTAACCCAACCGTTCTCATTGCCAAGAATTGTAAAAGTAGAACCCTGATCTGTCAATGTCAAGATGTCACTCTCTGTAGACTCCTCTGCTCTTACATTCAATGTCTCAGTTGCAACCTTAGCAACTTGATCACAGTTGTTCTCAATGTAAGCCTCTGCCGCCTCTCCAAATAACAAATAATCATTGTGAACATAGCCATACGCATTACCAGATGCAACCACTGACCACTCTTCACCCTTTTCAATTACTGTTCCAACATTACCTCTGTAGAACTTACCTACAACCTCTGCCTCTTCAGAAGGCTCAGTTCTAATATTCAAAAAGCTATCAATATTCGCAACCACCTGATTACTTTCAAGCTTTACTTCCTTCTCTTCTAATCCTGAAGACTCCATCTCTGTTGCCTGTGCCTCAGTTGTCTCTGTCGTCTCTGCTACATCTACAGATTCTGTTGTGTCATTCAAGGCAATTCCCTTGGAAATCTCCTTAGATTCAGCTACACTATTAGCAATTGCTTTACTAATAATAGCTGGCGTCTCACGGACTTCATCTTTCACACTTGTTGTATATGACGTTCCACCTAACATAATTGACATCGCTGCCACAGCTATCATAGAACTTCTAATAATCTTTTTCTTCATAAAATACCCCTTAATTCATCGTCGGTTAATTGTTACAAAAATGTTACAAATTCACTAACAAGCTTATGATAACAAAGGATGACCGTTATGTCAACCATAAAATCATATTTTTTCTGCATATGTTTTATATTTTTATTCGTATATTTTATTGCTTTTTCCCATTTTTTTTAGTATAATTGTAAAAGAATTATCAATTTTATACAAATAATACTATTATTCTACAGAAAGGATGTATTATAGAATGGATATTAGAGATTTTATTGACTTGAAACAATTAGAACAAATCATACAGGATTGGTCAGATTCTACTAGTCTTGCCGCCATCGTAGTAGATAACGATAGTGAATGCGTCGCAAAGTCAAACAATTACACAGATTCTTGCGACGATGCTGTTAATTTCACTTATGACATTAATGTGAATAACGAAAAAGTTGGTGTTGTTAACGTAGTACAGTTAGTATCAGATGACGATGCTTTCCAGATTCGTGCATCACGTTCTACCAAAGCTGCTGCTAAGTTATTAGGTGATATCGTTAACATGCTTGCCAATGCAAATTATCAGAACAATGCTGACAATGATAAGATTGACGAATTAGATTCCGAGATAGAGAAGGCTGCTAGCTTAATTCGCGAAATCAACGAGAAATCTTTCCAGTTAGACAAGATTGAAAGCAAGCAAAACATCCTTTCCCTGAACGCTTCTATTGAAGCCGCAAGAGCTGGTGAGTTTGGACGAGGTTTTGCTGTTGTAGCTGCCGAAGTTGGTAAATTAGCAGTGAATTCAGGAGAAATCAACAAGTCTATCAAGCAGTCTTTGAAAGAATTAACTGAGACAATTAAGGAATTAGAGAAATTGATGTAAGTTTTACCAAACCAACACCAATTCCTACATAGTATTAAGTAACCAAAAAGCCTTGTTGCATTGCAACAAGGCTTTTCTTAATGATTATTTTCTGATTAATATTCAAACTTCTTCTCAAAGTAAGCTTTCAAATCTTCAATCTTTACTCTCTCCTGCTCCATGGTATCACGGTCACGGACTGTAACAGCTCCATCCTCTTCTGACTCAAAGTCATATGTCACACAGAAAGGAGTACCAATCTCATCCTGTCTTCTATAACGCTTACCAATATTACCACGATCATCAAACTCACAGTTATATGTCTTTGACAATTCGGCAAAAATCTTCTCTGCACCTTCATTTAACTTCTTAGATAACGGAAGCACACCAATCTTAACCGGCGCCAAAGCTGGATGGAAATGAAGCACTGTTCTAGTATCTCCGCCTTCTAATTCTTCCTCATCATAAGCTGCACAAAGGAATGCCAATGTCACACGGTCAGCACCAAGAGATGGCTCAACAACGTATGGTACATACTTTGTTTTCTTCTCATCATCAAAATAATCCATTGGTTCACCAGAAGTGTTCTGATGCTGAGTTAAATCGTAATCTGTACGATCGGCAATACCCCAAAGCTCTCCCCAACCAAATGGGAACAAGAACTCGATATCTGTAGTTGCTTTACTATAGAAAGAAAGCTCTTCTGGATCATGATCTCTATAACGCATCTCTTCCTCTGTCATACCTAAGTTCTTTAACCAGTCAATACAGAACTGTTTCCAATAAGCAAACCATTCAAGGTCTGTATCTGGTTCACAGAAGAATTCTAATTCCATCTGCTCAAACTCTCTTGTACGGAAGGTAAAATTACCTGGAGTAATCTCATTACGGAAAGATTTACCAATCTGACCGATACCAAATGGTATCTTCTTTCTAGAGGTTCTCTGTACATTCTTAAAGTTAACAAAAATACCCTGTGCGGTCTCTGGTCTCAAGTAAACTGTATTCTTTGCATCCTCAGTTACCCCCTGGAACGTCTTGAACATCAAGTTAAATTCACGAATGTCAGTAAAATTTCTCTTACCACATGTTGGACAACAAATCTCATTCTCATTGATATACTCCGTCATCGCCTCATGCGTCCAAGCATCTACAGAGCCTTCAATTGTGATTCCCTTATCCATCATATAATCTTCAATCAACTTATCAGCACGATGTCTTTCATGACACTCCTTACAATCCATTAAAGGATCAGAAAAGCTTCCCAAATGTCCTGATGCAACCCAAGTCTGCGGATTCATCAATATCGCACAATCCACACCCACATTGTATGGATTTTCCTGAATAAATTTTTTCCACCATGCCTTCTTAACATTGTTCTTAAGTTCAACACCAAGATTACCGTAATCCCATGTATTAGCAAGACCACCATATATCTCAGAACCCGGATATACAAAACCTCTCGCCTTAGCTAACGCTACGATTTTCTCCATTGTCTTTTCCATAGTTAATACCCTACCTTTTCATAATGATATATTTTAGAAAGTAACTGCTCAACATTGTCTACCAAAGTCAAAGCAATTATTTAAATATTACAATTGCATTTTCATCGCCGGATGTGCTAGCTACGCCATTTTTCACTTTCACTTCCTTGTTGTAATATAGAATATCTCCATCTACAACCAAATCTGTCTTTTCTGACATAATCAAAACCATCGCTCCCTTGGTTCCTTCCATCTTTCCAACCTTTACAGACTTTCCATCAGCCGAAGTAAATGTTCCCTTCAAATCCTTTTCATCCATTTCTGAAAAATCTGCCAGCGTGCACTCCAATAAATTAAAACCATTATAAGAATCTATGTCCTTATATTCTAGTACAAGCTTTACTTTGCTCATATCCTCTGTCAAAAGGGTATCCTTCTTAACCATGTCCTTGTCTTGCTTCTCATTGTATGCGTCAATCTGTTCTGTGATATAAACAGATAAATCTTCTGCCGAAACAGATGTGTCCGAAAAGTCTTCTACAGCCACCTCCACAAGAGAACCATTTCCTTTTACAACAAGTGTATTCTTATCATATTCTTCTGCATAATTCTTACAACCAGTCAAGACTCCCAGCACCAAAATCATGCTTAATACCAACCATATTTTTCTCATCATCTGCACCTCAAATTTCTATTCATTCTTATCAACTTATATATTCTACAAGAGAATGCACAATATTTCAAGATAAAGAAGAAAGAATTTCTAAAGAGGGAAACCTTTTTCCTACGTGTTGCCCAAAATATCTTCCTATCACTTCATCTATTTCTTTCCATATTTCTTCTTTCAATTGGAATGTATATAACTTATCTAATGTTGTACTGATAATAAACTGCAATGTATATATGGTTGATTCTGTAAGTGGTGTCATATCTGGTGTTTTACATTGATTACATACCAGTCCGTTACCACGCAAATAGAATGCCATCACCTTTTTTTCTCCACATTTTACACAGGAAAAGGCCTCTAAGGCCTCTCCATCATATACCAACACCTTTAATTCAAACACTCTTCGAATCAATGCATTGGGAATATCCTGCTTTGTCAATGCCTTCAATGTGACATACAAAAGATTCAATACATTAACATCTCCAATTCCTTCTACTGATAAATATTCCAACACATCGCAAAAATACGTTCCGTAACAAATACCTTCAATATCATTTTTCACATCTAGAAAGTATTCTTTAATATCCCCACCTACCAAACGATATGCATCATATCCTTCTATCAGTACAAATTTTCCAAAATTAAATGGTTCGCTCAAACCAAGAAATGGACTATTGGGTTTTCTTGCCCCCTTCGCAAATGCCGTAATCTTACCACGTTCCTTTGTAAGTATGACAAGGCGCTTATCATAATCTCCTACCAACATGCTAGAAAGTACCATGCCAGTGAGCTCAATTTTATCTCTCATACTTACATTGCCTCCTCTAAACTTGCGTCCCGATGTCTCGTGTCACGCATCTAATTAAATGTGCTTACTTATCTTTCATCATTTTGGTAACCATAGTTTTTGAGTAAAAACTCACTGTCACGCCAATCCTTTTTCACTTTCACCCAAAGTTTCAAATTTACTTTGGTGTCTAGAAGATTTTCCATATCAATTCGCGCCTGGGTACCAATCTTTTTCAACATTACTCCTTGTTTTCCAATAATGATACCCTTATGAGAATCCCTCTCACAAATAATTGTAGCATCAATATCCACAATATTACCATGTTCCCTATCCTTCATGCGGTCAATCACCACTGCAATGCCATGAGGAACCTCTTTATCCAGACAACGAAGTGCCTTTTCACGAATCATCTCCGCCACAATCGCACGCTCCGGTTGATCTGTTATGGTATCCGCATCATAATATTGCGGACCTTCTTCTAAGTACTCAAAAATTGTCTTTAACAATTCATCGGTATTGCGATTTCTCAAAGCAGACACTGGAACAATCTCCTTGAAATCATACACTTCCTTGTATGTGTCAATCGCCTTGAACACCTCTTCTTCATTCACTGTATCCACCTTGTTCACCACAAGAATCACCGGTGTCTTTACTCTCTGTAACTTCTCTATAATATATCGCTCACCTGCACCAATGAAAGTTGTCGGTTCTACCAGCCACAAAATCACATCCACTTCCTTCAGTGTATTCTCCGCTGCGGACAACATATACTCGCCAAGCTTATTCTTTGCCCGGTTGATACCTGGCGTATCTAAAAATACAATCTGGCCTTCCTCTCCTGTATATACTGTCTGAATACGATTACGCGTTGTTTGTGCCTTGTTACTGGTAATTGCAATTTTTTGTCCAATCAAATGATTCATCAACGTAGACTTACCTACATTGGGTCTTCCAATAATTGTTACAAATCCCGACTTAAATCCTCTCATATGCACTCATATGCGTGCATTTGGACCAAACGCACGCATACTCTCCTTTCTCTTACTTCACTTGTTATTCTTTTATTTGCTCTTCCTGAACCTGTTCTTTTTGTACTTGTTCTTCTTGCTTTTTGTGTTCCTGTTGTTGTGCTTCTTTCATCTGTTGCTTTTTCAATTTCTTTGCCTTACTCTTCTTTCGAATTGCACGAATCACCTTCACAACACCAAAGATAATCAAGCCCCAAACAATGAAATACGGAAGATTAATAATAAACCACTCTACAAATCCTACGAAGCCAGCACCGATATCACGAAGGGAACGTTCTAATCCAGTCATAATTCTAGAGAAAAATGTACCATCATCCACTTCTACAGTATAATTCACTTCTTTCAACGTAATGTCAACTGTGCTGTAGCTAATCAAATCATCATACAATTTCTTTCTAGACTGGTAATTCTCTAACTCATATCTTACCTCTGTCAAACGGTCTTCCAAAGCAATAATCGTTTCTAAGCTGTCTGCCTTCTCCAACAATGCATTTAGACGATCCTGTTCAATTTCTAATGCTTCAATTCGGCTTTCTGTATCACTATATTGTAAAGTAACATCCTCAGCCGACTCTGATTGGCTCACAACCGTTCCAAGTTGTCCCAATTCCGAAACGAACTGCTCACTGTCCTCTGCCGGAATACGGGCAGTCATATATAACTTGCGATAATCAGAAGCATATCCACCACCACGAATTTCTGAAGAAGAAACATATCCTCCATAGGTGTCAACCTGATTTTTAAGATAAGCATACGCATCATCAAAATGTTCCGTCTCATAATCATAGTCGTATCTCTTAATAATTTTCTGAGACGAACTTTTTTTCGCATTTGTTGAACTCACATCAACGGATGCCTGCTCACCCGCTCCTTCATCCGCAGTTGCACCATTCGTGGTTTCCGCTGCACTTTCCCTATCTGCCGACTTTGTTTCCATCGAATAGGCAGCCTCGTCATATGACGCTTCCTCATTATAATAGGTGTCAAATCCATAATCTTCAGCTGCCTGTTCTGCTGCGGCCTCAGTAGTGTCCAACGATGCACTTCCACATCCAGCTGCAAATCCACCTACTAAAACTAGCACCATCATCAATGCCAACATTTTTACACTTCTTTTTCCCATTACTTTTTTCATAAGTATTTTCTCCTTCCAGATATTATTATCTGTTACATCAGTGGTGCTTTTTTCCAAAAGTGTTGCAAAAAAATCAATTCAATGTCTTGACTTCTTTAAAAACTTTTTCTTCTCTCGCAATCACATCCTCGTCACCCAATGCCGCCAAACACTCAAAAGACAATAATCTCTCGATATATGGCGCTAACGCACGAATGGCATCGACATCTGTGGCAAGGATTCTGTCACGGTCTTTTTGCAATTCTTCCTCTGTAATTCTAGAAAGATAACAAATAAAGCTAAATGCTCCCTCTGCTGACGGTGTCATCGGTGTATCAATCTTTGCAATGGCACCAATAATATATTTTAACATATCTCTGTCCGATGCATCAAAATTTTTGACATACTGTACTGCGCCTTTATATACCCCATAGGTCTTCGTCAAATTCGGATCACGATAGGATGTAAATGCTGCATCTCCCACGCGACTGAAGCTACACATACAGCCATAAGCTCCACCCTTTACACGAACATTAATCCACAAATAATCATAGGAAAAAATAATCTGTAATACATTCAGCGCTGCATCATATTCTTCATCGTCACTCTTAAACTTTCCAGCCATAGCTGCATACTGCACCTTGCTTGCAGTTTTGAAGCCCTCATTCTTTATCTGAATATCAAATTCTTGCTTTTCAACATCATTTTCATCGTCATTTAAACGTTTCTTCAATGAAGACATAGCATTTTCCAACGTTTGGTCAATATCATCCTGTCCTGTATAGGAAACAATCAAGTTTTCCGTTTTTGTAAACGCATGCAATGCTGCTTGTAAATGATTACATATCTCATCATATTTTGCATCAAAATTCTTATTCAAATCACTGACAAATTCATAAAAAGTGATGCCCTCTATCATTTCCTTCACATAAGCACTCTTAGAGAAATATGACACAGCGCGATTTGCCATGGCAGTATGACCATTATCTGTGATACCCATTTTCATCTGGGATACCATCTCTGCCAACACTTCCTTCATACGTTTCTTATCTGTCACATGAGAAGTAAACAAAATCTCTTCCATTAACGCCAAAGCATCTGCGAGATTTTCATTTAACACCTTGGTACGAATCGTTAAAAACACCTTGTATTCTCCAAGTTCAGGTTTGACACCAATAGAACTGATACTCAAACCAATCCCACCTGTTTTCAAATCAATCTCATTGGCAAGTTCATTGTAGGTTCTATTGTCTGTATCTACATCCTTATACAATGCCACCAACAAAGAAACATATGGCAACAAATGTACCGGAACCTGATTCATCATAAAATGATAATCCACATAGGCAATTCCATTGGTAAAAATATCGTGCTGCACGACAGGAATTCCCGCTACCTTGTACTCTTTATTCTTTAATGTCTGGGCCTTCTTATCAATATCATCAAGCTCCAACATTGGAATCTTCTCCAAATCTTCTTTAGAGGAAGGTTCCGACTGATACTGTTCCAAGTCTTTCGTCTGACGCACAAGCTCCGCAATTTCAGAATCAGTCAAACTCGCCTTATAGGCAGCCAGCTTATCTGCAACCTTCTTCTCCAATTCCTTATTGAGCCCCTTCTTTGGTAAACCCACCAAAACAGTCTTATGAGTATTAGAAAGAATCCGCTCCTTCAAGAAGTTTACATAATATTCCGTTCCGATCTGCGATTTCAGTTGCTCAAATTCCTGATTATATTTCAAGTACATAAATGGTTCCTCGTCATCATATAACCAGCTATTAAAAGCATTTAATCCATACATCAAGCCCTTTGGATATCTACCATAATTTGCCTCTTTGTATTTGAATTCAAAATGATTCAGGGAAGCTGCCAACATTTTCTCTTCTAAACCATTCTCTATCAGGGAGGAAAGCGTATCCTCAATCACCTGAACAAATCGTTCTTTGTCTTCTGTTTTACAGCCCTTTGCCACAATAGAGTACATTGGCTGTAACATACTATTCTCGTAAGAGCTAAACACATCATTACTGATTCCTGCATCTACAATCGCCTTTTGAATCGGCGCTCCCGGCACATCCATTAGTGCATAATCAAGAATCATTGCCGTAAGATCCGTACTTCGATTCACACGTTCTCCAATAATGACATTGTAACTAAAATATGTGTTATCCTCTTCTTCCTCAGCATCAGAAAGTGGATAATACATAGTCACTTCCTTCCTTTCACAGAATGCTGGTTGTGGATAAATTTCAGAGTCCACCTGCAGATAATCATAATGACATAAATATTCTTCATCAATAAATGCAAGTTCCTTTTTCACATCCACATTTCCATACAAATAAATATAGCTATTGGAAGGATGATAATACTTCTTATGGAAGTTCAAAAAATCCTCATATGTCAAATCAGGAATAGCAGCCGGATTACCACCCGAATCACATCCATAGGTCGTATCTGGTAATAAAGACGTTTGAATTGCATCGAAAAGCTGTTGCTCTGCCGAAGAATAAGCTCCCTTCATTTCATTATATACAACACCATTGTAGGTAATAGCGTCGTTCTCATTTTCTAAATGATAATGCCAACCCTCCTGCTTTAAAATTTTATCATTCTGATAAGTGTTTGGATAAAATACTGCATCCAAATAAACCTCCATTAAATTATGGAAATCCTTGTCATTAACAGATGCGATTGGATAAACCGTTTTATCCGGATAAGTCATAGCATTTAAAAAGGTATTCAATGATCCTTTTGCCAACTCCACAAACGGATCTTTGGCCGGAAACTTCTTAGAACCGCACAACACAGAGTGTTCTGTAATGTGTGCCACACCGGTGTCATCCGCCGGCGGTGTACGGAACCCAATATTAAAAACCTTGTTGGTGTCATCGTTACAAACCAGCATTACTCTGGCTTTTGTCTTATTATGTTCTAACAAATATGCTGTACCATTTACTTCTGCAATCTGTTCTTCCTTCAATAATGTGTAATTCTTAATATTCAATCTTGTTACCTCCTGGAAACTCATATAGTATATATTTCCAATAAAATACTATATCATTCATTTTAGAAAATGTCATTTATTTTTTACGTCAACATTACCTACAATCGAAATGATTTTTGCGCACAAAAAAACCTAGGAAACTTTCATTTCCTAGGTTTTAATTCGTAGCGGGAAAGAGATTTGAACTCCCGACACCTTGGGTATGAACCAAGTGCTCTAGCCAACTGAGCTATCCCGCCAAAATGGAACCTACAGGGCTCGAACCTGTGACCCTCTGCTTGTAAGGCAGATGCTCTCCCAGCTGA
>JAZSPZ010000010.1:0-12269 GCA_045537735.1 Lachnospiraceae bacterium
TTCTGAATTTTCATAATCATTGTTATTAAAATATGCTATACCCGAGTCGTTTGAAATAAGGTTTGCCTCGGAAAAATCATTGTAGGAAATAACGCATGTTTTAAATTTTTTTCCAAGTGCTGCACGTGCAGTTCTTTTAACTGTGTTGTGGCTTACAAGGCAGTTTTCACCTGTAACATATATACCGTCAGATAACGAATGTTCAAAGTTAATGTCGTGAATATAGCAGTTTAACAGGCGGTTATACTTACCTGCAACACTTACTCCCTCGCCGTACATATTTTTAATTTCAGCGCCATGAATAAGGTTGTTTGTACCATCTATTGTAACGCCGTGAGCCTCGCTTTTTCCGCCGCGCGAGTTAACGTGATATTCAAGCGATTCCATAACAGAATCATCAATTGAACAATAGCTTGAATCCTTATCAATTTCAACCAGTCCGCCTGTAAAATCGATGCCTTCGATTTCTACATTTCTTGCCCCCTTAATTAAAAGTGCGTATCTGTTAAATTTTGCAGCAATATTCTGCGGACCATTGGGATTTTCGGTATAGTAGTAAAGAACATTATTTGTTCTGTCCTTGTACCATTCGCCCTCGGTGTCAAGCAAGCTCTTGTGATGGGTTATGTAATAAAGGTTACCCGCCGTGGGAGCATACGAACTGTCAAGACTGCCTGCATACACATAACCTGTAATTGTTTTGGCTTGCGCGTTGTAATCATCCTGAGCCTCAAAGCAAAAGCTTTCCCAACCTGCTCCGCCCGAGCACCAGATAACAGCACCTGTTAAATCATTAAACGCAGGCGCATCACTGCCAAAAGTAAATGTGAAATTTTTTGAGTCTATCGTCCTTGTTCCCGATGCTAAACGAGCGTAATTATCAAGGTCAAGCAGCGGATGGCCATTTGACTGGTCAGCATTTAACTGAATATTTGGCCAACGTGCCTCGTAGCATGGCTTACCATCGGCAAAGACCATGTTCGCTTCACCTGCGGGTCGCGTTGCACCGGTAGAATACGTAAAATGCACATCCCAATCCATTGGAGCTTTCCATATATTTTCGCTTTCCTCTGTCCAACCTGTTACACTCTTTGCAGGCATAATGGTAACGTCCTGTCCTTCATAAGCTTCAAACCTTGTTGTGCTATCACTGTTGAATGAAATCTCAACAGATTCGTTATATGTACCACCCATAATGTAGCAGGTATCCCCTGGTTGCATCTGGCTGATTGCATAGTTTATTGTTCTATATGGTTTATCTTTTGTACCACATTCAATAGAGTCCTCACCTGTTGTTGATACATAGAATTCATGCATATCGGGTCTGTTAACATGTATAACCTTAATATTGTCTATATAATAGGCATCTACGTCACAGGTCTGCTCAAGAGCAAAGCTTACCAACGAAACACCAGAGCCTTTTGGGGTATCTGTTTCTGTTTTCACACCGTTTACAACTGCCCATACAGCATTTTTGTGGTAATCAACATACAGCTCCACATGGTTCATACCGCTGGTTTTCCAACCACTTATATTAACAGTATTATTTGTAGCCTTTAATTTGGGTTGGCTAGAGTTGTGGTTTATACCGACAACGTGGTCCTGATCACCGTATGAAAGCTGAATAAAGGGCACAGTTGTATATGTTACACCTTCAAGTCCCGGAAGACCGTTATTTCTAAGGGAGTTGTCAAAGCGGATGTCAGCTGTAAGCTTTACTACTCCGGAAGTTATTCTATTAGCTGCGGCAGTAGCATCGTTATATGTCATTGCGTCCTGTGTAAGACCGAAAACCACTGTTGAACGTCTTGTCTTATCAGATTTTGTAAGCTTAAGTTCACCGTCAACAATTGAAATTGTATTATCAACAGTTGCAACACTTTCACTCATAAACGTTGGATTAGTGCTATGAGTTATAGGGCTGGTATCACTATATAATGTCTGATAACCATTACCTATACGTCTGTACTGAACACAAGAGCCGCTTCTTGCTTCAAGTGCCTCTGTAACATAGAAAGGTAATGTGCCACCTAATTCTACATTATCAAAGTTTTCGTCAAGCAATACCGTGTAACCGCTATCTGTCACTGTTTCTTCAGAAGTGGTTACAATAGGCTCCTCGGCACATACGGATATACTGCTCAGAAGCATACATATTAAAGTAGAATATGCAACTATTTTTTTAAGCATAAATTTTCCCCCTTACATTAAGTACACATTGTCGATTTATTATACCATTTTCTTGTTAAATAATCAATACAATAACTTACATTTTTATAATATATTTTTGATTATCTGTTTTAATTAATAAGAAAATATATATCTAAAAAATTATAAAAAGCAATATACTCTTTCTTATTAATTAAAAATTATATTAGCACTACTTCAGCACACTGAAAATAATTTTTGTTAATGCTCCTCCTTCGGTGGTGCTTCATTGCAACAAAAAAACAAGAGCACGGATATAATCCGTGCTCTTTATCAGCTCTTTATCTTAGCTATATTACCAAGACCATTTGTTCTGCATTGCTGCAACGTCCTGAGCAATTATCTGAACCTCTCCTGTAAATTCATTACCAAGAGCTTCTTCTAATGCTGCAGCTGCAACAGTTGCACCGCTTATAGCGATAACATCAACAGTTTCAAGAGCCAATGTTTCAATTACGGGTGCGTTATACTTTTTCATAATAATCATTACCTCCTGAATTAATTAAGCTTATTTGCTTTGTCGATCTGGTTTGTGTAGTACTCTGTGCCATCAGCTGTCTTAAAGATAGCATCTACGCCTGTTACAGTTCTACTATCATTAGCTGTTCTGTCACCATTTCTGAATGCTGCTGCAATTGTAACATCACCTTCTACTGCACCAGGATAAGCAACAGGTGCTGAATACCATCTGTCATCTGCTGTATTACCTGTAGCGAATACCCAAATCATTTCTGTGAATGCTTTAGCATCTGCGATTGTGATTGCAACACCGAGACCATTCTCGTTTTCTGTACCTTCTGTTACATCAATCTTCTCTTCTACTGTGATTTCAACAGCATCAGCAGGAGTTTCTGGAATAACCTCTGCCTCTGTATAGTGTGTAACCTTAATATTGTCAATCCAGTAACCTGTTGTAGTTGCAGATGAGTTTAATGCAAATACTGCATGAGCAATACCTGTAGCATTTCTTCCTTCTCCGCTTGGTGCAACAACATCAAATTTAGTAGACGCCTCACCATTTAATACAATCCATGATTTTGGAGTAGCACCTGTGTAGTCAACATACATATCAACATGGTTCATAGTATTATCAACTTTCTTAAGCGCTTCTGAACCAGCAGCCCATGCAGCAGCAGATGTACCCTTTGTCTGAAGAACATAGTCATTGTTCTTATCATATGTCAAAGCTGAAACATTGTTGTTGTTTGTCTTATATGCCAAGGCTAAGAATGGTGCTGTACCTGGATTATAAGGTAAGTACTTGCCAGTTGTTGTATTTTTCTCAAACGCAATATCAGCTGAGAATTTTACAATACCTGTCTGAATCTTAGGACCGCTTGTTTCTGATTCAGTCTGGAGCCAATCTGTCTGACCTTTAGTAAGACCAATTGCAAGATTGAGTACACTTGGAGTACCGGTAGATGTCTTGCTGATTTTAAGTGCTCTGTTTCCTCCGAAATAATCAACCATGAGACCAATTCCCTTGCTTGACCAAGTGCTATCATCAGATGCACTTTCAGATGAAGATACGTTATTTGAGCCTTCAATTCTGAAGAGGAATGATACATTATTCTCGGTCTGGAACTGAGTGTCAATTTCGCTGGGCTTATTCAAACCTACTTGAAATGTACCAAAGTCCTCGTTGACAATTACATCTCCTTCATAGCCATCGGGGATGTAAGCGTCGCCGTCAACTGTAGCAGCGGCGGGGATTACTGCCATGGAAAAAATCATTAATCCAGCAAGCAGTAATGAAAAAATGTTTTTGCTAAGTGATTTCATGAAAATCTCCTCCTATAAAATATTTTATATCTACATTGGCAAAGCCAATTGTATTAAAAATTATATTACGTTAAGCTTGTATGCCAACTCGTAAATGATTTTTGCTGCTTCCGCCCTTGTTGCAGGCTGAGCAGGTGCAAAATTGTTACCGCCTACACCATCGATAATTCCTGCGGTGTAGAAAGCTGTAACAGCCTTTGTTGCATACGAACTGATAAGAGCATTGTCGCCAAACTCTACCATTTCTCTTTGGCTAACAAGTGTGTGCTTTCTGTAATTCAAAACATTATAAAGCATTGTAACCAAATCCTGACGTGTAACAGGCTTTCCTATACCAAACTCTGTTGATGAAACACCCTTTGTAATGCCAAGATGATAAAGCATGCTAACACTGTCGTAATAATATGCATTAAACTCAAGGTCCTTAAACGGAATGGACTTTTGTCCTTCTGCTGCCATTGGGAATATTCTTAAAATAATTGTTGCAAGCTCCTCGCGCTTGAGAATATCGTTGGGATAAAATTCAGTAGCTGTTTTACCCTTAAGCATTCCCCTGTCGGCAAGTGCAACAATTGCATTTGATGCCCACGGAACAGATGCTATATCAGTAAAGCTATATGTAGGCACTGGAAGTGTAGTAGTACCACCGCCTACAAAATCACCGCCAAAGGTAGGTGAGAAATCATCGTCGTCATCGCGCGCAGGAGGTGTTGAATCTTCATATGAATCGGGAACAAAAGTTTCTGCATCCTCAACTGCTGTATCAAAGGCTTGTGCTACATTGTCAGCGTAAACACATGTCTCCGCTTCAAGATTCTTGTCAAAATTAGCCAAAGCTTTTTCCTGCTTCTCTGGTGAAAGGGCATTATAAGCAGATAAATCAATACCAAGAAGTGCTACTTTAACTTCATCTGCAAGAATATTTGAAATTTGTTTACGCGATGCAGCCTTAATTTCAATAACTGTTTCTGCTACTGAAAGTGCATTGTCAAGCTTAGTGATAAGGTCAGGAATACCCGTAATATCGCGGTTTTCAATGATAAGCTGGGCAACATATTCCCTATAAATTCCATTATCGCTTATTTTATTATACCTCTTTGCGAGCCCGTTGTCAATATCTATTGTGTTTGTATCAAGAAGATTTTTTAATTCTGCCGGTGTTCCCCCTTGTGCTGCAAGAAGAAGTGCGTCGGCAAATAATGTGTTAGCAAAATCAACCTCGGCTTCTCTTACCGCATCATCACCAGGGATGAACACGTTTACTGTATATGTACCACTGTGATCCTCTTCTTGAAGTTCAAAGTTGCAGGTGAATTCATTACTGTTAACTACTGCTTCCCCAATATACGCTGCTGCTTCGTCAAGAGTTTTTTCGGGAAGACTGTTTGCAGATTCGCCAGGATACCATACAATTACTGACGCTACCGTTCCATCGAACTGATAGGACTGTCCCGATATGGTAAAAAGACGTGGGTTGACATCATCAACGCTTACCTCGATGTCTGCACCCTCTGCCGTGCAAATCACGGCAGAGGAAAGTGCAAGAACTATTGTAAGCATTATTGAAAGAATTTTTTTAATTTGCATATTCATTCTCCTTTATATGCTTTTCTATTGTTGTTTGTAAATTTCAGATTCGGGATCATTAACCAACTCAAGTAATGACGGATACGGCGCGTTGGTCTTTGCCTTCATAATAGTAGTAGTTGTGTTCAAAGAATCGTGATAAACAGCGAAGTATCCTGCATCAAGATGCGGTGCATAATCATGAATCTTATTAAATACCACTTTTCCGTCTATTCTGAGAATTAATCTCACAGATTCACCATCTTCACAAGATATTGTGGCAATCTCTACATCAT
Source organism: Lachnospiraceae bacterium (assembly GCA_045537735.1). Taxonomy (GTDB): domain Bacteria; phylum Bacillota; class Clostridia; order Lachnospirales; family Lachnospiraceae; genus CAG-590. The sequence goes on from JAZSPZ010000010.1 coordinate 5,853, forward strand.
GCTCCTGTCCTGCTTTGAATTCAGGGTATTCAAGGTATTCAACAAATGCTCCCTCTCTTGATGGTGGGTTAAAGGACTGAAGCTCTACTGCGCCATCACGGAACAATACTGCGTAAGCCCTTGCCCTATAACTGTACTCGCCCATTATATTTGCCCTTGATATTAATGCAATGTAGTAATCTTTATTCGGAACATCAATCTTAAGAGTAAAGCGAAGTATCTGATGAGTTGGGATAAGATTCTGGAATGTCATACCACCTACACCGCTCATTGTTGTAGAACCATTCTCAAAAACAATTGCAGGATTCTTCATTGAAGATTCAAGCGGGAATTCAGGCAACTGACCTTTATAAAGAACGTTATTTGTATCCTTGAAATATTCGTATGCGTCAACCTCTTCAAGACGAGCCTTTGACAATGCAATATATGCTGCATTTTTGATTACATCTGCTGCTTCCTTAACTTCTTCAACTGTAATTCTTGAATTGTTATAAGCTGCCTCTGCAATGCTAAGCGCCTTTTCAAGTTCTGCCCTTGTTCCTGCAGGCATTTCGCCAAAGCCGTCTCCCTCGACAACTTTCTTCAGGGTACTCTTAGCAAAGTCAATTGCATTACCAAGCTCGTATTTATCAACATACTGACTGATAGCTGTTGTAAAGCTCTGAACACCGTTTATGTTATACCTTTCACCTGTGAACTGCAGTGATAAGGGTGTTGCAAATACACGCCAATAGTACTTTTTACCACCGTAGGAGAATGTATCCTTAACCTGTAAGAAGTTCCATGTGGTTGTATCGCTGTATACAATATTCTTAAACTCGCTGTCAGATGCTATCTCGAGCAAATATTTGTCAGCGCCATCACATAAATCCCATGTAAAGAATACTGAGGCAGCGTCAACCTCTTTCTCGTTATTATATGGTGAAACAGTATTAAACTGCCCAAGTTCTATAGTAGGTCTTTGAATACCTGCTGTGCGAACATCCCATGCATTAAACCCTTCGATTACTTCATCTGCTATATTCATAGCCTTGTGAATTCTGTCAATTTCAGTTTCGCCTTCGTCAGCTGTAATCACATCAGGTGAAAGATAATTATTGAATGTGGTATCAGTATCAAGCGATTCTGCTCTGTTGCGGATTACTGTACCTCCCAGATGATTGAAACTTGCATTATTTTCAATGTGGAAGTATTGACTGGAAAAAATACCGGGCTTAACCATATTCTCTATCCATGGAAATTCAAGGAAATACTTATCCTTGTTATCATCTGTAACACGGCCTGTGGTTACGTAGGAAACCCATGATCTGTTAAGTAACATATCATTTAAAAGTTCGGGGCCTTCAAGCTGACCTGGTGCGATAATTCCCTGTTCAATATAATCTGCTACTAATTGATTCTGCGTTATCAAAGCTTCTTCCGTAAGATATCTGAAGGTAGTGCCAATACCACCACCTGTGTTATCGAGAAGCAGGTTGCCACGTGCAGTCATATTATGGTTTATACTGAACCATATGGGCCACATAACATTTACAAAAACGTTTTCGTCAAGAATGTTACCGTTATTTCTCATACCATCGGAATAATAGCCTGCCATAAAGCCTGATGTATGAGAAAGCGTTGTTTTATATTCAACATCGTGCATATAGTTGTTCTTTACTATTGCACCCTGACGCCATGCACCTGATGCCGATCCGTAAATAACACCGTTATCGTATATGTTTTTAAGGGTGTTATATATTTCGTTATAGCGGACATCGTCTTTAATTCCGCCGATGTAAATACAAGTAGAGTTATCATTATGGAATGTATTGTTCCATATTTTTGTTCCAACAGGTGTTCCGACTGTGCCATCACCATTTGTCTTTACTGCTGCAGTAGAACTTGCGGCATAGGTGGAATAATCCTCAAACAGACAGTTATATACATAATCCTCGGATGGGATGAGGTTATAGTCATCACCGCCGTAAATAAGTATACCGCCTGCTGCAATTCTTCTGAAATCAGAATTGATAACTCCGTTTTTACCTGATGTATTTTTACCGGTAGTATTTTTTATCTGAATAGCCCAGGTTCCCAGGTTTTCAAACTTACAATTATCTATAAGATTATAGAAGCAGTCATACATCATTAATCCGTTTCCTGCAGCACCGCTGAAGTTTATTCCCCTGAAGGTTACATATTCAGTATTATTTAAAGTAACAAGCGTGTTGTTATTATCTGAATATATAATTTCTGACTCGCTCAGCGGCTTTCTCGGATAGTAATACAAGTACTGGTCATCCATGTAATGCTCGCCTGGAACGTCAAGCTCCTCTAATATATTTATAACGCTCCATTCGTAGTTAGGTGTAACCTTATGCGCACCTGTATATTTAGTTTTAATGACTTTGTTTTCAGTGTCAATATCACTGATTTTGTAATACTCGAACGCGTATCCGTTCATTATTCTGCCGTACAACCACGCATTTTCTGCCTTTTCCCAACGCTCTGATATATTCTCATCATAATAAAGAGTATTGTTTGAATTAATTCCCGCATTTTTCTGCGAAATTTTCATCATAGCACCACTGTTTGCATTGTTGGGCCAGCTTGCGTATTCCTGCTGACGACCGTCAACAAGGAAGAGCGATGCAAGCTGTACAGCTCCATCAACTGCAGGGGAAACAAAACCTTTTTTTGAATCTGCAGAGCTGAACATATCCTTACCGCTTTTTAAGCCATGCGCCTTAAGGTCGTACCTATATACCTTACCAGCGGAGGAAACGGGTAACCTGTTAAGAGTATCAAGGTCTGTTACAAGTGAGAAATCCCTGTAGTCAAGCACCCTACCATTAGTGAACTGAACACTTTCGTTTTCATAGGCACTGTAGGTTATAGGTGCGTCCTTGCTTCCTGAATCCTCTTTATCAAGCACAAATCCATCTGGAAGGGAATATATACCCTCGCGGATATATACATTCGCGCCCTTAAACTTATCGCCCATGTTTTTCTTTGCTACTCTTATTTTTGATTTTGCCGCTTCAAGAGATTTTAACGGCGAATCAATAGTACCGCTGTTTTTATCACTACCAGAGGGCGAAACGTAAATAGTTAAGCTAACCTCGGTGTCTGTTGGCGCTTCAGGAATATCAATCGTAGGCTCGCTTACCTTGTATTTTGATGTATCAGTAAGCGAGGAAACACCTTTTATTGGAGAAATAAAACTTTTTATTTTCTTAAGTTCGTTCTTTATTATTCTTTCGTAATGCTCGTGTGCTGCTTCACTTGGAACAACACCTGCTGTAAGAAAGTCAATAAATTCAAACTCGTCTTTCTCGTACTGAGTTTTAAGCATGGAGAATACATCTAAAACAGTTATTCCATAATGCTTTGCCACCTTATCAAAAGGAGCCCTGAAGTCAAACATTGTTCTCTCAGGAGTATATATGAAATAGATTGTGGGTGTATTTCCGTTTGAGGACAGATGCTTTACAACTGCCTCGGTTCTTGATGTAAGCTCATCCTCTGAAAGAGCATATCTTGTGCTTATATTTAATTCTATAAATATAACATCAGGATTATGCTGAGCAATTTGAGAATCCACAGCATCAAGAAAATTTTCGTTTTCAAGCTTCAGTGGGTCCCCAAGGAAAAGCTCCATATTGTATGAGGGGTATTCCCCCTGCAGATAGTTAAACACGCGGTTAGCATATGTAACTATCTGCGGATTTTTATGTGTTGTGTTACCAATAAAGGCAACCTTTAAGGGTTCGTTTTGTGCAAGCGCACCAATCGGAAGAATTCCTACGCATAGCGCAAGCACTATCAAACAAGATAATATCTTTTTAATGCTTTTCATATTATCCTCCCCTTTATCTGAATATTACAAGACATACCATTCTCGCATTATTGTAATATCCTGCTATCATATCTCCGTTACCTTCACCATAAAGCTCATCAGTGCGAATATCATCGAGAGTCGCTTTTTCAATAGATTTTGACTCAGAATCATAAAGGTAAATATTAGTCTTAAGATTTGTATGAAGAGCTACACCTGAATATGTATTTGTCTCTTGTACTGATGGAGATGTTGATCCGGATTCAAATCTTGTTTTAATATATTTGTCATCCATAGCCTCGGCTCTACCAAAGCTCATATGTGATGCCAACGAATATAATCCACCAGGAGTATCAATCGTAGCACGAACGCTATCCTCTGTAAGAGCTCCATCCACAACGCTAAGGCTCTTTTCCACTACACGAATAAGACCTGTAGAATCCTCCTGCCATTTTACAAAGTTACCTCTGACAATACCAAGGTCAGTTACAAGAGATTCATCCTCAATCTCTTTCTGAACGTAGGAATTCTCGGTATTAAGCAGATAACCGCACATATATGGTGTAAGTTCACCATCGTCATTACGCATATATTTAACTTGTTCAAAAAGCATTGCCTTATTAATGTCAGTGTTTTGGTGAGATACTTCAAGTGTATTTTCCTTTATTCTGAAAAATACCTTAGGTCTGTTCATAATGCCTTCATCAAAGAAGTAATAGTCAAACGCCTGCGCTGACGTGAAACTATCAACCTTGGTTACAAGATAATTGTCCTCGAGCGACTTGTCAGAGGGCACATCAAACATATATGAGCCTACAATTGCTATCTTGCTTTCAAGAGAACCAAGTCCGCTATACCATGAAAACTTTGTTGAAAGATATTTATCGTAGAAGTTAAGGTCATCTTCAGTTGGTATTGCATTAGGCTTAATTGTGTCAAACTGAACAATCTGCTGACCATTAGCCATATATCTTACAAGCTGCCATGTTGCCCATTTTACACCATACGGGCGTGATGTATCAATCGTATGTATAAATTCGTTTGATGCCGACTTAAGTTCGTAAAGAATATTCTCAGTACCCTTTATGGTGTTTCCGTCAATTTTAAGCTTATCCTTAGCTGTGAATCTAAGCTTTTGAGCTTCATATGTGAAGATGTCAAACCTCATATTGCTATCATCTTCTGAATCTATAGTTGTCTTTAACAAAATACCATAATAGAACGTATTGTTTTCTGACACAGCGCAAACAATGTTCTTGTGGTTAATATAGAATTGATAGGTCTGACCAAGAACTAACTTTTCAAGCAGTTCCTCTTCTACACCATAGGGAACGGAGTCAATTTCAATTGTAAGCTCCTCTTTATCATAGGAAGTAAGCTGACCGCTTACCTTGTCAGTTGAAATATTAATAGCGTAAAGAGTGCTTTCCTCCATTACGGAATTGTTAGTAAAATCAACCTTGTCTGCTCTAACACTTATAACCATGCCGGGTTTAACAGCATTCACATCAATAGCCTGACCACGATTATAAATATTTAATTTAACATCTTCTTTGTTAAGATCAATGGTAAGAGGTCTTTTACCATTTTGATCTGTAATTTTTAAAATATTGTTGTCAATTTTTACCCCATCTATTAAATAATTCACTTCGTTTTGAACAACAATACTTTCCACCTGATTATTTTTGTCCGCGTCAATTAAACGCACAAAACCCTGAGCAGGATTAATATTATCTACATCAAAATCAGCCATTCTTTTACCGTTGTAAATAACCATTACATCGGCAGGAATATTAACTGATTTAGTCTTTTTTCCATCAAGATATGTAAACTTAGATGCAGTTACACTTTTAATGTCGGCAGATTCTACAGTAATAACTTCTGTCTTTCTTTCGTTAATTTCCAAGTAAAGAACTTCGCCAATCTCTTCATCAAAACGCTGTCTGTAGTATCCTTTTACATTTGTTGCTAAAAATTCATCTGTATCTAAATAACATTTATAAATCTTGTTATCAATTTTGATTTTATCCTCACCAAGCACTGCACTGTAGTCAAGCGTTGTGTAAGGTGTTGCATTAAAGATACCTTCAAGCTCATATACATCAAGCTTTTCAGTAAGAAGTGTTACTCCTTTGTTAGAAGTATATGTAACTTCGTTTATGCTATTAACCTGACCAAGTGTTAATAACGGCATATGAAGGGTGTTATACAAAAGGTCTGTAAATACTTTCTTGGTAACAGGTGCCTTTCTGTCGCTGATTTTCACACCATTCAAAAATTCATATTTAAGAGCAGTGTTATAATAACCATTAGGATATCCGCCTGCGTATACAGCATAAGGCTCGTAACCTGTAAGTGTTATCATTATTTTTATAAGTTCGTCAGCTGTAATGTAGTTTTTGGGGCGGAACATTCCATCAGAGTAGCCACCCATAACACCATTATCAACCATAGCGGCAATATGACCGCTTGCCCAATATTCAGGAACATCATAAAACTCTGTAGGAACAGGGTAGTTTCTTTCTGTTATTCCAAAAAGAACTGAAAGAATTGAAGCAACCTCTTCCCTTGTCAGTGTTTCTTCACCGTATATCATA
>JAZSPZ010000040.1:0-13677 GCA_045537735.1 Lachnospiraceae bacterium
AAATACGACTACGATAATCTTGGTAACTTAAAGACCCTTACCTATCCGGGTGGAGAGATTGTAACGTACACTTATAATGGAGATGGTAGCATTGCCACCATGACCAGCAACAGTGGTGGAACCATCTACACCTGGCAATATGCCTACGACCGTTACGGAAGATTAGAGACCATCACAAGACCAGATGGAACGGTAGAGAACAGATTTTATGACGAAGCTGGCAACCTAGAGCATCAGGAAGATGTCAACAAAGATGGTACAAAGATACAGGAAAACGATTACACCTACAATGTGTTTGGTGAAGTCATAGAAAAGAAAACCCTACAGGATGGAGATCTTTCCACCCTTGAAGTGGTGAAGATGACCTATGATGATGCGAATCGTCTAAAGACTTACAATGGCAAGGCAGTCACTTACGATGCCAAGGGCAACATGACCTATGGTCCTGTGGATGGATTCATGCAAGACCTTACCTACGATTGTAGAAACCGTCTCATCAGTGCAGGTGGAGTGACTTACACCTATGATGCAGAAAACACGAGAATTGCCACAACAGAGAATGGAAAAACCACAGAGTATGTAACCGATACTGGTGGAAGTTTAAGTAAGCTGTTAACAGCCTACGAGGCAGATGGCTCTACAACAACCTACTTCTATGGGGCAGAAGGATTATCTGGACAATATAACAGCAAGACTAAGGAAGGCTTGTTCTATCACTTCGATAATATCGGTTCTACAACAGCCCTTACCAACGCATTAGGAATCGCTATATACAACTTTGCTTATGGAACTTATGGAGAATTACTATCTACAGTAGAAAAATCTATTCGATTCCTGTATAATGGAGCATATGGCGTAGTCACAGACGGTAATGGTCTGTATTACATGCGAGCGCGCTATTACAACCCTGACATCAAGCGCTTCATCAATCAAGATATTAAGGTTGGAGACATTGGAAGTAGTCAAAGTCTTAACAGGTATGCTTATTGCGAAGGTAATCCAGTCAGTCTGATTGATCCGTTTGGATTAAGTCCACAGCAGTCACAGGAACAGGGCGAAAAGAGTAAGTATCAATGGCTACATACAATACTTGATGTGGCTGGACTAGTGATTGATGCTGCAGATATTGTGAATGCGGCAATCTATGCCATGGAGGGTGACTGGAAGAATGCAACTTTTTGTGCAGTGACAGCTATCCCGTTGGTAGGAGCTGCAATCGTGGGTGTTGCAAAGTGTGCCAAGGTGGCTATGAAGGCTAAGAAGGCAGCAAAGATTGCTGAACTAGCAGCGGAAAGTAGTAAGTTAACTAAGAACGCTGCCAATTCCTTGGATATCTTTACAGATACTATGAAAGCCACTACCAAGTATGGTGACAATCCATTCAAGCTTGCAGATGGTATTACAGCTCAAAAAGCCTCCGATACAATGCGAGCCTTAGAAACTGGCGGAGACTTTGCAAAACAATCGCAAAAGACTGCTTGGGAGATGAAAGCAGTTTCCAATGGAGACTTCAACTGGAACAAAACCAGCCTACAGGAAAGCAACAGTATCTTCAAAACAGGCTATGGAAGTACCAGTGGTGGAGTTTCTGGTGGAATGAAGTCTGGGGTAAAAAAGACCAGCTATGGGAAGTCAAGTGATATTTTCCCAAAACCTGATACTACAAGAATTAATCTTGCAAAGGGAAGAACACGATTTACACCATTGAGAGAATCGGGGAATCCAGTTTCTGCTGGTATGCAACATGTAATAGAGGGACATTTTAATAGACCATTGAGCAATAGTCGTTCGATTTTCTCGATTTCTGTAGATGATTTAAAAGGAATCTTGCAAAGAAAAAGTGTTATCGCTTCGCCTATTAGTGATTTAGGTAACGGACAATATAAACGTGTTGTTGATGTTGGTGAAAATATAGGTAATACAGCACTTAAGCATGGTGGAAAAACAACATCATGGATAGAAATCATTACGGATGTAAAGGGAAATATTATTACTACATATCCCGTTCCAAAACCATAGGAGATGTATATGAATAGAGTGAATGCAATTGATGTATTAAAACTACATAGTGATTTTAATAAAGAAACTAGTTTTTTATATGCTATTAAAGAAAGTAATATAGTGGATTACAATTCGTTTCAAGAGATTATGGATAGTCTTATTGTTCTGAGTAAAGATACTATTGAAAAAGAGCAAATAAAAAATGTTTACAGTATAGTTTTTTGGTGCAGAAGTTGGCTGGATGCGGGTTGGATTGAAAAACAACTTGGTTCAGTTGCTAAAGAAACATTAAGGGTTTATACTGAAATTATCGAAAATGCTTTATATTACCTACTTGAAAATAATGCAGAAGAAGCATTTTGGGCATACAATGAGTTTTTAGATGGAAGATACAATTGAGTATGTTTTATCCCACTAAAACTAAGCCTCTCATCTGAGGGGCTTAAATCCTTTTATTATGCTGTTGAAACTATCACACAAACTTTATCGGTTCATACGGTTTACCATCTCTTAAAATGGCATAGATAATCGTAGTTAGCTTATTGGAAACAGCACCAACTGCACTGAGATGGTGTTTACCTTGGTCTCGTTTCTTTCGGTAATAATCATTTAAAGGGTTATCATGGAAGGAGCAACAACTAGTAGCAAGGAAGATAGCGTGTCTAAGATACGGAGAACCGCGTTTGGACATATGGTTTCTGGTAGAACAGAATTCACCGGATTGTTTCACCGTTGGATCGATACCAGCGTAAGCTACTAAAGCAGCAGAGTTACGAAATCGTTTGATATCACCGATCTCGCTTAAGATGCAGGCAGCAATGATAGGAGAGACATTTGGAATTGTGTGTAGGTAACAATCGAATGTGTCATAATATTTAAGGATTTCTTCTTCCAGTTCAATTATCTGTTGGTTGAGTACATTTAACCGCTCAAAAAGTTGTTTTAACTGGAAAGCGAACGCACTTTGTGCTATCTTGATACCAAAGGTATTTGTTGCAACTTCCTGTATTGATATGGCTTTTTTGATAGTGAGGTGGTTGTGGCTTTTATCTTTTATTAGGGCAAACAATTCATCAATGGAAGCATTGGCGATATTGTCAGGGGTGACGTACTTCTCCAAGACACCCATTGATGTGTTGCCCCACAGATAAGAAAACTGTTTTTCGTATTCAGGAAAGATTTGTTCTAAGATTGTATTGATGCGAAGCTTGATTTGTGTTCGGTCAGAGACCACACTATCTCTATAGCGACAAAGCTGACGCATAGCAAGTAGCCGTTCATCCGCTAGAGTTGTGGTGGTGAACTGACCAAAACGGATGACTTCAGCAATGAGGAAAGAATCCTTGGAATCATTTTTTGTTTGTCTGATATACAGACTTCTGAGACTGTCTGATTGTATAGGATTGATTACATAGATGGTATATCCCTTTGATTTTAGAAATGAATAGATGGAATACCAGTAATGTCCGGTTGCTTCCATGCCAAATACAACTGGTGATTCACCGATGTTTCTGGTGAGATATTCCATTAATTTGTCAGCTCCTTTGTGGGTGTTGGAGAAGCGACAGGAACGACCGACTAATTTTCCTGAATGATCAATAATAGATGCCTCGTGATGATTTTTACCAATATCAATGCCTACGATGTACATAAGAAAACTCCTTTCATTTGTGCTTTGTAAGTAGATAGAATCCTCAAATCAATGCGGGTTACAACCTGGTTCGATATGCGAAGTACAGTTAATAAACTGCCAACATCCAGCTAATACGCAATATCCTGCAAAGCAGAGGGAGCAGTCTTTACAACGGGGTCATATCAAGTATGCCTCAAGGGTGGTGACGCACACCTCTATCTATTACAGAAACATTGTGATATAGGAATCAAGAATAAGCAATAGATAGAAAAGACTGCTTAGAATTCCTATGTGTTTAGCATACCAGGGTGGTAGTAAGACCATTAAGAATGTAGAAGCTCCTATTTTACCTGAAGGGTCTCTATGGGAAAGGAATGTGTTAAATTCCTTTGCAGGTGGAAAATCAAATTTAGTAACATATGAGGGTGGAACAACTCTGTATAGAGTTGGTGGAAAGAATGGTGGATTCTGGAGCTTAGACCCACCACCTGCTACAGAATATCAATGGAGAGTTGATACTGCAATTAAACAAGAATTTTGTAATGATGCAACCACATTATATAAAATGACTATTCCAGAAGGGGCGACACTATCTGGCTTGGAAGGTAAGGTTGGAAGTCAAGGAATGGGATTATATGGTGGTGCACATCAAGTATATATTGATTATAAAGCAGTACCATCAGATTGGATAGAAATAACACCTATGCAATGGAAGTGAGGATAACATGAATATTATAGATAAAGAAAGTCATAACGAGTTAATAAATATTTTAAATGAGTTAATAAGCATAATTGAAATAATGCGAACTGAGAAAAAGGACTACTTATTGAAGCAGAATCAAGAAGAAGCTAGAGAGTGGTTAAAATTTTTATGTGAGCATACTGATAAAGAGGAATTAAAAACACTGGAGGATGAAATTGCTAATCGGTTTGTTTTTAAATTTGATGTTGAGATTGATACTGGAGAATTGGATGGTAAAAGAGTTTTCTTAATGAGGGAGTATTTGATAAAATCAAATGAATTCCTAAAATAAAATTTAATTATCAACATTATCTTAATTGATTGACTAAGTGTTTTAGGGCTGTATTCTCGCAATACAGCCCTATATTTTATGTAATGATATCTTTATGGTTTAAGCGAGACTGAACAAAAAACAGAATATAATCATGAAACTCCAAGAATAATTTCTTTATAAAAAGTGGACTGCGGTGAAAAAGTGCCACCACCTATGTTAACATAGATTTAAAAATGGAGGATGTTAACAGATAAAAACATGGATTTGAAAACAAAGTTAAAAGAAAAAGAAAGAGAAATCAAAAAGCTACAAAAGATGTTAGTCGATGAAAAAGAAAAGGTGGAAATATTAAAAAAATCCCTGCACATCTTTATGCAACTACCAGAATGAAATATGAGGCAATCAATAGCCATAGCTCCACGTTCTCGGTAAGGAAGATGTGCAAGGCATTGGAGCTTCATCCATCTAGTTATTATCGTTGGAAACGTACAGAAGAAAAAAGGAAAAGTAAGCGTAAAGAAGAATTAGAGTTGGTTCAACATGTGGAAAAAGTTTTCAAAGACAGCGATAAAACATATGGATATAGGGCAATGCAAAGAGCATTGTACAATGAAGGAGTTGTAATTAGCGAGTATAAAGTTAGAAGAATTATGCGAGAAAATGGTTTGTATCCAGAGATTGGAACAAAATATAAGCCAGTTCATAATGGAAAAACAGACGGAAAATACTATAATAACCTCTTACAACAAAACTTTAAGACGGAGAAGAAAAATCAAGTATGGGTCGGTGACATCACATACATAAAAACAAAAATAGGTTGGGTATATCTAGCTGCTGTTATGGATTTGTACAATAGGGAAGTAATAGGATATTCCATTAGTAAAAAGATAAATACAGAATTAGTGAAACAGGCATTGTCCAATGCGATAGCGAGACAGGGAAAAGAAGAAGGATTGATTTTTCATAGTGATCGAGGATGTCAATATTCTAGTAAGGGATATCATAAAATGTTAGAGGAATATGAGATTACAGGAAGCATGAGTAGACCAGGTTGTCCTTATGATAATTCTTGTATGGAAAGTTTCTTTGCCACGTTGAAAAAGGAACGGATATATAGAAGAGAATATATTGCTATGCAAGATGTAAAAAGAGACATGCTTCGTTATATTGAATTGTTTTATAATCGAAAAAGATTACATTCGGTACTAGGATATATGAGTCCAGTTTCCTATCGTTTGGAATACGATGAAATGAATGTAGCTTAATAACAATGTTTTAGAATGCATACGGGTTAAAATAGGTGTGGTCAATTAGCACCGCATTCCACTGATCAACATATCCAAATGTTCCTCAAAACAAACCCCATCGTTAATCGGCACATTCATTTCGGAGGAGGTAATGAGACAAGTCTCAACAAATCTAGCTGCCGTCTTTACTGATTCCTTTAAAGGAATATCTAATAGACTTTCTCCTGCAAGGATAGAAGCGAATACATCGCCTGTTCCTGGGCGCAATGGCAAAATGCGTTTGTTATAGATAACTTCAAACTGCGCATCTTCGTAGATTGCATTGCCAATCATGTCGTCTTTTACAATTCCTGTAACAACAATCTGTTTTGCTCCACTGTTTCGTAATATCTTGCACATTTCAAAAATTTCATCCTCAGTCATATCCTCACGATAAGGTGTATCCGTGAGAAAGCAAAGCTCCGTGATATTTGGTGTTGTAAGGGTAGAGTGGGTCACTAATTGTTTTAATGAATTACACATTTCTTGGGTGTAGGATGGATATAATGCACCGTTATCCCCCATAACAGGGTCTACAATGATTTTTTCAAAATCAAAATTCTTTAGCATATGTCGAATCACAGAAAGCTGGTCTTTTGAACCGAGATATCCTGTATAGATTCCGTCAAAGGAAAACTGCAAAGTTTTCCATTTTTCCAAGTATGTCTCCATATATTCTGTAAAATCTAATAAAGTATAGTCTGGATATTCTGTATGATTAGACAATATTGCGGTAGGTACAATACCACACTGTATTTTCATGGCACTTAGAATAGGGAGTGCTACAGTAATGGAGCATCTTCCAAATCCTGATATATCATTTACAACGGCAATAGAGTGTTGTTTCTTCATGGTTGTTTCCTTTCTTTGTCAAATTTGTTTAATTCTGTCGTCGGCGTCTCGCGCGGTTGAGATGACGCTCAAAATTGCCACTAGAGATATATTCTGCCAGAATGTATTGGTCCAAAACCGGCACAGAACAGGAGAAATTTCCTAACTTCATCTCATATACAGGTAACAGATGTGGTGGCAATATCATATATCCCATACGCATAGAGGGCGAAAGACTTTTGGAAAATGTGTTAATATAGATGACCGATTCATCGCGAGATAAGGCATATAGTGTTTCTGTCGGTTGACCTGGTTTGAAAAATTCACTGTTAAAATCGTCTTCTACAATATATTTTCCTGTTGTTGCCCAGCGAAGATATTCGTATCGTTTCGCCACAGATACGGTAACGTCTGTGGGGTAGCTGCGAAAGGGAGTGACATGCAATACATCAATAGATGGATCTTGTAGCTCTTTACTTTCAATTCCATCTGTTCCCATTGTAAGTTTTTTGATATTGGTTCCAGTGTTGGCATATACCGCCTCGATACGGGAGTAGGAAGGGTCTTCGATGCCATATGTAAGTTCGCGTCCCAGTAGTTTTACCACTGTTTCATAAAGCTGTTCGGCACCTGAACCAATGATAATCTGACAAGGTTGAGCAACCATACCTCGATAGCGATATAGGTAGTCAGCAATAGCATTACGTAAAATGGCACATCCCATATTAGGCGATTTGATAAAGAGTTCATTTCCTTTCTCGGAAATCACTTTACGGATGGTCTTAAACCATAGCGAGTACTCAAAATCATGAGAGTCATAATTGGAAATAGGATTCTCCAGATAATCGAACGCAATAGGTTTTGCGTGCGTAGGAGAAGAGGCAGGAGTATGAATGTGGTTTACATAATACCCGCTTCGTTCCATTGGTGTGATATATCCTTCATCTGCTAGCATATCATAGGCAGTTTCAACAGTAATCACGCTACAACCGAACTTATCAGCTGATGCCCGCTTGGACGGCAGCTTATTGCCCGCTTGATATTCTCCGCAAAGAATTTGTTCCTTTATTTTTTTGTAAATAAGTAGGTATTTCTTCTCTTTCATCTGATTATATAAAAAACTCCCTTTTTGACTATATACATAATATCAGATTGGAACTATAATGCCAATAAAAATTTGTGAAAAAGGATTTAGATGTATGGAAAAAGCGGATAGTTGTCAAAAATTGAATGAAAGAAAATATGTAAAAAGCCATACCAGACAGGTAACTCTGGATGCGATGTTTGTAGCATTGACGTTAGTTTTTACTGCCTTCGTTAATATTCAAATTCCAAGTTTTGGAGGTGCAGGTGGACTCATTCATATGGGAAATGTGCCACTGCTCATTGCTGGAATGATATATGGCAAACGTACTGGAGCAATCGCAGGCGCATTCGGTATGGGTTTGTTTGACATATTAAGTGGTTGGGCAATGTGGGCACCATGTACCATCATTACCTGTGGCTTGATGGGATTTGTAGTTGGTGTCATTTGTGAGAACAGACAGAAAATGATATATAAGATTTTGGCAGTGCTAACAGCATTGGTTATCAAATTATGTGGTTATTACATTTTTGAGTCAGTGGTGTTAGGAAATGGCTTGGCTGCAGCGCTCAAATCAATACCTGGTAATGTGATTCAAGTTAGTGTTGCTGCAATGATTGTACTTATGATTATTACACCTCTAGAAAGAGGACTTAGAGCAATAGACTAAGAAATATGCAAGGAGATGAATATATGTATAAAATGATGACCCCAGGCCCAACGATGGTGGCTGAGAACGTGAGAATGGCAAGAAGCTTAGAAACTGGCAATCCGGATTTTGATTCTGATTTTGTAGAGTACTATAAGGAAACCTGCGATTTGTATAGTGAATTGTTACATACATACAATGAGAGTTTGATTCTTAGTGGAGAAGGTATCCTAGGCTTAGAAGCAGCAGTGGCATCTTTGACAGAACAAGGAGACAGAGTACTTGTGCTGGACAACGGAATATTTGGTAAAGGATTTGCTGATTTTGTGAGCATGTATGGTGGAGAGCCAGTGTTGTATACAACCGATTACAAAAAAGTGATTGATGCGGATGCGTTGAGAACGTATTTGGAGCAGGATTCAAATTTCAAGTACGCAACGCTAGTGCACTGCGATACGCCAAGTGGTATGTTGAATCCCATTGACATCCTATGTCCGTTGTTGAAAGAATATGGAATATTAACTGTGGTTGATTCTGTTTCTGGAATGTTTGGAAATGAGGTTCGTGTAGATGACTGGGGTATCGATATCCTTTGTGGAGGTTCTCAGAAGGCAATTTCGGCACCAATCGGTCTTACACTTGTAACTATTAGTAAGGATGCAAAGCAAGCAATGAAGAACAGAAAGACCAAGATTGCGTCTTTTTATGCAAACCTTACAGTGTTTGATGATTACTATGAGAAGAAGTGGTTCCCGTATTCTATGCCGATTAGCGACATTTATGGTCTGAGACAAGCGTTAGATAATATAAAAGGGGATGCGCATATTCTAGAAAGACATAAGGAAATTGCAACAAGAACAAGAAGTGCTTTGACCCGTGCAGGACTTCCGCTATATGCACAGAATGGATATTCTAATACTGTTACGGTATTCAAAGTGCCAGACGGTGTAACGGCAGAACAGATTATAGAGGCGATGAGAGTAGATTATAATATCTTACTTGCCGGTTCCTTTGATGTACTGGCAGGTGAAGTGATTCGCATTGGTCATATGGGTCACAACTGTACAGAGGATAATATGAAAGAAACGTTTACCGCTCTCAATGCTGTTTTGCAAAAACTGCAAGTTCATTTAACAGAACCTTTAGTATATGAATAAAGATATTTATTTGTCGGAAAAGAGAATTGGAATGTGCTAGGTGCAACCAATTTTCTTTTTTGATTGTATTATATTTAAAATTGAAAGTTCTATTATAAAAGTTTATAATAGTAACATATTCAAAAGAGAAAAGGAGAGGATGTTATGTTGAGTTTGATTCTTAATTTTTGGTGGGTTATCTTGATTGTCATTCTTGCCATTATTGTAATGTTTGCAAGTTATGTGAAAGCACCACCAGATGTAGCATTTGTAATTTCTGGTATCCGAAAGGAACCAAAGGTATTAATTGGACGTGCCGGATTTAAGTTGCCATTCTTTGAGAGAAAGGACGAGCTTTTATTAAAGCAGATTTCCATTGATATTAAAACAGATGATTTTGTTCCGACATTGGATTTTATTGGTGTTAACATTGATGCGGTTGCGAAAGTTCGTGTTATGACAGACCCAGAAGGATTGCAGCGTGCTATGACCAACTTCCTCAATATGAAGGAAGACAGAATTATTATGGCATTAGTGGATTCGTTGCAGGGTAATATGCGTGAGATTATCGGTACGGTTACTTTGAAGGAGCTTTGTAATGACCGTAAGATTTTTGGTGATCAGGTGCAGGAAAAAGCCCAGAAGGATATGAATAGTCTTGGTATTGAGATTATTTCTTGTAATATCCAGCATGTTACTGACCAAAATGATTTGATTCCAGCATTGGGACAGGACAATATGGCAGCAATTCAGAAAAATGCTTCCATCGCAAAGGCAAATGCAGACCGTGATGTTGCTATTGCGCAGGCGCAGGCTAAGAAGGAGGCTAATGATGCTTCAGTTCTGTCAGAGACAGAAATTGCCATTAAGCAGAATGAACTTGCAATTAAGAAAGCGGAATTAAAGACGGTTGAGGATACGAAGCGTGCGCAGGCCGATGCGGCTTATAAGATTCAGGAAGAGGAACAGCGTAAGTCGATCGAAGTAACTGCAACCAACGCCAACATTGCTCGTCAGGAACGAGAGGTTGAGTTGAAGATGCGCGAGGCAGAAGTACAGGAGCAGACCCTGAATGCGAATATCCGTAAGCAGGCAGATGCGGAGAAATATAAGCAGCAACAGATGGCAGATGTAGAACTTTACAAACGCCAGAAAGAAGCAGAAGCACAGAAATATGAGCAGGCTCAGGAAGCGGAAGCACAGAAAATCAAAGCTGAGGCTGTAAAATATGCTATGGAGCAGGAAGCAGAAGCAATTCGTGCAAAGGCGGAAGCAGAAGCAGCTGGTATTCGTGCCAAAGGTGAGGCGGAAGCGGCAGCAATTCAAGCGAAGGCAGAAGCGGAAGCAGCTGGTATTGATAAGAAAGCAGAAGCGATGCAGAAGTATGGTGAAGCGGCTATTATCGAGATGCTTTGCCAGATGTATCCATTAGTTGCACAGGCAGTTGCTACTCCACTTGCCAATGTTGATTCTATTACAATGTATGGTTCTGGTAATGCAGCAAAATTGACAGAGGATGTGACTACATCACTAAAGCAGATTATGGATGGCGTGGGTGACAGCCTAGGAATTAATCCTTCAGTATTGTTATCAAGCTTTGCAGGTACGAAGTTAGCAGGATTAACAGATAAAGATGCTGATAAAAAAGATACAACAGTAGTAAAGGTTGTAACGCCTGGTGTACAGGTAGAAAAGGATGTAGATTCTCAGACAACAACTGAAGAATAAGTGTAATAAGAAAAAAGGGTGTGTTCGTTTTGAACGCACCCTTTTGAAAGCTTACATAAATTGATATTATAGATACATAAGTATGATAAGTCAATCGTAGATAATTAATTTTTATATGAATTATCTGCGGAAACAGCACTATATTAAGAAAAGCAATTGGTCTCTTTAGAAAATTACACAAAAATAAGATTGGCACTTAATAAAATTAAGTGAAAACGCTGAAAAGCGCAATCAACCACAAAAAGAACTTGATTTTTTTAATTGCGTAGTATATATTACTACTAGCAAAGCCGAGATGGAAGGTTGCAATAAAGGGGTGTTCTCGCTAGGAGAATGCCCATTTTTACTGTTTGTAAAGCAAAAAGTGTAATCAAAACCTATCACAGTGCATAATGAAATGATATAAGGAGTTTAATCATGGATAACAAAGTAAATGTTTCAGAAATTTTTGGTGCAAATGTATTTAACGAGTCTGTTATGAGAGCTCGTTTACCAAAGGCAGTATATAAAGAGTTACAAAAGACCATTGAACTTGGAAAAGAATTGAATCCAGAGATAGCAGATACTGTAGCCAATGCGATGAAGGATTGGGCGGTGGAGAATGGTGCAACGCACTATACACACTGGTTTCAGCCAATGACAGGTATTACTGCGGAGAAGCATGATGCATTTATTCATCCAACAGCAGATGGTAAGGTAATGTTGGAGTTCTCCGGAAAAGAGTTGATTAAGGGTGAGCCGGATGCGTCCTCATTCCCTTCCGGTGGCCTTCGTGCAACCAATGAAGCACGTGGGTATACAGCATGGGACTGTACCTCTCCTGCATTTCTGAAGGAGTCGCCAGACGGAAGTACCATACTCTGTATTCCAACTGCATTTTCTTCTTATACAGGTGAAGCGTTAGATAAGAAAACACCGTTGCTTCGTTCCATGGAAGCAATCAACAAGCAGACACTTCGAGTTCTTCGATTATTTGGGAATACTACAGCCACAAAGGTGACCACATATGTGGGAGCAGAGCAGGAGTATTTCTTGATTGATAAAAAAGATTATGAGAAACGTAAGGATTTAATTTTTACCGGAAGAACCTTGTTTGGTGCTATGCCACCAAAGGGTCAGGAGTTGGATGACCATTATTTTGGTTCTGTGAAAACAAGAGTATTATCTTATATGCATGATTTGAATATTGAGTTGTGGAAGCTTGGTATATCAGCCAAGACACAGCACAATGAGGTCGCACCTTGCCAGCATGAGTTGGCGCCAGTATACGGCACAACCAATGTAGGTACAGACCATAATCAGTTAATTATGGAGACTATGAAGAAGGTGGCAAACCGCCATAATTTAACTTGTCTTTTACACGAGAAGCCGTTTGCAGGCGTAAATGGTTCCGGTAAACATGATAATTGGTCTCTTTGCACGGATACCGGTATTAATTTGTTAGACCCTGGTAAGACTCCGCATGAAAATATTCAGTTCCTTTTGATTATAGCATGTATTATGAAGGCGGTAGATATTCACGCAGACCTTCTTAGACAGAGCGCGGCAGATGTGGGCAATGACCATAGATTGGGAGCTGGTGAGGCACCTCCTGCCATTATTTCCATGTTCCTTGGCGAGCAATTGGAAGACGTGGTGAATCAGTTGGTGGAAACCGGTGAAGCGGCTCGTTCCATAAGGGGCGAGAAATTAGAAACCGGTGTTTCTACACTTCCTGGATTTGAAAAAGATGCTACAGATCGTAATCGTACTTCACCGTTTGCATTTACCGGTAATAAATTTGAGTTCCGTATGGTGGGTTCCGAGGATTCCATCGGTAGTCCGAATACCATCCTGAATGCAATTGTAGCAGAAGCATTCTGTGAAGCGGCAGACAGATTGGAAGGCGCAGAAGATTTTGAAATGGCGGTTCATGATTTGATTAAGGAATACATGACCGAGCACCAGCGCATTATTTTCAATGGCGATGGATATTCGCAGGAATGGGTGGAAGAGGCTGCCCGAAGAGGACTTCCGAACATCCCGTCCATGGTTGAAGCGGTAGAAACACTGACAACCGATAAATCCATCCGTCTGTTTGAAAAATTCGGAATTTTCACAAAGGCAGAATTGGAATCCAGAGCAGAAATTTTATACGAGACCTATTCAAAGACCATTAATATAGAAGCATTAACTATGATTGACATGGCAAATAAGCAGATCATCCCTGCGGTAATGCGCTTCTGCAAATCTCTGGCAGACACTGTTGTGACCGTCAAAGAGGCCGGCGGCGGTGCAACCGTGCCTAAGTCGGATCGTAGCCATGTCGTTCTG
>JAZSPZ010000041.1:0-4164 GCA_045537735.1 Lachnospiraceae bacterium
GCGGAACAACATTCTTCGATGAAAACGGAGCTTACTTCGGACCTTCATGTTACAATGGTGAAATGGGAACAGGAGCCTTCTATACTGGTGATTATACATCTCCGTTCAAGACTATACTTGGAAAGAATGATGATGATATCCAGAAAAAGTTGAATGATATGTGGAATCACTACTTTGTAGGTTCCAACAAGGTATATTATGAGAAGAATGATGGAACTGCTTATATCCTAGATACTGGTAATAATGATGTTCGTTCTGAGGGTATGTCATACGGTATGATGATTTGTGTACAGACTGATCACAAGACAGAATTTGACAAACTATGGGCATTTGCTAAGAGAAATATGCTTCACACTTCAGGACAGTGGCAGGGTTATTTCAAATGGCAGTGTAATCCAGATGGAACAGCACAAGATGCAAACTGTGCACCTGATGGTGAGATGTATTTCACAACAGCATTGATGCTTGCTGCAAATCGTTGGGGAGAAAAGTCATATATGGAAGACGCACAGTATTGTTTGAAGAATTTCTGGAAAAATGGAACAGGATCTCTATTCAATGAGTCTCACAATGTGATTACATTCCAGCCATACAATTGCTCTGATTTCTCAGATCCTTCATATGACCTTCCTGCATTTGTGGATTTGTTCGCTTTGTGGTCTGAATCAAATAATGAAAGATGGGCAAAGGCTGCTTCTGCAACACGTGACCACCTATATAAGTCTTGTAACACAACATCAGGTTTGTTCTCAGATTACAATAACTTTGACGGTACTCCTAAGTATGTAGACTACAACAGCAACTCACACAGATATATGTATGATGCTATGCGTGCTGCTATGAACTATGGTATGGATTATTACTTGTTCGGAAAAGATGCTAAGAGACAGACTGAAATGGCGAAGAGAATCATTGATTTCTTCGAAAAAGATGGTTATAAGCATGCTCGTTTTGACTGGGATGGATCAAACCCTGGAGAAAATTACACATTAGGAGAAACAGGAGCTAATGCAGTAGCTTGCTATGCATTGATGAACGAATCTTCTTATGCATCAAAAGTGAAATCAAATTTGAATAAAGCATGGAATGCAGGTTTGGCAACAGGTCAGTATCGTTATTACGATGGATTGGTTCACTACTTGTCAATGCTTCACTTGTGTGGAAGTTTCAAGATTTGGAAGCCTGCTCCAAGTGTTACTGAGATAACTGCACAGAACGAGTACAATGGAGTGAAATATGATTCTCCAACGGACATATATGACTTTAAGGATTGTCAGTTGTACAAAGTGGCTATTGAGGTCTCTGATGTTGAAAATGTGAAAGCTGATGGTGTTGCCATTGTTCCAAATCCAGCGTCTACTAAGATTAATATTGTGGCTGAAGAGCAGATTAAATCTGTTGAGATCATTGACATGATTGGTAATAAGGTTGTTTCGACAAATTCATCAGAAATCAGTGTCGCAAACCTTCCTGCTGGAGTCTACATGGCTGTGATTTCTACTGAAAAAGCTCAATTTATCAAGAAAGTTATGATCAAAAGATAAAAAAAATGTGTTATGACGGTGATTTTACCGTCATAACACTTATATTTGGAATTGAATCTATAACTAAAACGCTATGAGACAAATTCCAACACTCATATTAATAATTTTATCTTTGGTATCAAATGTGTTTTCTGCATTTGCGGTCGACCCATGTGATATGGATACAAAGTTGAGTGGGGGAACGGTCTTTACTGAAAGTGATAATTACCCTCTCGATAATGGGTTCAACTGCGAGCTCTGGTATAAAGGAAAAAGTGGCAAGGTCACGGTTTATGATGATGCCGATTGTGCCTTCAAAGCTGAATGGAATGAGTCGGGTGACTTTATTGCGAGAGTTGGGTATTTCTGGGGAAAGGAAGAGGATGATACTCCGTCATATAAAGATTTAGATGGAGATATTCATGCTGAATATTCCTATACTAAGACAGGTTCAAGCTACGATTATTCGTTGATTGGAATATATGGGTGGTCGAAAGATCCATTGGTTGAATTCTATATATGTGACGACTCATACAATCGTATGACAGATCCGTGGAATACAACAAAAATAGGTTCTGCTGTGATTGACGGCGCAACATACAACATCTATAAAGGCACAATGATAAATATGCCGTCGGTGTTGGGTGAAAATATGAATTTTACACAAGTGTTTTCTATCCGTCAGGGTGGCACTCGTCAATGTGGACATATTTCCGTCTCAGAACATTTCAAGGCTTGGGAAAAACTGAATGTGAAAACGGGACCTCTTTATGATTGTAAGATTGCGATCGAAACTGGTGGAAACAAAGGAACAATAGATTACCATTATGCCACGATGTGGATTGGCGACGAGAATGGACCTATAATTCCAGAAGAAAGAGCTCCGTTTAAGGACACAATTTTAATCCCTGGTATTGTAGAAGCCGAGGATTATGATAAAGGTGGTGCAAAAGTGGCGTATTACGACACTGACAGAATTAATGAGGGTGAGGTTTATCGAAATGACGGTGTTGATATAGTTGAAATTCCAGAAGGATATGCTGTCGGCTACACAAAGACTGGAGAATGGTTGGAATATACCATAAATGTAGAGTCTGATGATGTGTTCAATGTGGAAGCTAGTATGGCAAATGGAAATTCTGCACCAAAGATAGACTTGATATTTGATGGCAAGGACACTTGCTCGTTGACAGGAAAGAGTGTCAGAAATGATTGGGACACTTATTCTTTAGCTACTGGCAAGGTTACTCTGACAGAAGGTGCTCATACGATGAGGTTGGTATTCAACAATAATTATACGAATATTGATTTTGTAAAATTCAAGTCGGAAAGCTCTTCTAATAAGATAAATGGAGTCGTTTCAGAAATGGAAACACTTTTTGATGGCAAAACTATAAAAATAGTATCTTCAGGAGACGTTAAGCAGGTTAGTTTGATTGGCATGACAGGAATGCCGATTGTGATGGGAAAAGGTGACGTCTTGAATGTTGAAAATGTAGCGGCTGGTGTTTACGTTGTTGCGGCTGTCACGTCAAGTGGCGAGCATTACAAGAAGGTAAACATTGTCAAATAAAACTCTAATGAAAGTCGAACAGAAAAGTTTTCTGTTTGATGGTGATACAACTTGAAATTAATCGATAGCATTAAAGGCTATCATCTAAACTCTTTAACAAATAACACAATGAAAAACTATTCTAAACGATTGTTTGGCGCAGTTGTAGCGTCTGTTGTGCTAGCATCAAATTCAGCTTTCGCTATTGATCCATGTCAGGAGACATCATCGATGTCTGGTGGACAGAGAGCACAGAACGGTGGTACTCACAACATTGCCGGTGGTTTTAACTACGAGATGTGGACAAACTCAGGTAACAATGCATCTATGGAGTATACTGCAGAAGACGGTAAATTCCAGTTTAAGGCAAATTGGAATAATCCAGATGACTTGCTTTGCCGTATTGGTCTATATTGGGGTACTGGTCCTAGACCAAATGAGTTGGATGGAGACCTACACTGTGACTTCAATTATGATTTTACAGGTACTGGTGGTGGTTACAACTACATTGGTATCTATGGTTGGACAAAAGTTCCTAATGAGGTAGAGTATTATATCGTAGAGAACACATTCTTTGGCAGCACAGCAAAGCAGCAAGGATTGTATTATGGTGCGAATAAGGTTTCTTCATACACTATTGATGGAGAAGGATCTTATGACTTGTACATCGGTACTCGTACTAACGCTCCATCTATTTCTGGTACATCTACATTTAAGCAGGTGTTTGCCGTAAGATCTACACCTCGTAAGTGTGGACACATTTCAATCTCTGAGCACATGAGAAATTGGACAAATCATGTGACTCTTGGTCAGCTTTACGATTGTAAGTTCCTTTGTGAGGTTGGTTCTGGTTCTGGTAGTTTTGATTTGAAGTATGGTAATGTTTGGATTGGTTCTTCTACACAGGAACCTCCTACTCCGTCAGAACCTGAAGAACCATATAAGGGAGCAATCGCAATCCCAGGCAAACTTGAGTGTGAAAACTACGACAAGGGAGGTAACGGATTCGGTTACAAAGATACAGATAAGAAGAATGAGGGTGAAGAATATCGTCAGGATGGTGTAGACATTGTAAAAGTTACTGATGGT
>JAZSPZ010000006.1:0-40957 GCA_045537735.1 Lachnospiraceae bacterium
TGCGTAAAATTCAAAGTTTCTGTTTCTTTCGATTTTCAGTTCCAATCGATTCCCCATAGATTATAACATAATGAAATAGTACCAGCAATAAACGGTAACATTGAAACCTTACAACACTGTAAGGTTATTGTAAGTTTAAGAAATGGTTTCTTCCTCTTTCTTGGGATAGAATAAGCACATAACAAAGAAACAAAACAACAAACAAGAAAGGAATGTCGTAAGACGAAGGAGGAAATTATGATGAATATGAACAAGGAAAACAAGAAGAATGCAGATAAGATGAGTATGAAGATGAATGTAATGTGTGCAGTGCTTTGGGGATTGGCTGCGGTAATGAATGCAATGGCTGGACAGTGGGGATTAGGAATATTGAACATCTTTTTGATGGGAATTTATTTATGCCGAATTGAGGAAGAAAAAAAGGAGAACGCAAAAGTAGAGAGTTTTGCAACTACCTAACAACAAATAAAAGCAAGGAGAATGTGGAATGAAAAAGCATGATTTTGTCAAAAGAATCCTGGCAATGGGAATGGTGATGACTATGGGTGTTTCCCTTCTTACAGGATGTAGTGCAAAGGAAGAAATAAAGGATTTTGCATCCTATGCAAAAAACATTGAGCAGATTAAATTGTCTGATGAAGTGCGAATTGTAGCATTGGGAGAAGCAACCCATGGAAACAAAGAGTTTCAGGAACTGAAACTAGATGTATTTGCACATTTGGTGGAAACGACCACAGTGCGTGCCTTTGCAATAGAGGGTGATTTTGGCAGCTGTGCGATTGCCAATGATTATATCTTGCATGACAAGGGGACTGCTGAAAATGCGGTGAAGAATCTTGGTTTTGAGATTTATCGGACAGATGAAATGTTGGAGCTTGTACAGTGGATGCATGACTATAACCAAAACGCAAAAGAGGATGACAAAGTAAGATTCTATGGTTTTGATATGCAAAGAAATGAAGTGGCTAGAGATAGGCTGAAAGAATTTTATAATACTGTTTCATCGGACAAAGTGAAAGAGTATATGTCACAGTTGGATGATATGTATGGAGCAGATGAAGGGTCGTTATCTTCAGAGAATTTGAAGACTATAAAAGAATTAATAAATGAGATGATTGCCGACATGGAGGCACAAAAAGATTCCTATATTAAGCTGACAGACGAGGAAACCTATGCCTATGCCCTGCAATCCGCAACCTGTTTGTTACAAAATCTGGATTTGTATGATGCAAGTAGCGGTTACAAAAGTTATGCGGATGTGCGCGACCAGTATATGGCAGAAAATGTGAAATGGATTTTGGAGCGAGAGGAAAATGTACACGGAACAAAGCTTATGATAGCTGGACACAATGGACATGTGGCGAAGGTGGTGAATAGTGCCTATACCAACATGGGGTCCTACCTGTCGGAGGAATTCGGGGATGCGTACTATGTAATTGGAACCGATTTTTATAAGACCAATTGTAGTATTGCAACCAAAGAAGCAAGAGAAGATTACAAGTTTTGTTCAGATGATCCCCTTGCAAAGGCTGTGGGAGATATGGAGGACAATGTATACTTTTTAGACTTCGATGAGGCGCAGGAGTCAAAAGAATTGTCTGCATTAATAGATAGCAATATGCCAACCGGAAGCTTAGGGGAATCCTATTCCTTCTTGATGAAGTTTGTGAAAACCTCCTACCAGCTTCGTATCCCACCAAGTCAGTTGTATGATGGAATGATTTTTGTATATGAAGCAAATCCGATTGAGGTGTGGGATTATCAAGATAAATAAACGAAAACGATAGAATAGGGCTATGGAATAACACAACTCCATAGCCCTTAAAATTTTGTATACAATTATGTAATGAAAATTAGTTTATCTTCGCAAATGCTTGTTCCAAATCTGCAATCAAATCTTCTACATTTTCAATTCCCACAGACAAACGAATCAAGTCTGGAGCAACACCAGCTTCAATTAACTGTTCCTCGCTCATTTGACGATGAGTGTGACTTGCAGGGTGCAACAAGCAAGTTTTGGAGTCTGCAACGTGTGTTACGATGGAAGCAAACTTCAAGCTATCCATGAACTTAATGGAAGCTTCGCGACCACCTTTGATACCAAATGCTAACACACCACAGGTTCCGTTTGGCAAATATTTCTTTGCAAGGTCATGGTACTCGTCGCCTTCTAAGTCTGCGTAATGCACCCAAGCTACCTTGTCATTGGCCTTCAAGTATTTTGCAACAGCTAATGCATTTTCACAGTGCTGTTTCATTCTAAGGTGTAAGGTCTCTAATCCAAAGTTTAAGTAAAATGCATTCTGTGGTGACTGGATGGAACCCAAGTCTCTCATAAGCTGGGAAGTAGCTTTCGTAATGTAGGCAGCCTTGCCGAATTTCTCAGCGTATGTAATGCCGTGATAAGACTCATCTGGTGTGGTAAGTCCTGGGAACTTTTCAGCATGTGCCAACCAGTCAAAATTACCACTGTCTACGATACATCCGCCAACACTAACACCGTGACCATCCATATACTTTGTGGTAGAGTGCGTTACGATATCGGCACCCCACTCAAATGGCTTACAGTTTGCAGGTGTTGCAAATGTATTATCTACAATCAATGGCACACCGTGATCATGTGCAAGCTTTGCAAATTTCTCGAAATCAAAAATGGATACCGTTGGGTTTGTAATTGTCTCACCGAATACTGCCTTAGTATTTGGCTTAAAATATTTCTCCAATTCCTCGGCAGGAAGTGTCTGGTCTACAAATGTACACTCAATTCCCATTTTCTTCATGGTTACACCGAATAAGTTGTATGTTCCTCCGTAGATAGCAGAAGATGCGATAAAATGATCTCCTGATTCGCAAATGTTGAAAATAGCATAGAAGTTCGCTGCCTGACCAGAGGAAGTAAGCATTGCGGCTACACCACCCTCTAATGCACAAATCTTTGCAGCAACCGCATCATTGGTGGGATTCTGCAAACGTGTGTAGAAGTAACCTTCTCTTTCTAAGTCGAACAACTGTCCCATGGTATCACTTGTGTCATATTTAAATGTGGTACTCTGATAAATTGGGAGTTGTCTTGGTTCACCTTCCGATGGTTTCCATCCTTCGTGAATACATTTTGTTCCTGTATTACTTGTCATAATTCATACCTCGCTTTCGTTCTTTACACATGGATGTGTTTTGCATGGTGTAAGTATATAATCATTTTTTGAAAAAAGAAAGTATAAAAAAACAGTGGCTGGCTATAGGGAAAAACTATGGCAAAGCTTGATTATAGAAAAAAAGAGTTATATACTATAAGGTAATTGATTTGTTATTAGGAGGAACACTATGACCCTTACCCAGCTTAGATATGTAATTACAGTAGCAAATTCCGACTCCATGAGCGAAGCGGCGAGAAGTCTTTTTATTGCTCAGCCAAGTTTGTCGGCAGCCATCAAAGAATTAGAAACAGAGATTGGAGTGGAACTGTTTCGCAGAACCAATCGCGGGATTTTTCTGACACCAGAAGGCGAGGAATTCATCGGTTATGCAAGACAGGTTGTAGAACAGTACGAATTAATAGAATCAAAGTATATAGACCAGACAACAATCAAGAAGAAGTTCAGTGTTTCCATGCAGCATTACACCTTCGCAGTGAATGCATTTATGGAGATGGTGAAGCAGTTCGGCATGGATGAGTACGAGTTTGCAGTGAGAGAATCTCGAACCTATGATGTCATTGAGGATGTCAGCAGCTTCAAAAGTGAAATTGGAATTCTCTATGTGAATGATTTTAACCGAAAGGTTTTGGAAAAGATTTTTCATGAAAAAGACTTAGAGTTTCATGCAATCCTGAACTGCCCAATCTATGTGTATCTTTCAAAAAAACATCCGTTGGCCAAGAAGACACTGATTACCATGCAGGAGTTACAGGATTATCCATGTCTTTCATTTGATCAGGGTAACAACAATTCTTTCTATTTTGCAGAAGAGGTGTTGAGTACATTTGAGTACAAGCAGCTCATTAAAGCCAATGACCGAGCGACCATGTTGAATCTCATGGTGGGTCTCAACGGCTATACCCTTTGCTCAGGTATCATCTGCGAGGATTTGAATGGGGACGAATACTGTGCAGTGAAATTAGATTCCGAGGAGATTATGACAATCGGTTACATTGCAAAAAAAGGTGTGGCAATCAGTCCTTTGGGGCAGAAGTATCTAGAGGAGATTGCAAAGTACAAGGATAGCGTGCTAGAGTAAAGGATTCTTTGTTACCACTTTTTGCAATCCACCAGATAGAAAATCACTGATGATATCGGTCAATAATTCTACGTCTGCAGCATCGTCGCTCATAATCCAGTAGTAGCAGGCATCAAAAATCACACCAGCCATACATCCTTTTACGATGAGTCGTTGTGATGCGGCTAATGCTTCCTTATCGCTAGGCTTCTCTTTGGAAGTTGTATAATCAGAATCTGCATCAATCGCCATCATGAACAGATTTTTCATTTTCTGCATGCTACGGGGATTGTCTACATTGGTTAATAGAACACGTAGCTCGTCTTTGTGTGTGACGATTCCACTAAGAATGGTCGTTACCTGTTCTTTGGGATTTTCCAAGATATCATTTAGTGTGGAGTGGGAAAGGTAGTCCTTTATGGATAGAATGATTCCTTTCTCAACCTGTTCTGTCAAATCAGGGATATCCTTGTAGTGTGCATAGAAGGTTCCACGGCTGATATTTGCCTCATCTAAAATGTTCTGTACAGTAATTTTCTCATCGCTCTTTTTAAATAGTAGTTCGTAATATGCATGTTCAATTAAATGCTTTGTTCGAATTACATCTCTTCGTTCTGTCATATCATTTATCCTTTTTAATCAATCTGACTTTTTTGATGCTATACATTAATGCATTGTTTTGTATAACTTTGTATGAAAACAATCGATTTTGTTTGTTGAGAGGAAAGTTATACAAATGTATAATATTGATTATAATGATTCTTTTATTAAAAAACAATCATAATCTTTATTAGGCAAGGAAAGGATGACTTCAATGAAAGACTATGTGATTAGCTGCTGTTCCACCGCGGATTTATCGCAGGAGAGATTTGAAAAAAGGGGAATTGAATATATTTGTTTTCACTATGAATTAGACGGAATACCGTATCAGGATGATTTTGGAAAATCCATACCATACGATGAATTTTATGAGAAAATGCAACAGGGCGCAGATACAAAAACTTCGCAGGTAAATGCAGAAGAATATGAGGAATATTTTGAACGCTTTTTGCAGGAGGGAAAAGATATTTTGCATTTATGTTTATCTTCCGGAATTACGAGTACGATAAACTCGGCGTTGATAGCGAAGGAGACATTGTCTGAAAAATATCCAGATAGTAAGATATTGATTGTTGATTCTTTGGCAGCTTCGGCAGGATATGGTTTGTTTATGGAGGAGCTAGCTGATATGAAAGATGCAGGCAAGTCTATAGATGAGGTGTATCAATTTGCTATGGACTATCGATTAAATATACACCACTGGTTTTTCTCTACAGATTTGACGTTTTTCATCAAGGGTGGAAGAGTGTCTAAGACTTCTGGAATGATTGGAACCATGTTGGGTATCTGTCCACTTCTCAATGTAGATTATGAGGGTCGGTTGATTCCGAGAGAGAAGATTCGAGGAAAGAAACGTGTCATTCAAAAAACCTTGGATAAAATGATACAGTGTGCCGAGAATGGTAAGGAATATGATGGAAGATGTTATATTTCGCAATCCGCATGTTACGAAGATGCAAGGGAGCTTGCGGATTTGATTGAAGAAACCTTTCCGAATCTGAAAGGTAAAGTAGAGATATTTCATATAGGAACAACAATCGGTAGCCATACGGGACCAGGAACGGTTGCTTTGTTCTTTAAGGGTAACAAAAGAATAGATTGATGAAAAACCTATCGATTTTGGTAATGAAATCGATAGGTTTTTTGCTTTATAGAATTCCTTATGGCGTGAAATGCTCATTCATGGCATTTGGTTTCTAACGAAATTTGACAAGGAAAAATTTAGGATAATGGCTTGCGCATCAAAATAATCGGCTTTATAATCAAAATGGTCATAAGTAGAGTGCAATATAGTAGGTATAGGATTAGTAATCACCGATGTGTTGATTTGATATAAAGGAGATGTGAATATAAAATGGCAAATATTAGAGAAAGTGCAATGGAATTAATCGGAAATACGCCGTTGCTTAAGTTGAATAATTACAGCAAAGTGGCTGGTGTAGAGCATGCGACCATTCTTGCAAAGTTAGAATACTTGAATCCTGCTGGTTCTGTGAAGGATAGAGCTGCGTTGAATATGATTTTAGATGCAGAGGAAAATGGGAATTTACAACCGGGAGCGACTATTATTGAGCCAACCTCTGGGAATACCGGTATTGGCTTGGCAGCTGTGGCTGCGGCAAGAGGATACAAGGCAATCCTTACCTTGCCGGAAACCATGAGTGTAGAACGCAGAACGATGTTAGCAGCATATGGAGCAGAACTGGTGCTGACGGAAGGTGCTAAGGGTATGAAGGGTGCCATTGAGAGAGCTGAGGAATTGAAGAAGAGTATTCCTGGTGCAGTCATTCTTGGACAGTTTGATAATCCTGCTAATGCAGATGCACATTTTAAAACCACTGGACCTGAGATATGGGAACAGACAGATGGTAAAGTTGATATTTTTGTGGCAGGTGTTGGCACAGGTGGAACGATTACTGGAATCGGAGAGTATTTGAAGTCTAAGAATCCAGATATACAGATTGTTGCTATGGAGCCAGCAGACAGTCCTGTGTTATCTGGTGGACAGGCAGGTGCGCATATGCTTCAGGGAATTGGTGCTGGATTTGTACCGGAGATTTTGAATACAGAAATCTATGATGAAATTATAACCATAAAAAATGAGGATGCATTTACGGAGGGAAGAGCTTTTGCCAGAAGTGAGGGAATCTTGGTTGGTATTTCTTCAGGAGCGGCTTTGAAGGCTGCTACCGTTTTGGCGAAGAGACCAGAAAATGCAGGTAAGAATATTGTGGTGTTATTGCCAGATTCTGGTGACCGTTATCTTTCTACGCCGTTATTCAGCGTATAAGTGCTTAGAAGTAACCAAAACGATGGCAATAGGATGTGATAAATGTAGTTGTAATAGGCAGTTTTTGTTTGTTGCAACTATATTTTTTTTGTTGTATGATGAACAAGAAAAAAGCATGCCATAGAAAGAGAGAATAAGATGTCAGAGCAGTTTTCTAGAACGGAACTTTTACTTGGAAGTGAATCGATGAAATGTTTGGCAAATTCCAGAGTTGCTGTTTTTGGGATTGGTGGTGTAGGCGGATATGTTGTGGAAGCTTTGGTTCGAAGTGGAATCGGTGCTGTGGATTTGATTGATAGTGATACTGTGTGTGAATCCAATTTGAATCGTCAAATTATTGCCACGAAAGCCACCATAGGACAGTTCAAGGTGGACGCAATGGAAGAGCGGATTATGCAGATTAATCCAGACTGCAGAGTGATAACGCATAGATGCTTTTATCTTCCTGAAACCGCAGAACAATTTGATTTTAATCAATATGACTATGTTGTGGATGCAGTGGACACAGTTACTGCAAAGATAGAGCTTGTGATGCGGGCAAAGGAATGCAATGTGCCAATTATTAGTAGCATGGGAGCTGGCAATAAGTTGAATCCTGCTGAATTTGAAGTGACGGATATTTATAAAACATCGGTGTGTCCATTGGCAAAGGTGATGCGCCGAGAGTTGAAAAGACGTGGTGTGAAAAAACTAAAAGTGGTGTATTCCAAGGAAGAACCGATTATGCCGAAGGAAGTAGTGGAGCCAGAGAGAGAAGTAGGGGTTACTGTAAAGAAACGAGTGACACCGGGTTCGGTTGCATTTGTACCATCGGTAGTTGGTTTGATAATTGCTTCGGAAGTAGTGAAGGATTTATCATTTGTTGAAAAATAATTAGAATGAATTTATTTGAAGAGTAAAATGGAAAAGAATACAGATAATATGAATGAAAACAATATTATGAAGAATGCAAAAGATAATAAAGATTTAGCGGATGTCTTGGAAACGACAGATAATAAGCGCATTAAAATTGTTGAAGGAGAAGAGATTGTTGTAGACGAGCGATATGTGGAACGCAGTATTGTAAAGCGCTTTCGCAAAGAAATTTGGAGAAAGTTTGTCAAAGCTATCAATGAATATGAGATGATACAAGATGGTGATAGGATAGCAGTATGCATTTCAGGTGGAAAAGACTCGATGTTGCTAGCAAAACTATTTCAGGAATTGGAACGTCATGGCAAGAAGAATTTTGACTTGGAATTTTTAGTGATGGATCCAGGGTATAATGTAGAGAATCGGAAACAGATAGAGGATAATGCAAAGTTCTTGGGAGTGCCAATTCATGTGTTTGAAACCGACATTTTCAACACGGTTGCCAAGGATGATATCGGAGGTTCGCCGTGTTATCTGTGTGCAAGAATGCGTCGCGGTTATCTCTATAGTAATGCACAGAAACTTGGATGCAACAAGATTGCGTTGGGACATCATTTTGATGATGTGATAGAAACGATTGTAATGGGCATGCTATATGGTGGACAGATTCAGACGATGATGCCGAAGTTACATAGCACGAATTTTGAAGGAATGGAATTGATTCGTCCAATGTATCTGATTCGCGAGGATGATATCATTCGTTGGCGAGATTATAATATGCTAAAGTTCCTGCAGTGTGCATGTCGTTTTACCGAAGGTTGTGCCACAGGGGAGTTAGAGTCTAAGCGGTCAGAAGTAAAGCAGTTGATTAAAGAGTTATCGCAGAAAAGCGATGTGATTGAGATGAACATTTTCCGCAGTGTGGAGAATGTGAATTTGAATACGGTGATTGCATATAAGGAAGATGGTGTGAAACATCATTTTTTGGATGATTATTAGGAGGTTACCATGCGTAAGAAATCACATATTTCATTGGCAAAGCACATTGTTAATATTTCAGATGTACCGGGATTTGACAAACATAAAAAGGCATTTTATGTAGGAAGTATCTTGCCGGATTGTAAGCCATCTTTTATAACAAAACGTCATGAGATTCATGAAACTTTTGAGCTTGTGGAAAAGCGTATTCACAAATTAACGCAAGGGTATAACAGCCCTAAGGAGTTATCTACCATGTATTTTGAAAAGCTTGGTGAGGTAGCGCATTATATAGCAGATTATTTTACATTTCCTCACAACAAAGAGTATCCAGGAACCATGGCGGAGCACTGTGTGTATGAAGGCGAATTGAAGCATAAGCTACGGGCGTATATTCGGGAGCTTGATGAGAAGAAATTACAGGCATGGAAGCGGAATTTGCGGTTGGAGGATTTGGAACGGTTTCAATCGGTGGCGGATATCTGTGATTTTTTGAAGGAAGAGCATCGTCATTATATCCGTAGAGGGCATCATTCTGTAGAAGAGGATTGTAAGTATATTGTGGGAATCTGTTCAAAAGTGGTTTTGGCAATTTTACATGTTTGTAGGTTGACAATGGAACGCAAGAAAGTGTATGCTATAGTGCGTTAAGAAAACAAGAAAAATGAGGATAAAGAAATGGAATTATGGGATATTTACGATAAAGACAAAAGACCGACCGGACGAACAATGAAGCGTAATGATTGGTGTTTGCAGGATGGAGAGTACCATTTAACAGTGCTTGGTGTGGTTTGTAGACCGGATGGAAAGTTCTTAATTACCAAGCGGGTTATGACCAAGGCTTGGGCACCGGGATGGTGGGAGGTATCCGGTGGTGCTGTCATGGCTGGCGAGACTTCGGAAGAAGCTGTAAAGCGTGAAGTGTTAGAAGAAACAGGTCTTGATGTAACAGATGCAGAGGGTGGATATGTGTTCTCCTATAAGCGAGAGAATCCGGGTGAAGGAGATAACTATTTTGTAGACATCTATCGTTTTGTCATGGATTTTGATGAGTGTGATGTGAAACCGCAGGAAGCTGAAACCGATGGATTCATGCTTGCCACGGTTGATGAGATTAAGAGCTTTGCTGAACAGGGAATCTTCTTACATTATGACAGTATTAAGCAAGTCTTCGATATCTAGAAATCGGATACATAGAGTGTTGATGAGAGTAAAACAGAATAGAGCGCAAGAAAAAAGACACGTGTGTGGTGATTCCAACGTGTCTTTTTTGTTGCGTATATTCTATTATGTGAAATAATCATATACAAAGGAAAATAATCGTTTCATTATTTCCTATAGTGTAATCGCATATTTGCTATTATACATTGCTTTGACATTTTCTTTTGCGTTGTATTGTTCACCTATGATGAATTCCTTTGACCATGTCATGTAATACGCCCATGGGGTCTTAGATTTTTCCAATGTATGAATATCTGGCATATATCCAACCTCTGCCAATGCTGCCACTTTTTTATCACTTGTGTTTTTAACTAAGGTTAAATATTCTTCGTGATAATCTGTTGGTTTGTATTCTTGTAAATAGATGTCAGTGGAAATGACGTCTACATAGTCATCTCCCGGATAACCTTCTTTCGCAACACCATTCCATACCCACAATAAGTTGTTGATATGATGTGTATTTGTGTAATATTCGTACATTAATTTGTATAAATCTCTAGCTACTTCAATACCATGGCGTCCCCACCAAAACCATGTTCCGTCTGATTCGTGAAAAGGTCTCCAGAGAACTGGGATATTCTCGGCTTCAAAGCGCTGTAATTCTTTGGCAATGACATCCATGTCCTTGTAAAAAGCTTCGCGCTCAGGAGTACCTTCAACCAATACTTTTCTTGGATCAAAATCAGTATGTTCGGAGTAGAAACTCTTATCTCTTCCGCCAATTGGAGAAAACCAGTGGAATGAAAGGGTTACAATTCCGTCGGTTTCTTTTGCCCATTTGATGGCAGTATCAATGGTTTCGCGGTTTTCGTATACCTCGGTGAGACATGGTTCACTGGCATCGTTATAATTGATATTTGGAGAATATGCAAGAATTTCGAATCCCTGTAACTTTGGAACCTTCCCGCTAGTTTCCTTGATATAAGTGATTTCTTCCATTGGGTTCGTCTGTGTATGTTGTCCTGTGATAATGCCAGAACCAGCAGTTTTATGCAGATATTCTAGCAATTCACAAGCTTTTTTTGATGCATTTGGATTAGCTGTTGTAACCATTTGAATCCTCCTCAGTAGTTGTAATAAGCAAGTATTTAGATAGTAACGATTTTTATGTAAAGTGTCAATAAAATTTGAAATCAAGCTGACAAATTTGGAGAGTATGAACCTAGATTTTTGATAAAAAGAGTATATAATGGCTTGTGAGGTGATTAAAATGAAAAAGTCTTATTCTATAGATATGTGTAATGGATCCATATTACCAAAATTGTTGCGATTTGCAATTCCACTTATGTGTTCTAGTATTTTGCAGTTGTTGTTTAATGCAGCGGATGTAGTCGTGGTGGGGCAGTTTTGTGGTGATAATTCGTTAGCAGCAGTTGGTTCTACCACATCGCTAATTAACCTCCTAACAAATCTGTTTATTGGATTGTCTGTAGGAGCGAATGTACTTGTGGCGCGTTATTATGGTGCAAGAGAAAAGAAGCATCTTTATGAGGTTGTGCATACAGCAGTTGTATTGAGTTTGATTAGTGGTGTTTTTCTTACTGTTTTTGGCGTCATTTTTGCTAAACAAATTTTGATATGGATGCAAACGCCGAAGGATGTACTGCATCTGGCAACGATATATCTTCGCATCTATTTTCTTGGTATGGTCGCTACTATGTTATATAACTTTTGTAGCTCTATTTTGCGAGCAGTAGGTGATACGAAAAGACCTCTTTATTATCTGTTGTTTGCAGGTGTAATTAATGTACTTTTGAATTTGTTTTTTGTAATTGTATGTGATTTGAATGTTGCAGGGGTAGGATTAGCGACGGTCATTTCCCAATGCATTTCAGCTGGACTAATTGTAAGATGTTTGATGCTAGAGAAGGAAGATTACCGCTTATTCATTAAGCATATTCGTCTACATACAAAATATGTGGGAAAGATCTTGCGGATTGGATTGCCAGCAGGATTGCAAGGAACGGTATTTTCGTTGTCTAATGTGGTAATCCAGTCATCAATCAATTCCTTTGGTTCTGTTGTGATGGCAGGTAATGCAGCAGCGGGAAGTGTAGAAGGTTTTGTATATATGGGAATGAATGCATTTCATCAGGCAGCCGTTTCTTTTGTTAGTCAGAATGTAGGTGCAGGAAAGTTTGACAGAGTTGATAAGATAGCAATCCGAGCTATGTTATGTGTGATTGCGACAGGTCTCCTGATGGGTGGCTTGGCAGTTTTGTTTGGTGAACAACTGCTAGGTTTTTACTCCAATGAGGCCAATGTGATTGAAGTGGGAATGATTCGTTTACGCATTGTGTGTGGCATCTATTTCCTTTGTGGTATGATGGATGTTATGGTAGGAATTTTGCGTGGGTTAGGCTATTCTGTTATGCCGATGATTGTTTCATTGATTGGAGCTTGTGGTTTGCGTCTGGTATGGATATTTACCATTTTTCAGGTAGAAGAATATCATACACTGATTGTGTTATACCTATCTTATCCGGTAACATGGGCAATTACTGTGTTAGTGCATATCATTTGTTTCTTGATTGTGAAAAAACAATATCTACAAAAGAATAGATAATGTCGAATAATAGACAATCGATGGATGGGAGTTTAAGAAGAGAGACTCCTGTTCTTTTGTATAGAAAATGTGGTAAAAATTTGAAATTAATGTTATACTAATTTAAATGGGATTTTATGCGATTAATTGAGACTGATAAATGAAAGGAACGGGTATTTATGGGAGCAGATCATAATAGCAAGATGGCGATTATTACAGATTCATGTGCAGATTTATCAAAGGAGATGCAGGAGCAATATAATGTTTGCGTGATACCGATGATGATTCGTTGTGAGGATGGAGAATATAGAGATGGCGTGGATATCACCATTGAAGATATTTATGAACGGTTGAAAACAGAAATACCAAAGACAAGTACACCAAGCGGAGAAGCAATAGAAGCAATGTTTTCTGATTTGAAGAGTCAGGGATATGAAAAAGTATTGGCAATCATGGTTTCAAGCGGCATATCCGGAACGGTAAATCATGTAAGATTGGCAGCGGAAGATTCTGGTATGGAGGCATATGTTATCGATTCCTTGTCGGGAAGTATTGGACATGGTGCAGTAGCGTTGCAGGCAGCTCTATGGCGTGAAGAAGGAATGGAATTTGAGGAGATTTGTAAGAAGGCTGAGAAGCTTTGCAGAGATACCATTGTATTCTTTTCTATTGATACATTAGAATACTTGCAAAGAGGTGGCAGAATTGGTAAAGCCACTGCTTTGGTTGGAACTGCGCTTAATATAAAGCCAGTATTAACCTTTGACAAAGAAGGTGAGATTTGTACAGCAGCAAAGGTTCGTGGTCATAGGTTAGTGGAGAAGAAATTGATATCGCTAGTGGAAGAGCAGGTGAATTTACCAGAATATGCAGGACGTAGGTATAATCTTATGGTAGCAGATGGGGGAATTCGTGAAGAGAGAGATCAATTGGAGACTAAGGTGAAGGAATTGTTCCCTAATTTCAATAACATGTTTCCTAGTAGAGTGGAAGGAATTCTTGGCATTTATTTGGGACCAGGTATGCTGGGGGCAGGAATTCAATTTTTGGATGACTAGTAATCAGATATGATTGATGTGTAGAGGTATGATATGTTGTTTTCTCTTCCGAAGACTCTTGAGATTGAAGATGTGAGTTTGCCAATTATATTGGAACGTTCTCGACGTAAGACTTTAGCAATTCAAATCACAAAGGATATAAAGTTACAGATTAAGGCACCGATTTATACGTCGGAACGTGAAATATATCGGTTTTTACAGCAGAAACAATTTTGGATTTATAAGCGGGCCAAAAGCGAGATGACGAATGCGGAGAATAAGGTAGAGAGAAGTGAAGAAGAGATGAATCGATTGCGAGAGCAGGCGCGCGTTGTATTGACGCAGAAATCTAGCGATTATGCAAAACGGTTAGGGGTTTCGTTTCAAAAAATTCGAATTGGAAACCAAAGAACACGCTGGGGGAGTTGTAGTTCTAAGGGGACAATTTCATATAATTGGCGTTTGATCCTTATGCCAGAACCCATTATGGATTATGTTGTGGTGCATGAATTGTGTCATTTGTTGGAGATGAACCATTCAAAGCAATTTTGGGGGTTGGTTGCAGGTATTATTCCGAATTATGCAGAATACAGAACATGGCTTAAGAAAAATGGAAGTAAATATTGATGCAAGGATAGGCGTTAAATAGACTGGAGATAAGAACATGATAAGGAAGATGCGAAAGATATTATTTCGATTGATACAATTAACAATTTTTGTATTACCATTTATCCTGGGAACAATAGGAATGACCTTGTTAAATGGGGGTAATATAATTAATGCAGCATATACTACATGTCGAATGTATGGAATGGATGCAGATCTTCCAGAGCAGATTAATGGATATGTTGAGATAGCTCGTTGGCTTGCTCCTTTTGCTACCGCCAGCGGAGTATTGCTGATTATTGAGGCACTTGGTAAGCGATTATCTAATTGGTTCAAACGATTCAATAAGAATAATATTGTGGTTTATGGTAATTCGGTAACTAGCGAATTGTTGTTGAGTAATTTGGAACATAGAGGAATTCGTCCTGTGGATAACAAAATTGTATCAGCACAGAAACATATTATAATGTTTGACACAGACGAAGAAAATATTGAGTTTTATACTAAGCATCAGAATCGGTTGGATGGAAAACAAGTATATATTCATTTGAATGAGATGAATCAATTGAGTATTAAGAATCATAATTTGCATGTGTTTTCTATGACTGAAATTGCGGCCAGATTGTTTTGGAGAGAGGAAGCCATTCCTTTTGAAAAGATTGAACGAGGTATTTATCGGGTTTTGATTGTCGGATTTGATGATTTAGGTCAGGAAGTGTTGAAGTATGGATTGCTCAACAATATTTTTGATCCACATCAACGGATTGAGTATCATGTGTTTGGTGAAAAGAATCACTTCTTTGACTGGCATAGAGAATTAGATAAGATGTCACCAGATCAGATTATCGCACATGATAGTTCTATCTATGAGGAAAAGGAATTGATTGCCCAGGCAGACAGAATTGTGTTCTGTGGTGCCGATCGTGAGAATATGATGGCAGCCAGTAACATATTGGCATATTATAACATGAAATCAGATGTGGAGTTGTTTGCATCGATATTTGATAAAGATGTGCTGGAATTAATTGGAACAACAGAGGTCATAAAGCCATTTGCTTCTATGGAAGAGCTTTGTACCAAGGATTATATTCTGAATGAAAAGTTGAATCAGGATGCCATTCGGACACATAACCTTTACAATTCCAGTGTGACGAATCCTGACTGGAAGGTGGAATGGGAAGACCTATCAGCATTTTTGCGTTATTCCAATATCTCATCCGCAGATTTCAACGAGGTGAGAAGACGTTATATAGATTACTACGGAAATCGAATTTCTCATGAGCAAATGGTTGCTGTTTTAACAGAGTTGGAACACATACGCTGGTGTCGATATCATTACATGAATAACTGGGTGCTAGGGGGAGAGAAAGATAAACTTCTGCGTACCCATCCGTGTTTGATTCCTTTTGAAGATTTAACCCAGGAGGAAATTGATAAGGATCAGGTGATTGTGGAGCAGTTTATTCGGGAATATCAAGCTCAGGTAAAGGATAATGAATAATAAAAAGGATTGGACAGTTGCTTGTCCAATCCTTTTTTGTTGGCATGGTGCAGAAACAGGGATGTCTTATAAACCTAGTTGATTCTTGCGATAATTGGATAACTGATAGTTTTCTAGTTGTCGGTCTGCTTCTTCTATCAGCATATCATAATTGTAATATGGAACTGCCAAAATGTCGCTATCTTTTCGTAAGTAGAATGTCTGTGATTCGCTGTCACATGCAAAATAGTAGTGTAAGCGAGCCGTCAAATCCAAATCCTTATTCAACAGATAACATTCATTACTGCTATATATCGCGTAGATAGGCGTGTTGATTGTGTTGTCGTTGTTTTCAAAGGAAAGCAAATCGATTTTCTCGATATTACTCTTTAGATTGGTAACAGTTTTAATGACTGACAAATCTGACATATTATAAAATGTTGTGGTCATATCTAAATGAGATACGATAACACAGTCGGCAGCATCGGAAACGATAATATTGTTTACTAAAGCTGCATTTATTTCGGTTTCCGCCAATAGATTGTACTGGGTGTCAAACAAAGACAGTGTGTTGTCGCCTGTACATGCAATGGCTAGTTTGTCGGCTGTTTCGTTCACACCAATACATTCGATTTTGTGGTTCGTCTCCTTTGGGAGATCCAAAATTGTTACGGCGTCATCCTTTATGGAATATAGGGCTAGTGTGTTGTTGGATCCTGTATAAAACGTAAGTGTATTATGATCAAGGGTGCTGCTCAAGTAGGTTCCTACAACTTCGTTTGCTTTTGAGAAAGCATCAGCGAGGGTAGTGGTTTCGATTTGTTCACCAGTAGATGTGTCAAAATACGTTATAGAATCCATACTAACCAATGCAAATTTTTCATCGTTTTCTCCTATAAAGAACATATCGCGGACAAGCTTGTCGTAGGATAGCGTGATGGTTTCATCTTTGTCGGCGTGTCTTAAAAAATATTGACTATTATAACTATGCAGAATAAATGTGTTCTGCTTTGGAGAGTAGCATCCGTCTACAATTGTGTCATCTACAGTTGCAACAGTCTGGGTTTTGTTACTAGTAATTGTTTGATAAATATTCACAGCAGTAGAGTGATTGTGGTGTGCTGCCACAAACTCGGTAGAATAGTGAAAATCGGAAAAATAACCATTGCTAGTGTCAAAGGTATCCATTACTAAGTAATCACCGTTTGGTTCGCCGGTGACGAATATTTTTTCACCTCGTTCTGTACTAGCCAATACATATCCTTCAGTTGCTAGAGGTGCTAAGTCCACAATTGTGGAACCGAGGAAAGAGGTATTGATGATACTTCCATCTGTTGTATTAAGATGTATGATTTCGTCAAAGCCGGAAATAATAAGGGTTTTGTTTTCCCAATCGGGTGTGCCAGTCAACAAATCAAAGGATGAACCTTCCTTGGTGATTTCCCAATTTGCAACGTTTTTGTCTGTTGGGAATGCCTGTACGCACAACTCCAATGTGTATTGGATTGGGTTGTCGGGAACTGCATGGTTGTCCGAGCCAATAATGATGATTTGATCATTATAAAATATACATTTATCACAGTTTGAAAGGATTGTTTCAGCAGTATAAATGATATCTCCAGTTTGATAGTTCATAACGTTTAGAAGACATTGATTTGTTTCCCCGTCGACAATACTTGTGATAAACGCACAAAGTGGTTGTTCTGGATGGAAGGCAATGGCTTGCTCATTATATTGCTCTTCGGGGAAAGTGTATGAATATATAGCATTTCCTTTGATATCCATAATTTGTATGTCGTTAAGGGTGGTAAGGCAGATGTATTTTCCGCCGTATGTTTCAAGGGAATATATAGTATTATCTATGTTGTAATAGGTTTCGGTCTGTGTCGGAATGTCGTAAATGCAATATCCTTCATCAGCGACATACACAAGCTTGTCTGCATTTATGTAGGCAAAATCTGTCTTTTTGTCAATACCACTTAGTTGTCCTACTTGCACAGCAAAGGAGTCTATTGTTTTCGCACTGGCAATATCATAAATGGTAATAATACTATTATAATCTACAGTGGTCAGTGTTGTTTCGTCTGGGGAAACCTCCATAAAGTGAATCGGACTGTTTTGCTCTAGTGTGCGAATAGGATGATTGTTTTTTCCATTGTTATAGATGGCAAGGCTGTCGGACAACGCATATTCCGCTGCAGCTGTATATGGCTTATTTTCTTGTGCATCTAATGAATCTGGTAGTGCCATTCTTGCCACTGCCATGGCAGCCATACGATCTTCCTGCTCTAACAATGTTTGGGAGATGGAAGCATAACTAATTGCCTGGGTAGCCAAGGATGCGCGATATTGTTCCTCGATGGTTTTTGATTGTTTGTTAATGGTTAAGGCCATTGTGGTACTGATTGCTGTGAAGATTAGACAAACAACGCTGATTGCGAGGGAAATACGGAGAAACCGCTTTTGACGTGCTTCCTTGTGGCGCATTCGTAGGTCGTCGTAATTGCAACCAAGCATTGGAGCTATCAATCGCATTAATTCATTTTTAATCTGTTTTAAAACTTCTTCCTTATCTTTTCCACGAACGTCGGCGGCCAATGGCTCTACATCTACTCTAATTGTATGTGTATTGCCGTTAGAATCGGTGACTTCCTTTTCGTCGTAACGTAATATTTCGGGAAATGACTCGTCAGGTTCTCCTTCGATTAAAACAGCCAACACATGCTCTCGTCCGTGCATATGGATAAAAGTTTCGATTTCTTTTAAGCACCACTTGGATTCTGGCAATCTGGGAGAACAAATTACAATGAGATAATCGGAACCTTGTAATGCTTGTGTAATTGGGTCTGCTAAGTTGCTGGCGAGCGGCAGTTCATCGCGGTCTCTAAAGACTCTTTCGATTTTTGTTCTGCCGTTGGTCTTTCCGGCTTTGATTAGGCTTCTTGGAACTTTAAATGCTTCAAGCTGTTTATGAAGATTTTCGGCGACAAACTTATCTAACTCACTATGGCGGTAACTGATAAATGCATCATACTTTACATTTTCTAAGTTCATTGGTACATTTCCTTTCTGTGTATACGATTTGTCATCATCAAAATGTTATTTGATGTAAAGATTTTTCTACTAAAATGTAAACATACTTCTTCTATAATAAGTTGCATAAAAACAGTTTATCGAAAATCCGTGTAAAACACAAGGA
The DNA here is from genome assembly GCA_045537735.1 of Lachnospiraceae bacterium. Taxonomy (GTDB): domain Bacteria; phylum Bacillota; class Clostridia; order Lachnospirales; family Lachnospiraceae; genus CAG-590. The sequence continues at coordinate 19,024 of JAZSPZ010000006.1, forward strand.
ACAAATGAAGATGAGCAGGAATATAATGCTATAGATTGAAAATAAGGAAAATAGAATATGCAACCAACAATTATAATCGATGCGGGACATGGTGGATTTGATAACGGAGCATCTTTCCAAGGAAGAAGAGAAAAAGATGACACCTTGCGGTTGGCGTTAGCAGTAGGGGAACGATTGGAGGCAGAGGGATTTCCTGTGGTGTTTACTAGAACCACTGATATATATCAAAAGCCCATTGATAAAGCGACCATTGCCAATCAAAGTGGCGGAGATTTCTTTGTGTCCATTCATCGAAATTCTAGCGCTATGCCAAATCAATACAGTGGTGTACAAACGTTGGTATATAATGACTCTGGTGTTTTGGCAGCGCTTGCTCGCAATATAAATGACGAATTAGAGCAAATTGGCTTTCAAAATATTAATGTGGAAGAGAGAAAAGATTTAGCTGTACTGAGAAGGACTTCTATGCCTGCGGTTTTGGTGGAGGCGGGATTTATTAATTCAGATGAGGATAATTCGATCTTTGACCAGAATTTTGATGCTATGGCCGATGCGATTGCCATGGGAATAGTTAATACAGTTGGAGAAGCTTCAGATGGAAGTACGGATACAAGAAATGTGGATAGAATGTTTGGCGTTCAGGTAGGATTGTTTCGTCGATTTGAGAATGCACAGTATCAATTGGAGGAAATGACGGAACAGGGATACTATGCCCAAATCATAGAGTGGAATGGATATTATACAGTGGTTGTAGGACGGGAACGCAGTCTTGAAGGAACAAGAGAACTGGAGAGAGAATTGAATCGAAGGGGATACAATACGTTAATTGTGAACTTATGATAGATTTTCCATAAATTTTATGAAAATTTTTACGGAAATAGGATAGTATTCTGGTAAGATTGTGATATACTTATAGACGTAAACGTAGTTTACATAATGGTAGGAGAAAATGATAATATGAATATACATGAAATAATAGAGAAGATAAGGCGACGGGGAAAGGAAACCTGGTGCTTTTTGAGAGTTACATTTGAAGACCAGTGGAAAGGCTTTGGAGTTTATGTTGTGACCACTAGTTTGATTTGTATTATGATAGCGGAGGTGTCACAAGCAAATGGTTTTAGAGGTTGGTATTACAATATGATTAACAAAGATGTTATTAGCAAATCAACACAATATACACAGGAAGCGACAGAAGGGAACTATGGTTCCTTTGTGACCCACTATCGATATCAAACTTTTGGGGCGAGTAATCCTGAGGAGATTAATGCGGATGCACCTATGGTTGCACTAACATTTGATGATGGACCAAATCCGGAATATACAAGTCGTGTGTTGAATGTATTGAAAGAGAATTATTCTCATGCCACTTTTTTTGTTGTGGGAACAAATGCAGAAAAGTATCCAAAGATTCTACAGGATATAGCATCTTCTGGTAATGAGATAGGAAATCACACCTATAGTCATGCAAATTTGACAGATATCGATTCTGCTCATGTTGAAGAAGAAGTGGAAAAGGTCAATCGAGCTGTCAAGAAGGCAACGGGTGAGATTGCCACAGTGATTCGTCCGCCGTATGGTGCATATAACGATGATGTGTTAGAGAAGTTGCAACTGCCTGTCATATTGTGGGATTTGGATACGGAAGATTGGGATAGTCGAAATGCGCAGATGATTGTTGATCATATTATTGCCAATGTAGAGGATGGAGATATTATATTGATGCATGATATCTATGAGTCCACTGCAGAGGCTGTGGAACTGTTACTTCCGAGATTAAAGGAAATGGGTTATCAAGTTGTGTCTGTCAGTGAAATGGCAGAATACAAGGGAAAGGAATTAGAATTACACAAAGCTTATGGTGGAGTGAAATAATTGAAAGTGTAGCCTTTGGGAAGACGGAACGATAAATGTTAGATGTGATGAGGAGGGCAATATGTTTGAAAAGAAAGATGTGATTTTTAGTGAGACATTAGGGGTTTGCCAAGTGGCAGAATTGACAAGACTTTCTGCGAAGAATGGAGAACAGGTGATGTATTACGGATTGCGCTCCGTGGAAGATAGGAAAAAGGTTTCTTATATCCCGGTAGAGAATCATCAAGTACAGTTGCGTCCTTTGATTTCTGTGGAAGAAGCGGAGCGCTTGGAAAACATGGACCAAAGTCAGTTAACAGACAAGCAAAAAAGCGAAGTGCGTTATGTTTTAACACATAAGCATTGAGTATGATGAGAGCATAATCGTATAAATATGAAAATATGTATTAGGAATGTGTGGCAGCGCTATATGTTGAGTTGCCACACAATTGTTTTGTAATATTTGAATTTTCTAAACATTTTATTTTGAATAGAATTATTACTTTTTGGAAAAATGCACAAAAAAAATCTTATGTAAAATGAAAAAAAGTGTTGAAATATTATGTCAAGTGATTATGAAACCTGTTTTTGCACAGTTTTTTTTTGTGGAAAACCTTTAAAAACGGACTTATTAACAAAGTTATCCACATTATCCACAAAAAATAAGGTGAATAAGGTGGATAAGAACAGTTGTTTTTTCGAAAGAATGTTCTGTGTAAAATGCCGAAAAATAACTTCTTTTTGAAATTTATTGACAAATGAAATGTCGAAAAAAGTAGAAAAAATTAAATAAATTGACAGACTTCTTTCGCATGGTGAGCAAAAAAATCTAAATTTTTTTCTGGGAATAGATTGAAAAAAATACAAGATGTGGTATAATGTGTATACAGTTGACTGATACGGAAAGTGCAGAGGATGATGACTGTGATAATAAGCTTTTCGTGGGAGATTGGGGAAGAGGTTGACTGTAATAAGACGAGAAGGAGTTGACAGATTATGAAGTACATAATTAGTGGAAAGAACATTGAGGTAACAGAAGGATTAAAATCAGCAGTATATGAGAAGTTAGATAGACTAGAGAAGTACTTTAATGAAGATACAGAGGTTCAGGTAACATTCTCTGTAGAAAAAGATAGACAGAAGATGGAGGTAACAATTCCAATCAAAGGTAATATTATTCGTGCAGAGCAGGTTAGCGATGATATGTATGTATCCATTGATTTGGTGACAGAGGTTATTGAAAGACAGATTTCTAGACATAAGAAGAAATTAGTTGATCAGGCGCAGAGTGCAGCATTCTTCCAAAAGACATTTATGGAAGAAGATATTCCAGATGATGATGAGATTAAGATTATCCGTACTAAGAAGTTTGCCATTAAGCCAATGGATCCAGAGGAAGCATGTTTCCAGATGGATATGTTAGGTCACAGTTTCTTCGTATTCCGTAATTCTGAAACAGATGAGGTAAACGTAGTGTACAAGAGAAAAGGAAACACATATGGTTTGATCGAACCAGAGTGCTAATATTATATAGAAGGGTAAAGGGTTGCCGGATTTGGCAACCCTTTACTTTTTGTGGGAATAATGTTAGAATGATATCCGTATGATTATCTTTAAATGTATTATAGGAGAGAATAGAATGAATATTATCGAGAAATTGTTTGGAACACATAGTGATAAAGAGATAAAGAGAATTACCCCTTTGGTGGATCAGATTGAAGCTTTAGATGAACAAATGCAGGCTTTAAGTGACGCCGAGCTTCGCGGGAAGACAGAGGAGTTTAGAAATCGTTTGGCCGAAGGAGAGACATTGGATGATCTTTTGGTGGAAGCCTTTGCTGTTGTGCGTGAGGCTGCAATGAGAACTTTGGGAATGAAACATTATCGTGTACAGCTCATGGGTGGTATTTTGTTGCACCAAGGAAGAATACCAGAGATGCGTACAGGTGAAGGTAAGACACTTGTTTCTACATTACCGGCTTATTTGAATGCATTGGAAGGTAAGGGTGTACATATAGTTACGGTAAATGACTATCTTGCTAAGCGTGATGCGGAGTGGATGGGACAGATTCACGAGTTTTTGGGATTAAAAGTTGGCGTTATTTTGAATCATTATGATAAGGAAGAGCGTCAGGAAGCATACAATTGTGATATTACATATGTTACCAATAACGAATTAGGTTTCGATTATTTGAGAGATAACATGGTAATTTACAAAGAGCAGCTTGTACAGAGATCTCTACATTATGCCATCGTGGATGAGGTTGACTCTGTTTTGATTGATGAAGCCAGAACGCCGTTGATTATTTCTGGTCAGAGTGGAAAATCTACAGAGTTATATAGAATGTGTGATTTGTTGGCACGTAGAATGAAGCGTGGTCAAGGTGATGGCGAATTGTCTAAGATGGATGCGATTATGGGAGTAGATATCGAGGAAGATGGAGATTTCTTGGTTAACGAAAAGGACAAGCAGGTAATTCTTACTGCACAGGGTGTAAAGGAAGTAGAGAGCTTTTTCCATATCGACAACCTTGCAGATTCAGAACATTTGGAGATTCAGCATAATATCATTTTGGCACTTCGTGCACATAACTTAATGTTCAAGGATAAAGATTATATTGTGCAGGATAACGAAGTATTAATCGTTGACGAATTTACTGGGCGTGTTATGCCGGGAAGACGTTATTCAGATGGTTTGCATCAGGCAATTGAAGCGAAAGAGAATGTTAAGGTGCAACGAGAGAGCAAGACATTGGCAACCATTACATTCCAGAACTTCTTTAATAAGTACGAAAAGAAAGCTGGTATGACAGGTACGGCGCTTACGGAAGAGAATGAGTTCCGTGAAATCTATGGCATGGATGTTGTGGAGGTTCCTACGAATCTACCTGTTGCTCGTGTAGATGAAGACGACTCCATGTATTGTACAAAGAAAGAAAAGTTAAATGCTATCGTAGAAGATATTGCCGACTGTTTCCATAGAGGACAACCTGTATTGGTAGGTACAGTATCTATCGAATCATCCGAAGAGGTGAGCCGACTTCTTGTTAAGAAGCATATTCCACATAAGGTGTTGAATGCAAAATTCCATGAGATGGAAGCAGAGATTGTAGCACAGGCTGGACAGATGAATGCGGTGACAATTGCTACGAACATGGCTGGTCGTGGTACAGATATTAAGCTTGGTGAAGGTGTAAAAGAATTAGGTGGCCTTCGTATTATTGGTACAGAACGTCATGAATCTCGTCGTATTGACAATCAGTTGCGTGGTCGTTCAGGACGTCAAGGTGACCCGGGACAATCTAAGTTTTATTTGTCCTTGGAAGATGATCTGATGAGATTATTTGGTTCAGAGCGTATTATTTCTATGTATTCAGCTTTGAATATTCCTGAGGGTGAGGAGATTCGCCACAAGACAATTACAAACTTTATTGAAAGAGCTCAGAAAAAGATAGAGAATAATAACTTTGGAATCCGTAAGAATTTATTGGATTACGATCAGGTTATGAATGAGCAGAGAGAAGTTATTTATAAAGAGCGTCGTCGTGTATTGGATGGTGAAAATATGCGTGACGTAATTTTCAAAATGATTAATGAAACTGCTGAGGAGATTGTGAATCGTCACATTTCGGATGACTTGGAACCTGCTGAATGGGATATGAAAGCATTTAATCAGGATTTATTGAATGTATTTCCTATCGATGAGGTCAGCTTATCGGAGGATGATTTAAAGAAGGTTGAAAAGAATGATCTAATACAGCAGATTAAGGAGACTGTGAACAAGTTCTATGAAGAAAAGGAAACAGAATTTCCAGATGCTGAAATGATTCGTGAGGCAGAACGAGTAGTTCTTTTGAAAGTCATTGATAGAAAGTGGATGGATCACATTGATGATATGGACCAGATGCGCCAGAGTATTGGATTGCGTGCGTATGGTCAGAGAGATCCATTGGTAGAGTACAAATTTGCTGGTTTTGATATGTTCAATGATATGACGGCTGCAATTCGTCAGGATACAGTAAAGGCGATGTTGCGTATTCGTGTGGAACAAAAGGTTGAACGTGAAGAGGTAGCAAAAGTAACAGGTACCAACAAAGACAATTCTGCAACTAGGGAGCCAGTGAAGCGTAAGAATGCAAAAGTGGGACGTAATGATCCATGTCCTTGTGGTTCAGGTAAGAAGTATAAGCAGTGTTGTGGCAGAAATGCATAATATAGTAGAAGTGTGAAGTATAGAAAGAGGTGATTTCTGTGATAGAAACAGATGCTATCAAGTTTGAATTAGCACAGTATCAAAGTCCATTGCAGGAAGTGAGGGATTCACTTTGACATCCCTATCAAGCAAGATAAGGTGGCAGAGTTAGAGGCAGATATGGAAGCACCGGACTTTTGGAACGATGTAGAACGTTCTAATGAAGTGATGAAAACGGTGAAGACATTAAAGGGAATACTAGAAGCTTATGAGACGGTTTCTGATGAATATGAAGAAGTGGAAATCTTGATTCAGATGGCAGATGAAGAAAATGATGTATCTTTAGTGCCTGAAATCGAGGAAACTTTCGAAAATTTCAAGGAGCACTTCGAAACCCTTCGTATTCAGACGTTGTTGTCGGGAGAGTTTGATAAATCCAACGCGGTACTAACATTGCATGCAGGTGCGGGAGGAACAGAAAGTTGTGATTGGACCGGTATGTTAATGCGTATGTATACTAGATGGGCAGAAAAGAAAGGCTTCACTACTGAAATTCTAGATTATTTAGAGGGTGATGAAGCAGGTGTCAAATCTGTTACCATCCAGATTAACGGTGAGAATGCTTATGGATATTTGAAATCGGAGAAGGGTGTACATCGTTTGGTAAGAATATCACCATTTAATGCAGCGGGAAAGAGACAGACATCTTTTTCTTCCTGTGATGTGATGCCAGATATTGATGATGATATACAGATTGAGATTAAGGATGAAGACTTGCGAATCGATACATACCGTGCCAGTGGTGCAGGTGGACAGCATATTAACAAAACTTCATCGGCAATTCGCATCACCCATTTACCGACAGGAATTGTGGTGCAATGTCAGAATCAAAGATCTCAGCATCAAAACAAAGATAAAGCAATGAAAATGTTGATGTCAAAGCTTTATGTTTTAAAGCAACAAGAGAATCAAGAAAAGCTTGATGATATACGTGGTGATGTCATGGAGAATGGATTTGGTTCCCAGATTCGTTCTTATGTCATGCAACCATATACGATGGTGAAAGACAATCGTACAGGAGCTGAAATAAGTAACGTAGGTGGTGTGTTAGATGGCAATGTAGAACCATTTATGAATGCTTATTTGAAATGGATTAGTTTGAATAAGGAGTAGGGCCTATGGAGGAATTAAAGTATGTAGTATTTCAGCTTGGAGAGCAGAGATACGGTATGAGCTTGATGCGCATCAGTGGAATTGAAAAAGATTATCACATTATTCCTGTGCCAAATGCACCAGAAGGAATTAGCGGAATCATTAATTTACGTGGTATGGTTGTTCCGGTGTATAGCTTAAGAGAACGATTCGGTATGGATACTCGAATTGACAATCCAGAAAAGAGCCTTTTGATTACTTATAGTTCGGGCACAATACTGGCTTATGAAGTGGATGCTGTGGAAGAGATTGAGGAGATGAAACAGGAGGATATTAATCCTATGCCGCAGGTGGCGTCATCTGATGAAACGGCATTTATGGATCAAGTGTTGCATATAGGAAATGATATTATCATTGCTATTAATGTGGATAAAGTATTATCTGAGGATGCCCAAAATTTGGTGAATCAGTTAATTGAAAACAATCAGTAAAGACCATGAGATGCTAGATTGAGAAGGAGGATAATATGGTTAATATAGCAGTTTTAGGATACGGTACAGTTGGTTCGGGTGTTGTTGAAGTAATTAACACGAATCAGGCTATCGTGAACAAGAGAGCAGGAAAGGAAATCAATATCAAATATGTTTTGGATCTTCGTGATTTTCCAGGAGACCCTATTGAGAAGATTTTAGTGCATGACTATGATGTGATTGTGAAGGACCCAACCGTGAACATTATTGTTGAAGTGATGGGTGGCGTGGATCCGGCTTATAAGTTTGTAAAGCGTGCATTACTTATGGGAAAAAGTGTTTGTACATCTAACAAAGAATTGGTGGCAAAGCATGGTGCAGAGCTTATCGCAATCGCAGAAGAGAATAACATTAATTTCTTGTTCGAGGCTGCTGTAGGTGGCGGTATACCGATTATTCGTCCATTGAATACATCTCTAACCGCAGATGATGTTACAGAGATTACCGGTATTTTAAATGGTACCACAAATTATATTTTGACAGAGATGGCAGAAAAGGGTTCTGCCTTTGAAGATGTTTTGAAGGTTGCGCAGGAGAAGGGGTATGCTGAACGTAACCCTGAAGCGGACGTGGAAGGTTATGACGCCTGTAGAAAGATAGCAATTTTAACATCCCTTGTGATAGGTGAACAGGTGAATTATGAGGATATCTATACCGAGGGTATTACGAAGATTACAAAAGAGGATTTTGAATATGCGAAGGCACTGAAGGCTTCCATCAAACTTTTGGGAACTAGTAAGAAGATTGATGGTACGTTCTATTCTATGGTTGCACCAGTTATGATTGGGCAGAATCATCCATTAATTAATGTAAATGGCGTATTTAATGGAATCTTTGTTCATGGCAATGTGTTAGATGATGTAATGTTTTATGGACGTGGTGCTGGAAAGCTCCCAACTGCAAGCGCGGTTGTGTCGGATGTTGTGGAAGCTGCAAAGCATTTAAAGGATAACATTATGACTATTTGGAGCGAAGAGGAAACGAGCCTTGGTGAGTTTGCAAGTTTTAAGAACAAGTTTTTTGTTCGTATGAAAGATAAAGGTCTAGATGATGACCAGATGATGGAAATTAAAAATGCATTTGGTAATGTATTGTATGTAAAGGCTCCTAATGTAAAGGATGAATTGGCATTTATTACAGAACCAATTTGTGAAGGCGAGTTTGAGGAACGCATCAAGGGATTAGACGATGTGTATAGTGTGATTCGCGTAGACTTTTAAATGTGTACATAAGGGAGAGTAGGCATGAAATATGTGATTGTTTTAGGCGATGGAATGGCGGATTATCCGATTGAAGAGATTGGGAATGAAACTGTGATTGAACATGCGAATACACCGACCTTGGATGCTATGGCAAAAAAGTCGGAAGTAGGATTGGTATTAACTGTGCCAGAAGGAATGAGCCCTGGTAGCGACACGGCGAATTTGTCTGTGATTGGATATGATCCTCAAAAGTATTACTCTGGACGTTCACCATTAGAAGCACTTTCCATTGGAGTAGATATGAAATCGACAGATATTGCATTTCGTTGCAATATTGTAACGGTAAGTGACGAAGAAGATGTTTATGAGAATAAAACGATTATCGACCATAGTTCTTCGGAAATTTCTACAGAGGATGCTGCTGTATTACTAAAAGCAGTGAGTGATGTATTAGAAAAGGAGTATGCTGCATACAAGTTCTATGTAGGAACCAGCTATCGTCATTTGACAATTTGGGATCAAGGTGAAGTTTTACCGCTGACGCCACCCCATGATATTTTAGGGAAGGTGATTGGTGAATATCTTCCTGAAGATAAGGTTCTATATGATATGATGAAGAGAAGTTATGATATATTAGCGGAGCATCCAATTAATATAGAACGTAAGAAAAAAGGATTAAACCCAGCAAATTCTATCTGGTTTTGGGGGGCAGGAACAAGACCTGCACTTTCAGATTTTGGAGAGAAAAATGGTAAAAAAGGTGTCATGATTTCGGCAGTGGATTTATTAAAAGGAATTGCTGTGGGAGCGGGTATGCATAATATAGATGTAGAAGGTGCCAATGGTGGCCTTCACACGAATTATGAAGGTAAAGCCATGGCAGCTTGCAAGGCACTTTGCGAGGATGGATATGATTTTGCCTATATTCATGTGGAAGCACCAGACGAAATGGGACATCAAGGAAGTTTGGAACGCAAACTTTTAGCGGTTGAGTACTTGGATGAGAAAGTTATCAAGGTGGTAAAGGAGGAACTGGAAAAGGCAGGTCAGGATTTTCGCATGCTTGTTTTACCAGACCATCCCACACCGATTTGCATTCGTACCCATGTAGGGGAGCCAGTACCATTTTTACTATACGACAGTACAGATAAAAAGAATTCTGATTTGCTTTATAATGAGAAAGATGCAAAAAAATCAGGTATTTATATTGAAAATGGTTATAAAATGATTGACCATTTATTTGAAAAGTAGTACATTAGCAAAGTGAACTAAACACGAGGAGGAAACGAATCAAATGTTAATCGTAAAAAAGTTTGGTGGTACTTCTGTTGCTAACAAAGAGAGAATGTACAATGTTGCTAACAGATGTATCGAGGACTACAAAAAAGGTAATGACGTAGTAGTTGTATTATCTGCTATGGGTAAGTACACAGATGAATTGATTGATATGGCAAAAGATATGAACCCAAATCCGCCAAAAAGGGAAATGGATATGCTTTATACAATCGGTGAGCAGATGTCTGTTGCGTTGATGAGTATGGTGATGAATAATTTAGGTGTCCCTGCTGTTTCATTGAACGCATTCCAGGTGGCAATGCACACGACCTCTGTATATGGTAATGCAAGAATTAAGAGAATTGATAGTGAGAGAATTCGCAATGAATTGGACCAGAGAAAGATTGTTATCGTAACAGGTTTCCAGGGTATTAATAAGTTTGATGATTATACAACTTTAGGACGTGGTGGCTCTGATACAACTGCTGTAGCACTTGCAGCTGCACTGAATGCTGATGCTTGTGAAATTTACACAGATGTGGACGGCGTATACACAGCAGATCCACGTAAGGTGCCAAAGGCACGTAAGCTTGATCAAATCACATACGATGAGATGTTAGAGCTTGCTACTTTGGGTGCAGGTGTATTACATAATCGTTCGGTAGAACTTGCAAAGAAGCAGGGCGTGCAGTTGGTTGTTCGTTCTAGTTTGAATACTTCGGAAGGTACCATTGTTAAGGAGGATAAAAGAATGGAGAAAATGCTTGTTAGCGGTGTAGCAGCAGATAAGGATGCAGCGAGAATTGCTTTGATTGGATTAAAGGATGAGCCAGGTGTGGCATTTAGATTATTTAATCATTTGGCTAGACATAATATTAATGTTGATATGATTTTACAGTCGGTTGGTCGTGATGGCACAAAGGATATCTCATTTACTGTTGAAGTGGATAATGCAGATGAGGCTGTGGAGATTATCGAAAGACATTTCCATGAATATGAAAAGTTGGATGTTGCAAAGAATGTAGTTAAGGTTTCAATTGTTGGAGCAGGTATGATGAGTAATGCAGGTGTTGCTGCAAAGATGTTTGAAGCATTATATGATCAGGGAATCAATATTAAGATGATTTCTACATCAGAGATTCGTGTATCTGTATTGATTGACGAGAAGCATGCAGAAAAGGCTATGAATGCAATTCATGATAAGTTTGGTTTGGGTGAATAATTCAATATAGAATCGCGTGATTAAAGGGACATTTATGTAGAAGTAGATGTCCCTTTTCTAAAACTTGCACAAAAGTGTATGTGTTTGGGGAGGAGATTATAATGGGAGATATGAACAAATTTGGAGGAATAGATACATCTGGATTAAATGAAGATACATTTGGGATATCGAATTCATCGAATGTATTTGGAGAAGGTGGAAACGATGCATATGAAACCACATGGTCTAGCGAGGGTTCATATCATGTGCCGGGTTACGAAAATGTAACGCCAGAACCAATAGAGCAGAAAGGACGTGGATTGGAAATTGCCACGTTGGTTTTTGGAATTCTCTCATTGGTGCTGTGTTGTTGTAATGGTATGTTTGCATTTGTTGGTTTAATCTTGGGTATTGTGGCTCTTGCAAAGGGTAGGAAAACCGGAGTGACCATCGCAGGCATTGTGTGTTCTGTTATTGGCTTATTTTTTGCATTTATTATGTTTTTGTTTAGCATTTCAGATGTGGGACAGGAGTTTCAAGATGCCTTTATGGAAGGGTATGAATCGGCCACAGAAGAATATGCGGATGAACAGTCAAATGACGAAAAAGAATATACAGAGAATTCTGTGAAATCCTATGAGGGGACTGTTACTATTTCGGATAAAATTGCCGGCAAAGTAGTGATTGATGGAAAAGAAATTTTTGTTCCGTGTCAATTATCGGAGCTGCTGGCAATGTATGAGGTGAGTGACTACAGCCAAGAAGATATGAAGGGTGGATTAGGTTCTTATGAAAGTAAAACCATTTTCTTTGCTGAAAACGGAGTGGAAAATGGTCTTTCCGCAGATGCACAAAACTATACGGAAACGGAATTGGCAGAGATTGAAGATGCTAATATAGGTTCCATTAGCATTGATGAGAATTTCGGAAAACAAGTAGAGGTATTCGGGGGACTGGTGTTGGGAATGACAGAAGCAGAGGTGGAAGAATGGTTATCTGGTTGCAAATATAATAAAAGTGAAATGAGTGGTTATATTTTTTATAATGCCTATGCTGGTGAAGATAGTAAGTATTCGGTTTCGCTTATGTTATCAGATGGAGTAGTGATTAATATCACCTTGTATTATTCCGGCTTGTAGAATTGGAGGTATTTATGAAGTACATTGTGATCTATTTGATTATTATAAATTTGATTACCTGCATTTTGTATGGTGTAGATAAATTAAAGGCTATGGCGGGTGGGCGACGCACCCCAGAAAGAGTATTGCTAGGCTTTACGTTTATTGGAGGGAGTGTTGGTGCATTGGTTGGAATGCAGGTTTTTCGTCATAAAACAATGCATTTAAAATTCCAAATCTGTGTACCGTTATTTTTGATATTGCATACTGCGGCTGTTGTTTATGTGTATATGAAATTTTTTGGATGATATCACAGCGGATAAAAAGAGTTTGTATTTTTGCATTGCAAACTCTTTTTTAATGTTCGATATTTACGGAAAGTGGCATTTTGTGGTATGATAGACACTGTATTCGTATGTAAACAAGTAGGGATAGTTCGATTTGCTTAAATGAATGCAAAAGTACAGTAATATATAATAGGTTTGGGAGGTACACGAGATGAAGAGAGAAGATTACTTGAGTTGGGATCAGTACTTTATGGGGATTGCACTTTTATCAGCTGAGAGAAGTAAAGATCCTAGTACCCAGGTAGGGGCTTGCATTGTAGATGCGAACAATAAGATTTTATCTGTAGGTTACAATGGAATGCCATCGGGGTGCAATGATGACGAGATGCCATGGGGCAGAGTTGGCAAACCACTAGAAAACAAGTATTTCTTTGTTTGTCACGCGGAACTAAATGCTATTTTGAATTATGGAGCAGGTTCTTTGGATGGTGCAACATGCTACTCTACATTATTTCCATGTAATGAGTGTGCAAAGGCTATTATCCAGAGTGGTATTAAGGAAGTTGTCTATTTGTCAGACAAGTATGCAGATACAGAATCCACTATGGCTTCCAAAATGATGTTTAATATGGCCGGTGTGAGTTATCGTGCATTTGAGCCAAAGCAAAGAAAAGTCGAATTAGATTTATAATACATGAACATACGAACCAACAATATAGAAAGACAGAGGTTAGAAACATGAATATTGCAAAAGTAATCGCACAGGAATTAGGAATCAAGGTGAGTCAGGTAGAGGCGACAATCCAATTAATTGATGAGGGGTGCACAATACCATTTATTGCCAGATATCGTAAAGAAGTAACAGGTTCCCTGAACGATGAAATTTTGCGTGACTTATATGAGCGCCTGAATTATTTGAGAAATTTGGAAGAAAGAAAAGAAACAGTGATTGCAAGCATCATGGAGCAGGAGAAGTTAACGCCTGAATTGGAGAAGCAAATTCGTGATGCAATGACTTTGGTGGCAGTGGAGGATTTATATCGTCCATACAAGCAAAAAAGAAGAACCCGTGCAACCATTGCAAAGGAAAAGGGATTAGAAGGTCTTGCGAATATCATTTATTTGCAAATGACGAATCAGCCAATTGAAGTGGAAGCGCAAGCGTATCTTTCTGAAGAAAAGGACGTTGCAACGGTACAGGATGCAATTGCAGGCGCGTTAGATATTATTGCAGAAAACATCTCGGATGAGGCAGAGTACAGAACGTACATTAGAGATATCACAGTGAAAGAAGGAAAGATTATAACTGCAGCAAAGGATGCAGAAGCAAAGTCGGTATACGAGATGTATTATGATTTTGAAGAGGCAATTAGTAAGGCGGCAGGGTATCGCGTTTTGGCCATTAACAGAGGTGAAAAAGAAAAGTTTTTAACGGTGAAAATCGATGCACCGGAAGAACGTATTTTGCAGTACTTGGAATCCAAGGTGATTGTTAAAGAAAATCCATATACAACAGATTTGTTAAAGTCTGTTATTGAAGATAGCTATAAGCGATTGATTGCAGGTGCGATTGAAAGAGAAGTTAGAAGTGATTTGACGGAGAAAGCGGAAGATGGAGCAATTACCGTTTTTGGCAAGAATTTAACACAGCTTCTCATGCAACCACCGATTGTTGGACAGGTCGTGTTGGGTTGGGATCCTGCGTTCCGTACAGGATGTAAATTGGCAGTTGTAGATGCTACAGGTAAAGTGTTGGATACGGTGGTGGTTTATCCTACAGAACCACAAAAGAAGATTGCAGAAGCAAAGAAAACAGTTCATGCATTGATCAAAAAGTATGGAATCACTTTGATTTCAGTGGGAAATGGAACTGCATCGAGAGAATCGGAGCAGGTGATTGTGGAGTTGCTGAAAGAGATTCCAGAACATGTGCAGTATATCATTGTAAATGAAGCAGGTGCATCTGTATATTCAGCTAGCAAGTTGGCATCGGAAGAGTTTCCGAACTTTGATGTGGGACAACGAAGTGCTGCATCTATTGCACGAAGATTACAGGATCCATTGGCAGAATTGGTTAAAATTGATCCAAAGTCTATTGGTGTGGGACAGTATCAGCATGATATGAATCAGAAAAAGTTGGGTGAAGCTTTGTCTGGTGTGGTGGAAGCCTGTGTGAATAAGGTTGGTGTGGATTTGAATACTGCATCGGCATCACTTTTGGAATATGTTTCTGGTGTTACCAAGGTAATTGCAAAGAACATTGTAGCCTTTAGAGAAGAGAATGGTAAATTTACAGATAGAAAGCAGTTGCTTAAGGTTGCAAAGCTTGGTCCCAAAGCCTACGAACAGTGTGCAGGATTTATGCGTATTCAAGGCGGTAAAAATCCTTTGGATGCTACCAGTGTACACCCAGAAAGCTATGAGGCTGCATCAGGCTTGTTGACAAAATTAGGATATTCCTTGAAAGATATTACCAGTCAGGGTTTGGTGGGATTATCCATGATGGCGAAGAATCGTCCGCAGCTTGCAGCGGATTTAGGAATTGGCGAAGTGACCTTAGATGACATTATTAAAGAGTTGGAAAAACCAGCAAGAGATCCTCGTGATGAAATGCCAAAGCCGATTTTGCGCACAGATGTGTTGGAGATGAAAGATTTGACGGAAGGGATGGTTTTGAAAGGAACTGTTCGTAATGTTATTGATTTTGGTGCATTTGTGGATATTGGTGTACATCAGGATGGTTTGGTTCATATTTCTCAGATTACCAACAAGAAATTTATTAAGCATCCGCTAGAGGTTGTGAGCGTTGGTGATGTAGTGGAAGTGAAGGTGCTAAGTGTAGACTTGGAGAGAAAACGAATTCAGTTATCTATGATAGTATAGTAATAGAAAAGAGGCGTATTTATGGAAAAGGATGCAATCACATTTTCTGTGCAAATGACAGAGAAAGAGGTGTATCGTTACACATTATATCACGTATACCATGGTTTTTCTGGTATCTTGGGTTTGTGTTTGTCAGCAATAGCAATTGTGAATCTGGTTTTGAATTTTAACGAAATGTCAGACCAGGCAAAAACAATTATGATTATTATTGCACTTTGGTCGACTGTTTTGGACCCTCTTATGATGAAGAGTAGGTGTAAGTCACAGTTTAAGAGAACAAAGGCATATCAAAAACCTTTACAATATCGTATTGACGCTGAGGGAGTGACGGTTTCTCAAAATGAGGAAAGTCAAACTTTGGCATGGGATAAGTTACAAAAGATTGTAGAGACAAGAACACAGTTTTTAATGTATAGTAGCCGGGTTCATGCTTTTGTTTTTCCAAAGAGTATGATGGACGGACAGGAAAGTGACATGCGATGCATTGTAGTGCAAAATACACTTGATTCGAATGTGAAGTTGCGAGGGAAGATAAAGAAACTTCGGAACTTAGTGCTGAAACATAAGAAGATTTATGAAAAACGCAACAATAAAGTGTGAGGTTGGAATATGGATTATAATAGTTTTAGTCCTGAGGAAACATATGATATAGCAAGACGGTTGGGGGAAAAAGCACAGGCGGGAGATGTGATTTGTCTCAATGGTGATTTGGGAGTTGGAAAGACATTGTTTTCTCAGGGTTTTGCAAAAGGACTTGGAATTGAAGAGAGTGTCAATAGTCCAACATTTACAATCGTACAGGAGTATGACGACGGCAGATTGCCATTGTATCATTTCGATGTGTATCGTATTGATGACCCAGAAGAAATGGAAGAAGTCGGGTTCTCTGATATGGTGTATGGCGAAGGCGTCTGTTTGATCGAATGGTCTAATTTGATTGAAGATATATTGCCGCCGCGCCGCACAATGGTAACAATAGAAAAAAATTTGGAAAAAGGATTTGACTATCGTTTGATTACAATAGAGGTGAAGGAATAAAATTATGAAGATATTAGCGTTGGACAGCTCAGGTTTG
Source organism: Lachnospiraceae bacterium (assembly GCA_045537735.1). Classification (GTDB taxonomy): domain Bacteria; phylum Bacillota; class Clostridia; order Lachnospirales; family Lachnospiraceae; genus CAG-590. The sequence goes on from JAZSPZ010000006.1 coordinate 35,793, forward strand.
GTTGCATCTGTGGCTATATTGGAAGATGACAATTTAATAGCGGAATATACAGTGAATTATAAAAAAACACATTCTCAAACTTTGTTGCCAATGCTGGATGAGATTGTTCGCATGACGGATACGGACTTGAATAGTGTGGATGTGATTGCTGTTGCAAAGGGGCCGGGATCATTTACTGGTTTAAGGATTGGGTCGGCTACTGTGAAAGGACTTGGATTAGCGTTGGGCAAACCCATTGTAGGGATTCCGACAGTAGAAGGTTTGGCAATGAATTTATATGATACTGATGCGGTAATCTGTCCATTGATGGATGCAAGAAGAAATCAGGTATATACTGGTATTTACAAATTCCAGAATTATGTATTGCAAGTGGTGAGAGATCAGGTGCCGTTAGGTATCGAGGAGATTATTGAGGCGTTGAATACAATTGGACAAAAGGTGATTTTCCTTGGGGATGGAGTGCCGGTATATCGCGATGTGATTGAACAGCACATGGAAGTTCCGTATTCCTTTGCGCCTGCGCATATGAACAAACAACGGGCAGGAGCCATAGGTGTTCGTGCATTTGAATATTACAAACAGGGTGATTACACAAATGCAGCAGATTTCGAGCCGGATTATTTGCGTCTATCCCAAGCTGAACGAGAGCGTATGGAAAAGGAAAAAGAGTGATGATAGAATTATTTCCATTGGAATTACAGTATTGTGAAAAGGTTGCTGAAATTTCCCAAAATTGTTTACCAGAAACATGGTCTTATACTGCAATTTGTGATGTGTTGAAATATGATAATAATATTTATTATGTGGCAAAGGATATACACGCAGATACGGTGGTAGGTTTTGCAGGGATTATGATTGTGGCAGATGAAGCTGAATTGTTGAACATTGCGGTTTCTTCTGACTATAGAAGAAATGGTATTGCAAAAAGGTTGCTTGAACAATTGTTGTTACAAGCACGACAACGCAGTGTCCATCGCATGCTCTTGGAAGTCAGGGAAAGTAATGAAGGCGCGAAAGAGCTGTATAGTCAAATGGGATTTTCACAATTGGGAATCAGAAGGAATTATTATAGTCACCCAGCGGAAGATGCTATTATAATGGAGCATATACTGTAGGATGAACAATTATTTCCACTAGTATTTGTAAACAGAGTACGATACCATAATGTTATTCATTACAGGAAGATTACAAACTGAAAGAGATAGGTTTATGATTATGGAGGAAAGTATGGGACAAATGTACTGCAACAAATGTGGAAAAGAAATAGAATTGAAGAATGGAATTGCACAAGAGGACTATATATTTATTCGTAAGGAATGGGGATATTTCTCTAAAAAGGACGGAAAGACGCAAGAGTTTCTTATGTGCGAGAATTGTATAAAAAAACTAGAAGAAGATTTTGTTATTCCATCTCACTGGAGAGATACCATAGAGATGTTGTAATGAAAGAAGAGAGGGAATAGAATGATTGATGTATGTCTGCTTGGAACGGGAGGTATGATGCCTTTGCCGCATCGTGCACTCACATCTTTGATGTTGAGATACAATGGAATGAACGTATTGATTGACTGTGGAGAAGGGACTCAAGTTGCGATTAAGCAACAGGGATGGAGTGTAAAACCTATTGATGTCATTTGCTTTACACATTTTCATGCAGACCATATCAGTGGATTACCTGGTTTGCTATTGACATTAGGGAATGCAGAGCGAACGGAGCCGGTTACAATGATTGGCCCAAAGCGTTTAGAAAAGATTGTGAATGCACTGAGAATGATCGCACCAGAATTGCCATTTCCTATTCGTTTTATTGAGTTGGAAAAGGAACAGGAAAGTTTTACATTTAACGGACTTCGGATTAATGCATTTAAGGTGCAACACAATATTACATGTTACGGATATAGTGTTGAATTAGATCGAGCTGGTAAATTTGATGTGGAAAAAGCAAAGGCCTTGAATATTCCGATGTCGTATTGGAGCAGACTTCAAAAAGGTGAAAGTATACAGCACGAAAATGAGATTTTAACACCGGACATGGTGTTAGGGGCGCCACGAAAGGGAATTAAGATTACGTATTGCACGGACTCCCGTCCGACCAAAGGTATTGTGGAACATGCTCTGAATTCGGATTTGTTTATTTGCGAAGGAATGTATGGAGAGCCGGATAAGGAGAATAAAGCGAAGGAATATAAACACATGACCTTTTATGAAGCAGCCCAAATGGCTCGTGATGCCAATGTAAAAGAGATGTGGTTGACACATTACTCGCCGTCTTTGGTTCGCCCACAGGATTATGAAGAAAATGTTAGAGAAATTTTTCCGAATACAATTGTAGCTAGAGATCGAAGAACAACAACCTTATTATTTGAGGAGGGAGACAAATGAAGAAAAAGGGAACGCAAGCATTTACTTTAATTATATTTATTGTTGCGTTGATTGCTTTGGGATATTATTTGCATTTGACGAGTGAATCGCCGGACCATCAGGATGTGACACCAAGCTCTGAAAAAGAGATTTTATTGAGCTATGATATGATTGAGAATTATCCGAAAACTGTACGGGAAACAGTCAAGCTTCATTGTAGGTATTTGAAATATATTTATAATGAAGGTCTTGCAAAGGATGTAACAGATGATGACTTGTTTACTTTGAATCAAAAAATGCGTCAGCTTTTTGATGAAGAATTGTTGGAGTTGAATTCGCAAGATAAACAATTACAGGCATTGAAAGATGAGATGGCTTTATACGAAGCAAATAAACAAAAGTTAGTGAGCTATACTCTAGCAGAAGCCAGCCAGATAGCGTACAATACAGAAGATGGTGTTGAATATGCCAAAATGAGAGTGACACTTGCTATGACAATTGACGGAGCTAGCTTATCTGTAGACGAAGAATATATCTTGCGACAAGATGAAGAAGGCAAATGGAAAATATTAGGTTGGCAGGCAATACAACAGAAGAATGTAGACACAGAAGGAGATGCGAAGTAGCATGGATAAAGACATATACATTTTGGCAATAGAATCCTCTTGTGATGAAACTGCTGCTGCGGTTATCAAGAATGGAAGAGAAGTATGTTCGAATATTATCTTTTCACAGATTGAATTACATAAACTGTATGGGGGAGTTGTGCCAGAGATTGCTTCCCGTAAGCATATTGAGAAAATTAATCAGGTGATAGAGCAGGCGCTATCAAAAGCTTCTTTGTGCTTGGACGATATAGATGCAATTGCCGTTACCTATGGCCCAGGTTTAGTTGGTGCATTGTTGGTTGGTGTTGCAGAGGCGAAAGCAATTGCCTATGCGGCGCATAAGCCATTGGTGGGTGTACATCATATAGAAGGACATATTGCGGCGAATTACATAGAGAACCTAGATTTGGAACCTCCGTTTATGTGTCTTGTTGTTTCCGGTGGACATACCCATCTGGTAAAGGTGTTGGATTATGACCAATTCGAGATTGTAGGGAAGACAAGAGATGATGCAGCAGGTGAGGCCTTTGACAAGGTTGCTAGAGCCATTGGATTGGGTTATCCAGGTGGACCAAAGATTGACGCTTTGGCAAAGGAAGGTAATAAGGAAGCAATTGCGTTTCCACGTGCGAAAGTAGATGGAAATGAATACGATTTTAGTTTTAGTGGATTAAAGTCTGCTGTTTTGAATTATTTGAACCAATGTGAGATGAAACAGATTGAGGTAAATGTTGCAGATGTAGCGGCTTCTTTCCAGTATGCAGTTATTGACGTCTTGACTACACATGCAATTAAGGCGGTGAAAGAAGAAGGAATGAGTACTTTGGCAGTAGCGGGTGGAGTTGCGTCCAATTCTTCTCTGCGAGAGAGTTTGCAACAGGCTTGTGAAAAAGAAGGAATACAGTTTTACTATCCGTCCTCATTATATTGTACAGACAATGCGGCAATGATTGGAGTTGCGGGATACTATTCTTATAAGAAAGGAGTCCGTCATGGTTTGGATCTAAATGCGGTTCCAAATCTCAAAATCGGACAGAGAGTATAGGTGATACCATGCATATTACAGCTATTGTTTTGGCGGCAGGTAAAGGAAGTCGAATGCAATCTGATATTCCTAAACAGTATATGGAAATAGAAGGAAAGCCCGTGTTGTATTATTCCCTGAAAGCTTTTGAAGAAAGTTCTGTAGATGACATCATCTTGGTAACTAGCGAAGATGATGTTTCTTATTGTAAAAATGAGATTGTTGATCGATACAGTATCAGCAAGGTCAAGAATATTGTCGTAGGTGGTGCAGAGCGATATTGGTCTGTTAAAAACGGATTAAATGTTGCAAATGGGACAGACTATGTATTGATTCATGATGCAGCTAGACCATGCTTAACGCAGAACGTGATTGAACACTCAATTGAAATGGTGCAAAAAACAGGAGCTTGCACAGTGGGGGTTCCGGTGAAGGATACCATCAAGTTGGTTGATGCGGATGGCTTTGGAGTAGAGACACCACCACGCAACTTGTTGTGGCAAGTGCAAACACCGCAGAGCTTTTTATATAGAGATATTATAGAAGCGTATCGCCGAATGGAACATACAAATGATACAGATATAACGGACGACACAATGATTATGGAGCGTTATTTGGGAATAAAAACAAAGATGATTTTTGGTGATTATTGCAATATAAAAATCACCACTCCAGAGGATTTATTTGTGGTAGAAAAATTTTTAAAAAAAAGTAAAAAAAGTTGTTGACATGGTCAAAAGAAAATGTTAATATTGTCAATGTCGCTGACGAAATAGAAGTCAGATGCACGGAGAGGTATCGAAGTGGTCATAACGAGGCGGTCTTGAAAACCGTTTGTCCGCAAGGGCACGTGGGTTCGAATCCCACCCTCTCCGCTGTTCTTATGTTTATAACAATTTAAGAACGCATTAACTTGCGGCTTGGAGAAGTACCCAAGCGGCTGAAGGGGCTCCCCTGGAAAGGGAGTAGGTCGTTAATAGCGGCGCGAGGGTTCAAATCCCTCCTTCTCCGTTTAGTATCGAAAGCGCAAGCAAGAACAATGAAAACTGAATGATGATTAAACAACAAAACAACCCTGAAAATTCTAAAAGATTTTCAAGAGAACGTTTTAATAACGATCCAAACAGTAAAAGGGATTGATTAGCCAGAAAGGTAATCATGAACAGAATCAA
>JAZSPZ010000022.1:0-36194 GCA_045537735.1 Lachnospiraceae bacterium
TCCACAGATAGTTTGCACAAAAAAGCAATTCTTATCAAAAAATTACGTGTAGGATTCCGTCTTCCATTCAATATCTGATATGTGTAGGAACGTTCCATATTCAGTTTGACTATGACATCTTTGGGCTGTAAGTTATGCTGAGTTAGCACCTCATTCAAATAAGCAGGAAAGTCAATACTTCGAAAAGCCTCTTCTTTTTTGAATTCTTCAATATCTATATTTTCTAATAACTTAATTAATTCCTCTGTGGACTTCATCAACACACCATCCTATTAAAGACTTAATGTTATATATATTATACAGTGTTATGTGGGATATACATCAAAAGCTAATACACCAAAAATATACTATCACATAATGGAAATGTTTTGGTGGGCAATTTTGCCCATTTTTTATTATAAATCTATGAAGAATGCTGAAAAACCATGAATAGTGGGCATTTCTGCCCACCAAAGAAAATATACATTTTGATAAAATTATAGACAGGTGTTGAATAACACAGGGATCGTTTAAAACTAATAAAATGACAGTCAATAACGTCCTAATTTTGATGAAGTTATGAATCAAAAATTCACAACAAGGAGGAGAATGTATGGGAATTAAGAAGAAAATGACAGCATGGTTTCTTGTGGTAGTTATGGTATGCAGTATGTTTGTAGGCGTACCGGTAAGTGCGACGGAAGGAGATGCTGGGGAAAAAGGGACAGAATTCGTTATGTCCACAGAGGCAAATTGGCAATGGGATGAAGAGTCTCAATGTGATCGTCTTAGCATGGATTTATCAAGCTTTAACAAGGAGGAGAAATGGTTTGAGAATGAAAATGGAGTGGTTGTCAGCTTTGGTTTGAAGACTGGTGAATCAATACAATATTTGAATTGGGATGATATTGTTGTAGAAGCACTTAATGAACAGGATGAATACGTAGAAGTGACAGAGTCAATAGAATATAAAGCAATAGATAATGTTACAGAGGATATTATTGCGTATGAATTACATTTGGATGAAGTAGAATTTGGGGAAACAGCAGAATATCGTTTCTACCAAAGAGATAATAGTGACGAAACGATTGCTTTATATTATGAGGCAAAGAGATTTGGTTACTATGCAACGAGTGAAGATGATGGAAAAGGGTATTTAAATACATTCTATTACTCAGAAGATAATAATACATTTTATTTGTTGCCTTATAATAAGGATTTAGAAAATTGTGTATTAGAGCCATTCGATTCGGAAGAAGAAACTACATTTGAGATATCTTATTGGGACGATGAGTTACAACAGGATATTATAATTAATAATAAAGATGATTCCTTTGGTGATTATGTTTCATGTACGAGTTTAGAGGGAGACATTTTTAGTGGATATAAAATAACAGTCTCAGATGTTGCAATCGAAAATTGCAGAGGTTTTAATCTTCTTTTTCGAGGAGTTGAAAAATGGAAGCTTTATGATGAAGAAGGTAATCCAATCTTAGATGAAGAGGATAATATTACGTATGAAGAAGTTGTAAGAGGACAGAATATATGGGTTGAACCAACACCAGATAACACATTTCTTCTAGTACATGATGAAAATTGTGATTGGGGTACGGATATACAGACTGTAAAGTATGATAAGGAAGGAAATCCAGTTGGAGAAACTCGCTATTTAGTAGATTGTGGAATTGATGAACACGGTGAGCGTTATATTGAAACTTATTATAGCGCATCAGATATCAAGGTTTATAAGAAGGAGTTTCGATGGGATGAAGATAGCCAGCAGGATGTGGAAGAACGAATAGAAATCACAGGTGTGGTAGAAGACGTTGAAGATGAGAATGGCAATAATTCATTATATTTCACATTTGAGGAAGAGGGCGACTACATCATTTCCATGGGAGAAAATGTGGAAAGAGAGTTTTTTGTATATGCAAATGCGTGGAATGACTTCTATCTTTCGACAGATGAAGGAGCAGATCCAATATGGGATTTTTCAACGACAGGAAGCGAAGAAGATAGTACATTATATTTCATCGCGAAGGATTTGGATAGTATGAGCTTAGAAAACATCGAATTTGATGCGTATGTAGACGGAGAGAAAATAGAAGATGCAGAGGAAAGTTCTTATTTTGTCTATGAAGACGTATCCGATGAAGACGTATCCGATGAAGAGGATATAACAAAGAAAATTTATGAGATTCAGATTACTGCAACCCAAGGGTTTGAAATTGTGGCAGAAGCTCAGCTTTCAGATGAGGAGTATACTTGGAATAAAACCAATCATATATGGATTAATTATGTGGAAACCGGTCTCGTGTTTGGTGACCCTGAATGGGGAGAAGAAGGCTTAACAGGTAATGTTCACGAAGGTTCTTATACGAAGTTTATGGAGGGAGAAATCTACTCTGTGCGCTGGCTGTGGCTTGGTACGCTTGATATAACGGAGGAAGGCGATCAATATACTCCGCTTGATGCAAGTGCATTTGAAGAAAATGCAGAGAACCAAGTACAGATAAATGATTCCACAGATTATATTATCAAAACAGAGGAAGAGTGGCCGTTTTCGTCTGAACAGGATACGGTAATTGTAAAAGAAGGACTTGCAGAAAATGGTATCTATGGTTTTTACGTAAGAGATGACCTTACGATTACATATGGCGATGATTCTGTTATCTTGGCTAAGAATTTACCGTCTATTGGATTTTACAAGGCAAATGAAGCAAGCTTTGATAATTATATTCGAGATGAATATTTTATGAGTCATTCTGAAATGTTCGAAGGAATGGATATTTATGTAATACCAAGAGAAGGTGTAGAGAATTATAGTTATACATTAGATACTATAGATAGAACAATTTTGGTGAATGGAGAATCGTTTGATTATAAGCATATTTCAGAAGAAGAACCAGCTGGATATTATCAATCAGCTAGACCGTTTACTGAGCCAATTAAGGTTTCTGTTTCTAAGTGTTCCGGTTCTTTCTTAAGAATTAAAGTTAACATTGACTGGGGTGATCCAGAACCAGAGTACATAGAGCAATATCTAGGTTTGTTGTATGAAAACAAAGATGCAATCATTGTTGAAGACAATTCCCCTCACGAGGGCTTTGGTGGATGTTTGATTTCAGAAAGTGATTATAATGTAAGTCAGTGGTGGCAGATGTCTGGTGATGTGTATTATTGGGTTCATGGAAAGACCATTCAGGACGTGGTGGATCAGTTAAGTGCAGTTGCCGAGGCTGGCGAGGTAACTGTAGATGGAAAAACATACCCAATTGGTATGACAGATTATATCTGGTTGAATACAAGCTATTTCAAGTATTCCAAAGATTTTGCAAACTCTACCCAGCATGTAGTGACTCCTTCTAATATTAAGGGAATTATTATGCAGGCAGGGGCAGAGGCACCTTATGCACTATATGATGATGGAAGCAAAAAGGGCTATTACCAGGTTCAGGAATGGACAAATGGCGACAATAATTTGCTGCTGACACAAGTTCCAGATGATAGCAATTATTATTTAGTTGAAGAGTTGCCAGAAGAAGATGCGATGGCACAGAAAGCAGATTATGTTGTCTCTGATTATGAGAATGTGTGGACAATGGAATCGTTAGAAAATGAAGACTATAAGCAAATCGTTGATGAGTTTGGAAATCCGCTAAATCCTTATCCAGTATATCTTCCAAATCTTTATGTAGATGCAACGGTAGAAGTGAAGATGATAGGTAACTTTGGAGATAGAGAAGTAGACAAACAGGTACAGCTTGGCTTCTATGAGGGCTCTACCAATAAGTCTATCATTAATGGTAAAGAGTTTTCAGCGGAAAATATTGGTGACGCCCCAGTAACTCTAGGAGAAGATACAGGTAATGAAGTAACGGTTACAGTGACAGAATTCAAAGCCTCTACAGAGTGTACCAATGCACCAATTAATGGTGAGAGCTGTGAAGTAACCTTAGATGGTGAAAATGCTACCCTTCGCGACAAGATTGACATTTACCAAAAGGGTGATGATGACTATGCAGATGCCAAAGAGTTGGCAGAAGGAAAACCGCTTAAAGTTAAGTTAGATGTGAAAGAAGCAAAAGAAGATGATACAGAGGCAAAGAAGGTGAAAGAGCAGGTAGAAAAAGATTGTAGTAAGGATAAGACGAAACCATCCAAGGTACAATATCTGGATATTGATATGAAGTACCAAGTAGGTGACCGCGATCCAAAGGCTGTGACAGAAACCATGGAAGAAGTAGATATCACCATGGATATTCCAGACAGTTTCCAAAAAGCGGATAAGCATGCAAAGAAGCGCAAATACAAAGTTTACCGCTATCATAATGGTAAGGTAGATATACTAGATGCCAAGTTTGATAAGGATAAGAAGAAGCTTCATTTCAAGACAGATAAGTTCTCAACCTATGCATTAGTAGCAGAGGATGTTGCACCGATATCCATTGAAGTGAGTGCGAATCCTACAAAACTGTCTTATGTAGAAGGTGAAATGTTTGATACAACAGGAATGATTATTTCTTTGGTTTATTCCGATGGAACAAAGGAAGCGATAACCGGCTATACAGTATCAGTGACTAGTGCACTTGCATTGACAGATAAAATAGTAACGGTAACATATGAAGGATTTACCGTTCAATTGCCAATAACTGTATTAGCAAAACCAGCAACTGATCCAGATAATGATACACCACAGGAGGTATTACCAGAGGTTGGAGAAACCGTTACAACAACGAATGGTAGCTGTAAGGTTACAGCCATTGGTTTAGAAGGAACGGTAGAGGTAACATTTACTCCAAGCAAGGCGAACAAAAAGGCAAAGAAAGCAAAGATTGATAAGAAAGTTACAATTGATGGAAAAGAATATGCAGTCACAGCAATTGCGGCCAGTGCGTTTTCCGGAAATACCAAAATGACAAGTATTTCTATCCCAGACACTATTACCAAGATTGGTAAAAATGCGTTTAAGGGATGTACAAAGCTTAAGAAGGTTACCATACCAAAGAATGTAACAGACATTGGAAGCAATGCATTCTACAATTGTAAGAAGATTGCCAGTGTTACAATCAAGGGAAGTAGTCTGACTAAGATAGGCACAGGTGCATTTAGAAAATGTAGTAACTTGAAGTCCGTAACGATACCAAAAAATGTGACCGAAATTGGAAAGGATGCATTCCGTGATTGTAAGAAACTTAATAAGGTGACATTCAAGGGAACAAAGATTAAGAAGATTGGTAAGAATGCATTTAAGAACATTGCAAAGAAACCAACGATTAAGGTTCCAAAGAGCAAAAAGAAGGATTACAAGAGTTTGCTAAAGAAATCGGGATATACAAAAACAGTGAAGTAATTCAGAATTATAGTTGATGACTGTTTTTGAAGATACGGTCATATAATGTAGGAAGTGTATGATATAAGTCAGCAAAGAATGAGACGAGATCTACAATAAATAAAGGATATTCTGATGAAAGATTTTATCTATTCATCGGAATATCCTTTTTCTGTTGGAGATTCATATCCGTAAAGACTATCAAAAGCACAATTTATTGTAGAAAGATAGTCGATAAGTGCCTGCTCATAATAAGCAGACTGTTCCTCTTTCGGACAGTTGGAATAAAGGACGATGTTAGGAGTTCCTTCAAATAATCCAGGATAATAAAAGTAAGCATTCAATGAGCCGACAACAAATGGACGTATTTCCTCGTAATTGCCGAGATTTTCTTTCATAATACTGTTTCGATAAACGAGAAAAGTGCGTATCAAGAGAGGAGGTTCCTGATACCAAAAATGTTCAGGAAGATATTCAACTAAAGAGTAATCATCTGCAAAATAGGATAACAGAATGGTATCAAAGGTTTCCTGATATTGGTATAAGTTATATTTTGATGGAGCGGCCTGACTCATTAGAGAGTCATTGTTGTCTGTAAAAGAAGGATTGGTAATCACCGTGTGTTCATGTCTCGCACTACTTTGATAGAAGGTAATCCCCCATGCACAAACGAGTGTACACATCAGAAAAGTTGTGATTGCACATATGTGAAAGGTAGGGGATGTGCGAAAAGCAAGCCGTTGATAGTAGTGCTTCAAATCCCGATGTAACGCTTTGACGTTGGAGTATCTTTCTTCGGGAGAAAAAGAGATACAGCGCTTTATTATTCTGTATAGTGGCTTCGGGAGTTTGTTAGCGATATGGTCTGTTTCTTCTGTATCTTTTGTGGCAAGGTAAAGCATGGTTTTTCCTATACCGTAAACATCTGTTCTAAAATCACTTTGATAAAATCCGAACTGTTCCGGAGCCGCATGAGAAGGGGTTCCCATAAGTCTAGTATCCCTGGATTTATCAGGAGAAAACAGTCTGGCTGTGTCAAAGTCAATTAATGATAATTTGTTCTTGCTTTCATTTATAATAAAATTTTCTGGCTTAATATCACGATGAATAATAGGAGGTTGTTGGTCGTGTAGGGTATGTATAATGTGGCAGATTTCAAGAGTAATTTTTAAAATTTCATTTATAGACAAGTCCTTCTTTCTGTCAAGATAATCCGCTAGAGAAGGTCCGTGAATGTAAGTACGAAGAAGATAACAGGTGTCATTTTCAGTCCAAAAATCGATACACTGAGGATAATAGGTATCTGTTAAAGTTTCTAAGCGTGAAAGAACATCGTACTCTTGTTGCATAAGTGTAATTTGTCGCCGGGTTCCTTTTTTGAGTATATAGAAATGTTGCTGGGAATCAGATAACAGGAGAATCGTCTTATCTTCGGTTTCCTTCAAAAAAATTAACTATTTGATAGGAATCTTCTAATCTGTCAGGGAGGGAATAGCTTTCCCATTGTTTGTTGTATGAATTAAAAAAATCTTTTTTATTAGAAATCATATAGGAACGCCTCCCTTCTAGTTGTATTGTATCATAGAATGGAAAATAACATATGAAAATTTTTTAATAAATGATACAAAGTTGTGTTTTTGAATAGAATAGTAAATAAGAGAAATAAGGAAAAAATATATGGGAAAATTTGAAGCATGTTGGGGTGGCAAGCTCTATACATTTAGAAAACAATATCCGGCAATTCGGGAATTCGAAAAGAAAATGAAAATAGTAGAAAAGGAATTAAATAAGGATTGCTCACAGAAAAAAAGGATGTGTGATGAATGCAGAAAGCCTATGTGTAAAAATGGCTGTAAAAATAGACAAAAGTACTAGGCTTTTTCGTTGTATTTGTCAAAAAAATATGGTAAACTTAGTTTAATTATCGAAAATTACAGTGGGTAGGTTTCGGGATTTATGAAACTTAGCGTTTTATAGGTTCATAAGGCATTCCCATCTTGGAGACAGATATGCAGTTTAGACCTTGTATTGACATACACAATGGAAAAGTAAAACAGATTGTCGGCGGCTCGTTATTAGATGCTGGTAATCAAGCAGAAGAGAATTTTGTTGCTACGCAGGATGCAGCATTTTACGCGAAGCTCTACAGGGAAAGCAATATTAAGGGCGGACATATTATATTGCTGAATAAAGCAGGAACCCCATACTATGAGGAAGATATTCAGCAGGCAAAAGGTGCGCTTCGTGAATATCCAGGTGGACTGCAGATTGGTGGCGGAATCACTGCTGCCAATGCAAAGGAATTTTTGGATATGGGGGCAAGCCATGTAATTGTGACATCCTATGTATTTAGAGATGGTGTTGTGGATTATGAGAGATTGGATGCACTTTATGAGGTAGTTGGTAAGGAGCATCTTGTATTAGATTTGAGTTGCCGAAAGAAAGATGGAGCATATTATATTGTGACTGACCGTTGGCAGAAGTTCACAAAAGAAATTATTTGTGAAGAAACAATACGAAAGCTAGAACGTTATGCGGATGAGTTTTTGATTCATGCAGTGGATGTGGAAGGGAAAGCCAATGGTGTGGAAGAGGATTTGGTGCGTATGTTATCTACATATGCCACAATACCGATTACCTATGCTGGCGGTGTTGGTTCCTATGAAGATATCGAAGTGATTCGAGAACTTGGCAAAGGTAAGCTGGATGTGACCATTGGAAGTGCATTGGATTTGTTTGGAGGAAAACTTTCCTATGACAAAGTCATTTCTATGATGGACAAGTTTTAGAAGAATGACGATTACATGAAAGTAAAGATTGGATATAGATATATGTGGAGCAAGTTTTATGCATTTTTAAAGGACAAATATGTTTATACAGTAACGTTGGGCTTGGCGTTCATTATGATGCTGGGTGCATGGATTATTGGAGAAGTGGGACCATTCGGTGGACGGTGTTTGATCGTTGTAGACGGTGTACATCAGTATCTTCCGTTTTTTTCGGAATATCAGGAAAAGCTTACAAGCTTTGAGAGCCTGCAATATTCCTTTGATGTGGGAATGGGAAATAATTTTGTTTCACTTTGGTCCTACTATTTATCTAGCCCATTGAACTTGATTATTCTGTTGTTTTCAAAATCAGGTTTGCCAATGGCTATGAATGTTATCATTTCTATTAAGATTATATTGGCGGCATTATGTTTTGCATACTTTTTGATGCATGCAGGAAGGAAACCAAAAAAGAATCCGGGAATCATAGTATTTTCTTTGTTCTATGCATTTAGTAGCTTTGTTGTTGGATATTACTGGAATCTGATGTGGTTGGACTGTGTGTTTATATTCCCGTTAGTGATTTTGGGGATGGAAAAACTGATGAAGGATGGGAACAGTAAGACCTATATATTGGCGTTATTGTACAGCTTTATCTGTAATTATTACATCAGTTTCATGATTTGTATATTTTTGGTGCTGTGGTTTTTCACCTTTCATTTTGAGAGTGTGAAGCAGTTTTTTGCAAGAGGGGTTCGTTTCGCTGTGGCATCGCTTACCACCGCAGCCATGTCGGCAGTGGTGTTGATACCAGCTTATCAAGGAATTATGACCACTGCTTCTGCAGAGTTTGAATTTCCGGAATGGGAATTTTATGGAGAATTTGTGGACACCTTGCGCTCTCATTTATTCTGTTCTGAGGTTATGACAAATCAAGTGGGGGATGCGGGAACAAACCTGTATTGTGGATTGTTTACTTTGCTGTTGGCAATTATATTCTTTTTCGTGAGAAAGATTTCTTTGGAAAAGAAAATCAAATATTTGTTGTTACTAGTATTGTTTGTAATTAGCTTTAACAATCAGCTTCCTAATTATATATGGCACGGATTTCATAATCAGTATGGTATTCCAAACCGATTTGCATTTTTGTATGTGTTTGTACTAATCCTAATGGCTTATGAAGTGTATCTGAATCGCAGGCGGGTGAGGCTGCCGATGATTGTGATAGCCTATATTGCATGTATGCTGTTTGTAATCTATGCATATTACAACGCTGACACCGTCTATGATGTGAGAACATATATAGCATCTGCAGTGTTGTTGACAATATATTTTCTTGTTTTTGTACTGTACAAAAAGCTACCGGGCAAATGGAAACGGGGAGTTGGCTATTCTTTGATTGTCATTGCGATTTTAGAGATGGCAGTGAATGGATGGATTGCTTTTGTACAGGTGGGGACCTCTGATGCTGAGTATTATTACAGTGAGACGAAGACCTTTGATAAGTTAATTCACCGAGTGGAAACCAGTGATGACACGTGGTATCGTTCGGATATTCTACAGCCATTATTTGTGGATGAAGCCACCTGGTACAATTTGCCAAGTATTGCAATCTTCTGTTCCACGGTGCGAGGCGAAATGGTGACCACCATGGGTGACCTTGGATTCTATACTGGAGCCAATGAGTATCTATACTATGGGGCGACACCTATGACCAATGCGTTGTTTGGTGTAAAATATATATATGCGAGAGATGGCGATTTTATCAATGTAGATATGGGTCATCATGACACAGAAGAACATGTGTCAGTTTACAAGAACCTATATACTTTACCAATCGGTTACATGGTTAACAGTGAGACTTTAGATTATGAAACCTTGGATAATGGACCATTTACTGTTCAGAATGAGTTAAGTGGAGTGATGACAGGTGTGGAACCAATCTTCTCTACGATATTTGATGATATGCAGACTACGGTTTATGGAACCAATGTAGATGTGGTTTTGGAGGATGAATTTAATGCTTCTTATAGCAGTGCCAACGACAGTGCGCGCGCGGATTTCATTTATACAATACCCCATGACATGGATTTGTATGTGAATTGTAGTGGAAGTAATGTTCAAAAGGTGGCATTGCTGATTGATGGCAAGGAGGTTGCTTACGACCGTTATCAGGGACAGCTGTTCCGCGTTGGAGAAGTGAAGGCTGGACAGGTTGTAGATATACAATTTGTATTAAAGGATGGAGAGGATATGAGTGGTACGCTATATTGTTACCCAATGGAATTTTTGGAGGACCAGTTCCAACAGTTCTATAGTATTTTGTCAAATCAGGCAATAGAGGTGACATCATTTAGCGATACAAAAATAGAAGGTACTATTACGGCGCAGAAGGATGGCGTATTTATGACGTCTATTCCATATGATGAAGGATGGACTGTTTATGTGAATGGCGAGAAGGTTGAGACCTATCCCGTCATAGGAAGCTTCCTGGGAGTGGAGCTGCCAAAGGGTGATTATACAATAAAGATCGTATATCAGTGTCCTGGATTGATAAAGGGATTGATTACAACTTTATTTGGTATAGTATTTTTCTTCTTAATCTGTAAAGTAGAGAAGCAAATAAAAAAACAAAACACACAAAATAATATTATTATCAAGGGGTGAAACATTTATGGAAAAAGGTGGAAACGGTGGCAAAATGAAAAGAATGTATTGCGGAATCGTAGGAGCATTGATTCTTGCGATGATTATCGGCGACGTTGTGTTGTTTGGTAAGATAGACGCAATCACGGGTGCAGAAGGGTTAAAGGCAATTATCACGGCTATTACGATAGTTGTTATCCTTTTGGCAGTTGTTGCAGCAGTTATAATGTTTAAGACAATGCAGGATGAGGAAAAGGTATCTGCAGTTAAGAGTGATAAGTATAAGAGACTGTTCTTAAACTTACCTGTTGGATTTGCCCAGGCACAAATTATGAGAGATCCACAGTCTGGACGTAACTTGGGTTATCGTGTTTCCGATGCAAATGAAACTTTCGGACGTCTGTTTAATCTAGATTATTCTGATTATCAAGGCAAAGTGATTTCTGAAAGTAAGATTGAAGTGTTACAGGATATTAATGCATGGTTTGAAGCTTACAACAATTCTGGAACAAAACAGGGAGAATTGATGGCAGTTGAAATCACCATGGAGAATCTAGACAAGGTATTCAATACTGTAATGTATAAGTCAGAAGCAGACTATATTAACATGGTGGTCATTGATATTACTGAGCAGAAGGAAACACAGAATAAGTTGTCAAAGGCTATTAAGGATGCCAATGCGGCTTATAAGACCCAGTCAGAATTCCTTGCAAATATGTCTCATGAAATCCGTACACCAATCAATGGTATTCTTGGTATGTTGCAGCTGACTTTAATGGCAGAGGATTTACAGGCTGATCATAAAGACAATTTGACTACAGCTAAGAATTGTGCAGACACTTTGCTTCGTTTGATTAATGATATTTTAGATATTTCTAAGCTGGAAGCTGGTAAATATAATTTGCGCGAAGAGAACTTTGACGTGAAAGCAGTAATTGAAGAAACTGTTGCAGCACAGGTTCAGATTGCAAAGAGCAAAGGATTGACCTTGGATTGCACATTTGGAAGCAATATTCCAAAGCTTGCTCGTGGTGACGGACAGAGAATTCAGCAGGTGTTAAACTGCTTGTTATCTAACGGTATCAAATTTACCAACGAAGGTGGCGTTCGTGTTAAGGTTGCCTGCATTGATGACATGTTAGACAAGATCAAATTACGTATTGCTGTTTCAGATTCTGGTATCGGTATTTCTGATGCAGACCGTAATAAGTTGTTTGTACGTTTCTCTCAGGTGGATGCATCAGATACACGTAAGTATGGTGGTTCCGGTTTGGGATTGGTTATCACCAAGCAGATTGTAGAGTTAATGGGTGGTACAATCACAGTACAGAGTAAGGAAGGCATTGGTTCTACATTTATTGTGGAAGTTCCATTGAAGCTGATTAAGGCTGCAGAGGTTGAGGAAACAGAGGAAGAGCAGGATACAGGTGATCCAGCAGTATTCTCATTAGTGGGTCATAGCCGTGCAAGAATTCTTGTTGCAGAGGATGAGCCAGTAAATCAGCAGGTTATCGGTAAGCTTCTCGGTATGGCAGGATATTCTTATGATATTGCAGAAAATGGTGAGAAGGCCGTTGAATTGTTCAAGCAGAAAGAGTATCAGGCAGCATTGTTTGATGTACAGATGCCAGTTATGGATGGTCTTGCTGCAACACAGGAAATTCGTGCCATCGAGTTCCGCGAGGGAAGAAAGCGTCTTCCAATTATTGCGGTAACAGCTCGTGCAATGTTCGGTGATAAGGAGCGCATCCTTGAAGCGAAGTTAGATGATTACATAGCAAAACCATATAACTTGAATGACGTTTGTGAGACATTGAACAAATATGTTGATCAAGGTGAAAAATAAGACTAGTCACAGATGTATCGATTATTGATATGAAAGAAAACCGCTACTAAGAGTAATCGCTCTTGGCAGCGGTTTTTTCTGTCTTAATTGGTTGTTTGCTGAATTTGGCGAAGGAGAAACTTATATCGCATGTATGCTCCCTTCAATTGGTAAGAATAGCTGTCAATCAAATCCGGATCTGTCTGGTAATCAAGATGTAATAATAAAGTTTCAATATCACGTTTTGTTGTATTGATGTCATCTAAAAGATAAGAACTTGTATTCCCGTTTACGCGAGAGTGTGAGTTCTTTTTTTCTTTTGTAGGATACTCACTTTTCATGGATGTGTTAACGGAAGTTAGCATAGGAATTGCCATAAAGGTATCTCCTTTCATGAAATTTTGCGAAACCACGAAGTTTCATAAAATATAGGTTCTTATTTTCATTATAGACAAGTCTAGAAAAAATATTCATATTTGGAAAAAGTTTTCTGTGTATATCACTAAGTTCATAAATATAAATTTCGGTTTCGATGTTTGAACTTTGTTTCATAAATCAGATAAAACTGTTCAAAAAGAGAGGACGCAAAGTTCATAAAAAAGGGTGCTTTTTGAATATTTTATGTTTATTTTGCTACTTCGTTCACAATTATAGACAGGTGAAAATGAGGGTTTTATAATGGCAAAAAATCGAAAGAGAAAAGAGAGGAACACATATGGAATGGTTGAAGTTTATCACTATGACTGTGGTGATTGGAAGATCAATCTATACAGATATAAAATTTGGAATCATTGAGAACAGAAATATGTTTCTGGGAAGTGTTACTGCATTTACCATTGCTTTTTTGAATGAAAGGGCAGCAGGTCTTATTAGAAGCGGAAAGATGTTACTCCTTGTCTTTTGCATATTGTTTCTACTTTATCTAGCTAGAGGGTTAGGGGCAGGAGATGTGAAATTACTTTGTGTGTTGACAGCGTTTATTCCGGAAATCGCTTTGGAGATGTTAGTGGCGTCATTTATTGTTGCAGCATTTCTAGGTGTAGGGAAGATGGTTGTACGAAGGTTGCAACAACAAAAGGCTTATATACCGGGAGAAACTATGAGGTTCTCTTTGCCAATTGGGATTGGAACAGCAATTGTATTGTTACAGCATTATGTTGTTTGAGAGGGTGAGGGCAGAGATGATACGAATAGGCGTAGTGGATTGGGAACAGGAATATGTAAAGAGCCTGGTGCGCTATTTACAAAAATACAGTAATGGGAAATGGGTTGTGTCGGGATTTACCAGTGAACAGGATTTGTTGCGGGATAGAGGAAAGAAAATGTTAGATATTTTGGTTGGCACTGACAAAGAGATGCTGAAACAAATCGGTAATGGGATAAGCGAAATTCAGCTATGGTTAACCCCCGTGAAATGTAATCTGGAAAAGATTGAAGATCAAGGATATGTTGCATATCGTTTTCAAAGTGCAGCGGAGATTGGAAAGTGTATCGAAAGAATTATAAGTGATTATAAGAAGAACACTGACACAGATCTGACATGGGTAGCAATGTACTCTCCTGTTGGTCGATGTGGAAAGACCACATTTGCGTTAGAAATTACAAGGTTGGAAACGTTTGGAAGGTGGATTTATTTTGGGTTAGAAGATTATAGCACTTTTGCAGATTCCGCTCAGGAAAATACATCTTTGACAGATGAGTTTCTATATTACTGGAAGGAGAGGAGAGAGGAAAAGGTATTACAAATTATAGAACAGACAGCAGGTTTTATTGCTACAGGAAGTTCGTTGTTAGATGTAAAAAATGTAACTATTGAGGATGTTAGGTGGATCAAGAAATTATTAACTAAAAGTCAATATAAAGGAATTTTGTTTGATATAGGAAGTGGTGTGTTACAAGACCTTCATATATTTCAAGAGTTTGATGTTGTGATTGTGCCGTATTTATGTGAGAAGAGTGCCCTTACAAAAAAGAATGGATTTAAAAATTTATTGGAGCAGCAGGAAATGAAAGAGGAGTTGAAACGATTTTGGTTTGTGAATATGAGTGACCAAAAGGAAACTAATGAAGTCAAGAAGAAATTGCTTGGAGGAGAAATGTCATGACAAATCGTATGATAAAAGAAAAAAATATGTTACAGAACAAGCTAATGGAACATTTGGATTACAACAAGCAGTTAACAGACCAAGAAATAGAAAACGTTATAGAAGAAGAGATTTTGAAAAGAGGAAATGAACGGTATTTGTCCGTGGTGGAAAAGCAGCAACTCAAAAAAGAGCTTTTCAATTCTTTTCGTCGACTGGATGTATTGTCTGAACTCTTAGAGAATGATGAGATTTCAGAAATTATGATTAATGGGTGTGATCAAATTTTTGTGGAGCAAAATGGGGTGCTGTATAAGACAATGGAAGTATTTAGCAGCGAGGAGCGATTGCGCAATGTAATTCAACAAATTGTAAGTGGCTGCAACCGGATGGTAAACGAATCTATTCCCATTGTAGATGCTCGGTTAGAGGACGGTTCAAGAATTAACGTGGTTTTACCACCAGTTGCATTGGATGGTGCCGTCATGACCATTCGAAAATTTTCTAAAGAGTTTTTTACCATTGATAAGTTTATAGAATTGGGTTCTATCACAGAAGAAGCAGCAGAATTTTTACACGGGCTGGTCTTTTCAAAATACAACATTTTTGTAAGCGGTGGAACAGGAGCGGGAAAAAGTTCGCTGTTAAACGTGCTAAGCAATTTCATTCCATCTAATGAGAGAGTTATTACAATAGAGGATTCAGCTGAATTACAAATACAGGGAATTCCCAATTTGGTTCGCCTTGAGACACGTAATGCCAATGTAGAGGGTGAAAACGAAATTAGTATGTCAGCTTTAATCAAAACCGCCTTGCGTATGAGACCTGACAGAATCATTGTTGGAGAAGTAAGAGATGGAGCAGCAATGGACATGGTGAATAGTATGCTGACGGGACATGATGGAAGTTTAAGCACAGGTCATGGAAACTCAGCAAAGGAAATGCTGTTGCGTTTGCAGACAATGGTAATGATGGCATACGATATGCCGGTGTTGGCAATTCGGCAGCAATTGGCTGCAGCGATTGACATTATCATTCACATTGGAAGATTAAGAGATGGTAGCAGAAAAATTCTTGAAATATGTGAAGTGGTTGGAATGGAAGAAGGAGAGATTATCACACAGTCTCTTTACCAATACAGGGAGAGTGGAGAGAAAGGGGGTAGGATAATTGGAGTTCTGGAAAAGACAGGAGAATTAAGGAATACGCAAAAGCTGCTGAGTAATGGATGGAGAGGTGTGTAGTTGAAAGAGATTGTATATGACCAGTATCAATTTAATTGGCGTGATTGGATGGAATACGGTGCGAAGTTGCTGTTAAAAAGTATGGTAATTTGCTATCTGTTTTATGATACGTATAAAGCGTGGATTATTATGTTACCGCTAGGAATCTTGGAATATAAATCTTTGAAAAAAGTGAAGATTATGAAGCAAAAAAGAGAACTGACCATGCAATTCAAATCCTTGATAGAGTCTGTGGCAACCACATTGAGTGCGGGTTATTCATTGGAGAGGGCATTTGAAGAAGCAAAAAAAGATTTGTTGTTGATCTACACAGCAAAAGAGCACATTTTTACAGAATTGGACTTTATTACATCAGGACTGAAAATGAATATACCTATTGAAAGACTTTTAAAAAACTTTGGACAGAGAAGTTGTGTAGACGATATAGAGGATTTTGCTAATGTGGTAAACGTGGCAAAAAGAAGCGGTGGTAATCTTGTACATATCATACAAAAGACAGTGAATCGTATAGTGGACAAGCTGATGGTGGAAGAGGAGATAGAAACTATGATTGCCGCTAAAAGGTATGAGGAAAGGGTGATGATGATAATGCCCTATGGAATCATATTGTATTTGCGCTGGAGCAATGAAGGATTTTTCGATGTACTATACGGAAATATACTAGGAGCATTTGTTATGACGGCTTTTTTAGTGGTGATATACATTGCGGACTTTTGGGCGAAGAAAATTATGGAGATACAGGTATGAGAGGAATCAATATTGTAGTATTTATGGTCTTGGGAATATGTTTGTTATCTGAATCTATATTTCCCAAAACAGATATAGAATGGTTGAAAAAATGGAGAATGTTGATAAAGGGAAAACAATATTTGATAGTTATATTATTTGTTATGAATATCCTTAGTTTTGTAATGACATTTTCACCCACAAACACAGAAATTTACGTAGAAAAGGATAGCTATGGAGGAGAGGAACAACAGATACCATTTCTTTTAAAGCATGGAGAGATATCACAAGAATATATATTAACAGTTGGGGCAAAAGAGTTAACGGAGGAAGAGTTAGAAAAAAGAATCAACGAAGCTTTTTCATATTTGGAGAAAAACATAAAAGGAGGCAACGCGTCTCTATCCCATATTAATACAGATATGAATTATGTACTAGACCAAGAGAGATTTCCTTTTGATGCGGATTTCGTTTCTGGAGACGTTTCATTAATTGATAGAGACGGGGTAGTGCATAACGAGAAGGATACCTTGGAAAATATGGGGTATAGCCAACAGGAGATAAAACAGGGAATTTCGACGGATATTGTGGTGACGCTTTGGTATGGAGAAAAGTCCTTTGAAAAGACATTTTCGGTGATTGTTTTTCCAAAGGAGCAAAATGCCATACAACAAAAGTTTCAAATAGTAGTAGATAAAATTGTGAAGGCTGAGCAAGAAGCTAGCCATCAAGATGGCTTTTCTCTTCCAACAAGTGTAGAAGGCATAGATATTCACCGAACAGACCAACGAGAAATCACGCCGGGACAAGTTTTGGTTGCGGGAGTGGTACTAGTGTTTCTGTTGCTCTTAAAGGAACAAGAAGAAAAGAAAAAAGCTGCGGAGAATAGAAGGGGCAAACTGCTGCGGAGTTATCCATGGTTTGTAAATGAGATGGTGCTGTTGCTTGGGGCAGGAATGCAAATTAGAAATATATTCGGGACACTCATTCGGGAATTTGAGGAAGGCAAAGATAAGTCAGATTATCGAAAGACACTAATTGATGAATTGAAGATTACGGTGCACGCCATGGATTTAGGTATGTCAGAAGAGCAAGCATACTATCGCTTGGGGAGAAGACTGGGACTTCCCTGTTATATAAAGATTATGACGCTATTGGAACAGAATATAAAGCGCGGAGGAAAAGGAATCACAGACATATTTGAAGAAGAGGAGATGTTGGCGCTGGAAGAGCGTAAAAATCTTGCGAGAAAGTATGGTGAGGAAGCAGGAACAAAACTGTTAGGGCCAATGATTTTGTTGCTGTTGGTAATTATGTTGATGATTATGATTCCGGCGTTATGGAGTTTTATATAATCTTGTCCTTGGAGAGGGACATAAAAAACTACTACAATGATTGTATGGAGGTGAGGCGTATGAATGTGTTAAAGAGAGCTTGGTGTGGATTTTTAAAAGACGAATCAGGTATGGGTGTCGTAGAAATTATCCTAATTATTGTGGTTTTAATTGCAATTGTGATTATTTTCGAAGAGCAGATTACGGATTTGGTGAATAATATTTGGAAATCCATTAATCAAAGCGCAAAAAAAATATACTCCTAGTAGTTTGTTAATTCAGAAGTAATATAGGTCAGGCTACTGACAAAATACCAGCAAGAAATGGAGGCATACTATGATCAATAAGGGACAGACCACAATACTATTTTCGCTGATTTTAGGCGTGCTACTTCTTTTCACTCTAACTGCACTAGAGGTTGGAAGAATATATTTGGCCAAGGTGAAAGTAAAGCCCTGCGTTCATAGTATGCGCTCTAGCATCATGGCAGATTATAATGAAAAGTTGTTTGAAAAATACCATCTCCTTTTTATGGATCCTACATATGGTACAGGAAGTGAAGCTGTTTTTGAGGAAAAAGTAGCGGACTATTTGGAAACATCGCTAAATGCAGAAAATGGTAGCGCGATTTACCAATTTCAAGTGGAAGAAGTTGCCATTTCGGATAAAGAAACCATTGTTTCTGATGATATGAAGCTGCTAAAGCAGCAGGTTCGAGAGTATGGGACTACCGCAGGAATCGTAAACACCCTAAAAAGCATTTTTGAAAAAGCAGGTGGAGATAACACAGAATTAGAAAATGCAGCAGCGGAGACGGAAATGAATGCAAAAGAGATAGAGATTTCTACTGAAAATGCTGGGGAAGAGAAAACCAATCTAAAAGAAGAAGATTATAAAGACCCCAGGGAGGTCTTGCAAGAATCTCTGAAGATGGGAATGCTAACTCTTGTAGCTCCAGATAAGGCTTATTCAAAAAACAAGATAGAAATGAAAAACTTGCCCTCGGAAAATTACAAAGAAGGGAGCGAGAGTAAAAAAGATAATCAATTCAAAGATATCGGAAACCTAAACTTGTTACTGGATGACGCTACAGAAAGAGGGATATTTAATCAATTAATAGAAAATGTGTATTTTTCCAGTTATGTTATTTCGCATTTTTCTAATGGAGTAGAGAAAAAAGAAGGTTCCGTTATGCAGTGTGAAGTGGAGTACATATTAAAGGGTAAAGATAATGAATATGACAATATGGAAGCAGTGGTGGAGGAACTGGTATGGCTAAGAATGCCGATAAATTATGCTTATCTGTTAACTGACATAGAAAAAAAGAGTCAGGCATTGACTCTAGCCACAGCACTTTGCATTTTAACAGGCACAGAAGCATTTGTAGAAGTGGTGAAATATTTATTATTGGCCTGTTGGTCCTATGGAGAGAGTATACAGGAAATAAAGGTATTATTATCCGGAGATAAAATCCCATATATCAAGACCAAGGAAACATGGTACACAGATTTGGAGTCGCTGGCACCAGTGAATTACGTCGAAAAGCAGGAAAAGGCATTATCCTATGAAGACTTTTTGGCAATCCTGTTGGCAAAGAAGACAGATACATCATTGAATGTTGGATACGCGCGAATGCTGGATGTAATACAAATGAATTTGCAACAATACTACACAACGTTGAGAATATCGGATCATGTTGGATCTATGACAATTCAGGGAAAAATTTCTGTCAATCCGTTGTTTCAAAAAAGTAAGGAAGATGATGTATATGATTATTATTTTAGTGAGCAATTTTCTTATGAGTAATATAGACGTATTTTCTTATAAGCTCTTATATAAAATCCCAATAAAATTATGTTCTTTATCCTCGAGTCCAAGTATGAACAAGGTTTTGTATAAGAGTTTTTAAGAAGATATGTCCAAGGATATAAGGGTTGCTCCATACGATGCGAGAGGTAAGCTATGAAAAAAAACAAAGGATATATTACGGTAGAAGCGAGTTTGACTGTTCCTATTTTCTTGTTTTTCATGTTGGCGATGTCAGGCATTTATATGGTTTTGATGGCAGAAGCGCATATCCATCAATCTCTTGCGGCAGCAGTTGATGGGGTTGCCCAGTTGTGCTATTTGGAATACAAGTTGACAGAAAATGAGAAGATAAATGGGAGTTCTCAAAGTGAAAGTGCTGTGAGTGTAAATAATCTCATAGATTCGGTAGTGGTAAAGCAACAATTTAATATATATGCAGGAGAAGATTTTTACATTGAAAGATGTATTACAAGGGGTAAAGATGGCATTTTCATTTACATAGAAGAAGATAAAAATAATCCCAAAATTATGCTTGTAACTGCCAGGTATCAGGCAAAGCTAATTCTCCCTCTTCTGGGAACCTATTCTATGAATTTATCAAATCAGATAAAACAAAAGGCGTTCGTTGGGTTTACAGAAGAGGAATATATGAATCAGGATTATTACGTATTTGTAACACCCAATAGAGAGGCGTACCATATGAGAAGAGATTGTACACATTTAATGTTGGATGTGAATGCCGTCAATAGCAATAGAAAGAACAATTATGCCCCATGCTTTTACTGCGGAGATGGAAGGAGTAATAGTAGAGTTTACATCGCTAAAAACGGCGAGGTCTATCACAGCAATAGAGATTGTGTGGGTTTAAAAAGAACAGTTAGGAGAGTAAAAATTTCAACTGTAAAGGGTGTGAATGCTTGTCTGAGATGTGGAAGGTAAAAGGATGGGAAAGGAGATGTTATGAGTGTCTATACCGGTGAGGAGTACTACAAAAAATAGAGGAGCTGCCATTGTTGAAATGACGCTATTAATTCCTATTTTATTGGGAATTATTTATCTGTATATTATGCTGTTTCTCTTCCTAGTTCAAAGTGGGAAATACATGGCAGCTATGGCGGACACTTTGTATTCTAGAAATAATTCTACGAGGGAGCATACCCAAAATATTAATCTATCTTGTAGTACACAAGGGACGAAAGAAAGCGTATTTTTACATGAGGGTCTAGGTGGATTTGATATAGAATTAGAAATGCATCGAAAGGAAGACAATGCTGTAAAAAATATAAGGAGGTGGAAGATTGCAGCAGATACGCTTCGAGAGAGAAGGAATGAATAATTACATGGTAATTTCCTGTACGGAGCAGCTAGATCGAACGTCCTATGGGGAAATTGTATTGGAAAATGTCCAGATTCCAGGATTCATGAACTATGAAATTCGAGAAATAGATGGAAAACAATCGTTGTATTATAAATTACAATATAGAACATCGTTGAAACATGTGTCGGGTAATTTACACATTACAATGGAATTGATGAAGGTTATGATTGATAGCATTGTTAGAGTCATACAACAGACAGAAGAATATTTATTGGATTTGCACGCTATTCTTTGGAGAGATGAAGCGGTTTTTATTGATGCGTGCTCAGGAGAGTTGCTCTTTGCGTACTGTCCACACATGTGTGAAGAGAGCAATTGTCTACAAAATTTTTTGGTGGAGATGTTTCAGTATGTTGAGAAAAACAATAGACAAGCCTATTTGTATTTGATGGAATTTTATAATCTTATTACAAATCCAGAATGTACATTGGAGCAAATGGAAAAGTATAGAATACAAAACGAAAAAAAGATAGCTTATGATTGGGGAAATGATAATGAGCAAGTATTAGATGCAGATAAGGAAGAAGAAATCATAAGAGAGGACAATGAAGGGCGCGTCCGAAAAAAGCAGATAGAAAAGGCGGCGGTAGTGACAGCCATAATATCTGTGGTTAATGTGATTGTTGCGTTACTTTTGTTGCTAGACATATGGACGTATCAATACATTTGGGTTTTGATTCTTACTTTATTCTTGTTATTTATTACTGTTCTTACATATCATTCAGGAAATCAGGACGAAGATCCAGATATTATTATGGAAGAATATTTGAGGGAATATAAAAATGGTCATAGTGAGGTAATACACCCAAAGGATGTTGAAGCTGATGAAGTCGAAAATACACAGACCACATTGCTTTGTACAGAAGCAACGATAGTTATAGAAGAAGGAAGTAAGGAATTGTTTCTAAAGTCCGTGAATCCTAAAGAGAATAAGGACATAATTATAAGTAAGAACAATATTGTTTTGGGAAGTTTGGAACGGAGTTGTGATTTTATCATCAAGCAAAAAGGAATTAGCAGGATGCATGCCAAAATCATAAAAAAAGAAGATGGGATATTCATAATGGATTTGAACGCAACAAATGGAACCTATCTCAACGAGGAGCAACTTGATGGAGGAAAGGAATATCAATTAGAAGAGGGTGATGTGATATCCTTAGCAAAAGTTGTGACATTTGTTGTGGCAGAAAGAGAGAGTATATATTAAAAAAGAGATGGAATAATCCATCTCTTTTTGCATGCTCATTTTGCTTTTCCATTACTCTTAAAGGATGCATTCATACCTTTGCTCAGTTTATTAATCTTCTTCATCAACCGCTCCTTCTCACTTCCAGTCAACACCTTAGGTTGGAAATTATTCGTATAACTAACAGAAGAGATGGAACAAGGAATTACCTTTACATCATTTTTCTTCTGTAACTTTCCGTTCTTCACATAGAAAGTTTGTTGAAAAATCAAAGCATCCTTATCATCCGGATTGGTGTGTCCACCAAAACTAAAGTTTCCAAGACTATATACAATATAGCGTCCCTTGTACTTTTCAATACCCTGCACTCTATGCGGGTGGTGTCCAAGAACCAAAGATGCACCGCTATTGATAGCACAGCGACCTAATGTTTTCTGTCTGGCATTAGGATAATATTCTTTTTCGATTCCCCAGTGAAAGCTAGCGATGATAATCTTAGCTTTCTTTTTCTTTGCCTTTTTGATAGTGTCTTTCACCTGTTGTTCCGTAACACCATTTAATGCGTTGAATCCCACAAAGGCAATCTTTACACCCTTCACGGTTTTGTAAGCAATGGTACTTCCAATGCAATAGCTGATTTTATTTTTCTTCAATGTATTCTTGGTATCTGCAAATCCCTGGGTTCCAAAATCCATGGTGTGGTTATTGGCGAGATTTACTACTTCCACAGACCCTTTCTTTAAAATCTTGGCATACTTTGCAGGACCTTTAAATGTATAGGTCTTGCTGGCACGAGCAGTAGAATTGGTCAGTGTTCCTTCAAAGTTTACAATGGTAAGGTCATCCTTGCTGAATACTGGTTTTACTTTTTTGAAAAAGTAGGATGCACCTTTTCTGTTATAGTAATCATTAAAAACACTATTATAACGGGAATCCACGCCGAGGGTACAATCTCCCGCTGCGCTGATGGTGATTTTCACCGTTTTGTTTTTCTTCGCATTCTCCGTTTTAGTACTTTCTGCTGTGGCTTCTTCAGTAGAAGTTGTCTCTGTGCTTGATTGCGTACTGGCTGATGAAGTTGTAGCCAATGAAACGCTGTGAAATGATAGTGTTATTAAAAATGTGAGTAAGCACATGTAAAATAAGCAATATTGTCTTTTCATATGCAACGAACATTACCTCCTTCGTAAACGCGCTTTATATCATAAAAAGTGAATATATCATATCAAAAAAAATGTGCCTGGAAAAGCCCCATTTTGACCAAATTCGGTTGTAAAATATAGCATTTTCAGCTATACTTATATTAATTGTGGGCTGATGCCCGCCTGATACATATGCGAAAAGAGGTGAGCCTTACGAAGATTAATATTTACTACGGCGGAAGAGGGGTTATGGAAGACCCTACAATTTATGTTTTGAATAAGATGACAGAGGTGTTGAGGGAGCTTCGAGTAGAGGTGGCTCGATATAATATTTTTGAGGACAAGAATGCTATTGCCACATTGCCAGCGACTTTGAAGGAGGCGGATGGTATTATCCTTGCCACCACAGTGGAATGGTTTGGAATTGGCGGTTACATGCAGCAGTTTTTGGATATGTGCTGGTTATATGCAGATAAGGAACAGCTGAGTAATAAGTACATGCTTCCAGTGGTTATGGCGACAACCTATGGCGAGCGTGATGCAGAGTTAAGTCTTGTTAAGGCCTGGGAAACATTGGGTGGAATCCCGATTACTGGCTTGGTTGCATATGTTGATAATCTAGATGAGTTTGAGCAGAATGAAAGCTATCGCACAATTATCGAGAAAAAAACAGAGACATTGTATCGTTCCATTAACCAGAAGACGGAGAGCTTGCCAACAAGTAACCTGGCGGTGAAGACCAATCTCTTAAAGACGAGAACCATTGACCTTACACCTCAGGAAAGCGAGCAGCTGTCTAAGTTTGTCAGTGATGAAACTTACGTAAAGCAACAGAAAGAAGATATAGAAGAATTGTCTGCCATGTTTAAGCAAATGCTGAGACAAAGCGGCGGCGATGAAGAGAATATGGAAACCTTACCGGATGATTTGCCGGAGGAAGCACTAGAAGAATCTTTGGAGGAAGG
The DNA here is from genome assembly GCA_045537735.1 of Lachnospiraceae bacterium. Lineage (GTDB taxonomy): Bacteria > Bacillota > Clostridia > Lachnospirales > Lachnospiraceae > CAG-590. The sequence continues at coordinate 24,419 of JAZSPZ010000022.1, forward strand.
CTATAACAGTTCTGTGGAAGAGAATGATGGGATGATGGGTGCTTTGATTTCTGCATTTAGACCAGAAGCAGAGTTTACCGCTTCCTATGCCATTATTATTTCAGATCAGGATAGAATTCTTCATGTGCAGGTGAACGGGGATGATATCAAATGCTTCTACGCGGCGACAGACGAGGCAGATGTGATACTTCGCACCACAACAAAGGTGTTGGAGAATATTATGTCTGGAAGAACATCATTCCAGAAAGGATTTATGGCGGGAGAAATTTCTGCCAAAGGTAATTTCAAGACACTTCGTATGCTTGATACCATTTTTGATTTTTCGTAAGTTACTCGTAAACTATGTAAATGTTAGGATGTGAAACTATGTCATACATGGCTCTATATCGTAAATGGAGACCAGATGAATTTGAAGAAGTAAAAGGACAGGAGCATGTGGTTACCACATTGAAGAATCAGATTATCCATGACCGCATTGGACATGCATATCTGTTTTGTGGAACCAGAGGTACCGGTAAGACCACGGTGGCAAAGCTGTTTGCAAAGGCTGTGAATTGCGAGCATCCCCTAGAGGATGGCAGTCCTTGTAATGAATGTGCCACATGTAAGACCATCAGTTCTGGAAGTTCTCTTGATGTAATAGAGATGGATGCTGCATCGAATAACGGTGTGGATAATATTCGTGATATTCGCGAGAATGTACAATATTCGCCAACAGCGGGCAAATTTAAAGTATATATTATTGATGAGGCACATATGTTATCCGGCGGTGCATTTAATGCGTTACTAAAGACGTTAGAGGAACCACCATCGTATGTGATTTTTATACTGGCTACAACGGAGTCTCACAAGATACCAATTACCATTCGTTCCCGTTGTCAGAAGTATGACTTCCGAAGGATTGGATTAGAGGTTATCTACAACAGATTAATGGAGTTGTTGCAGCGGGAAGGAATCGAAGCAGAAGAGAAAGCTATTCGTTATGTTGCAAAGGTTGCAGACGGTTCTATGCGAGATGCCTTAAGTTTGTTGGATCAGTGTATCTCGTATTATTTGGGACAGACCTTGACATATGAGAAGGTGCTAGAGGTATTAGGTGCAGTGGATGTGGAAATATTCAGTGAGCTTATGCGTTGTGTGACAGCAGGTGATACCACAGGTGCCCTTCGAATTGTGGATGAGGTGATATGGCAGGGAAGAGAGTTGTCTCAGTTTGTCTCAGATTTTACCTGGTATATGAGAAATCTATTGTTAATCAAATCCTCAGATGCAGTCAATGATCAGTTGGACATATCAGCGGATCATCTGGATAGTATGAAACAGATTGCCAGCGAAGTACCAATGCCTGCGTTAATGCGATATATTCGTGTATTTTCGGAGTTGTCTACACAGATAAGATACTCTACGCAGAAGAGAGTGACGTTGGAATTGGCAGTAATCAAATTGACCACGCCGCAGATGGAGATAGATACAGAGTCTATATTAGAGAGACTAAGAATTTTAGAAAACAAAGTAGAAGAGGGAGCATGTTCTCTCAGTGAAGAGCAGTTAGCTGCTTTGTCTGCCAGGCAAAGTGAGACATACACAGGTGCAAATGTAGCAGACACCGTCAAAGAAATTGACCGAGAAGGAATGTTGAAAGCAGCATTAACCCCGGCAGAGATGGAAGATATGGATGCCATTCGAGCGAGCTTGCGACGTATTCAACAGGACCCAGAGCTTTGTAATCGTGTTGGTGTAGGAACAATGGATATGTTGAAGCATGGAAGCGTCAATGTGGGACATGACCACAAATCATTGATGTTTTCATTTTCTAACGATTTGAGATCTACAATGGCTTATAATCAATTCCAGAAAGAGGAACACAGAGCTGCCATTCAGGAGTTAATTGGAGAATTGACAGGAAAACAGGTTGAAATCCGTTGTCAGCTGAAAGACTCGTTGGAAGAGCGAGACGCCGAGAGTGTGGACTTGATGCATAACAGTAAGATGACCATGCCGTGGCGTGTGGAAGAATAGGTTCTGTGTGGACCGTTGTGTCAATGTTTATAATGAATTATTATATAATAACTTTTTTAATTAGGAGGACATTTAATTATGGCAAAACGTGGAGGTGGATTCCCAGGTGGTATGCCTGGCAATATGAATAATCTAATGAAGCAGGCCCAAAGAATGCAAAAGCAGATGGAGGAGCAGGCGAAGGCGTTAGAAGAGAAGACATACGAGGCAACTGCCGGCGGTGGTGTTGTAAAGGTTGTTGTTTCTGGTAAGAAGGAAGTGTTAGAGGTTCATTTAGAGCCAGAAGTTGTAGACCCAGATGATATCGAAATGTTAGAGGATTTGATCATGGCTGCAACCAATGAAGCACTTCGTATGCAGGATGAGGACCAGAATGCTCAAATGTCTAAAATTACAGGCGGAATGGGAGGATTTCCATTCTAATGGATTTGTATAGCGAGCAGGTAAATCATTTGGTGGAGGAATTGGGAAGATTACCGGGAATCGGTACAAAGTCGGCACAACGACTGGCATATCACATTATTAATATGCCCCATGATCAAGTAAAATCCTTGTCAGATTCCATTATTACTGCCAAAGAAAATGTTAGATATTGTAAAGAGTGTTTCACTTTGACAGACAAAGAGGTTTGTCCAATTTGTGCATCGGGGAAACGAGATAAAAAGACCATTATGGTTGTGGAGACACCTAGAGACCTAGCAGCTTATGAGAGAACTGGGAAGTATCAGGGCGTGTATCATGTTTTGCACGGTGCCATTTCCCCAAAATTAGGGGTTGGTCAGGACGACATCAAGCTCAAGGAATTAATTATTCGCCTAAGAGAAGATGTGGAGGAGTTGATTGTGGCTACCAACTCAGGTGTGGAGGGCGAGATTACAGCGATGTACATCAGCAAGTTGGTAAAACCCACAGGAATCAAGGTGTCACGAATTGCTTCCGGTATACCGGTGGGAGGCGATTTGGAATGTATTGATGAGGTCACACTGCTTCGTGCATTAGAGGGACGTGTTGACCTTTAAGTAATTGTAAAACAAACAATAGGAGAAGAAAGGTAGGTAGGCTTATGAAGAGAATCGGAATGTTAACAAGTGGAGGCGATTGCCAGGCACTTAACGCTACCATGAGAGGTGTTGTAAAGGGACTTTGCAACATGTACAAGGATGTAGAGATTTACGGATTTTTGGAGGGTTACAAAGGCTTAATCCGTAATAACTATAAGCTTTTGAAGGCGGAAGACTTCTCTGGCATTTTGACAAAGGGTGGTACCATTTTGGGTAGCTCACGTCAGCCGTTCAAATTGATGAATCAGCCAACTGAGGATGGAATTGATAAGGTAAAGGCAATGAAAGAGACTTATAAGAAGTTGAAATTGGATTGCCTTGTTGTATTAGGTGGTAACGGTTCCCAGAAGACAGCAAATCTCTTAAGTGAAGAGGGATTAAATGTAATCGGTCTTCCTAAGACCATTGACAATGACCTTTGGGGCACAGATATGACATTTGGTTTTCAGTCTGCAGTAGATATTGCAACCAATGCAATCGACTGTATTCATACAACAGCGGCTTCTCATAACCGCGTATTTGTTGTAGAAATTATGGGACACAAGGTTGGACATATCACATTGCATGCAGGTATTGCAGGTGGTGCAGACATTATCTTGTTACCAGAGATACCATATGATATTAAGAGTGTATGTAAGGCACTTGATAAGAGAAGTAAAGCCGGTAAGGGGTTCTCTATTATTGCAGTTGCCGAAGGTGCGATTTCCAAAGAGGATGCAGCACTTCCAAAGAAAAAGAGAAAAGAAAAGATTGCCAATCGTCCATATCCTTCTGTTGCTTATGAGATTGCAGATCAGATCAAAGAGTATTGTGGTAGCGAGGTAAGAATTGCCGTTCCTGGACATACCCAAAGAGGTGGAAGTCCAAATGCATATGATCGTGTGCTGTCTTCAAGATTTGGTGCTTATGCAGCACAGTTGATTAAGGATGAGAAATATGGTCGTCTTGTTGTATTGAAGGACAACGATGTGACAGATATTGCACTTTCTGAATCTGCAGGAAAGTTAAAATATGTATCACCGGAGGACAGCATTGTGCAGAATGCACGTGCGCTTGGAATTTCCTTTGGAGATGAGTAAAGAGCTTTCGTTGTGTTGAAAGCGGACGCAGGACTTTCGGGGAATAACAATTTCCACGAAAGAGTGTTTGCACTCTGTTGTGTGCGCAACGGTACTAAACTTGTGTATAGCGAGCTATCCACTCGTTAAGTACTGGCGGACACAAACCGTCTTTCGTGGGAAACATGTTATTCCTTTTTGTCCGGTTGTGTATTAACACAAAGAAATGAGAAAGTTGCCAGGAGAGAGTATGAAATTCTTCTAGTAGTAGGCACATTATATTCTTCCAAACATATTATAGTTAGTAGTATTAAGAATATGTTTTGGAGGAAATAATATATGAATATGCCAGGTTTGCATTATGATTTGAATGTTCTTTTTCCAAAGGAAAACGATTTTTTGGAGGAAGAAGAGATTTGTTTGAGGGATTACGAATACTTGAAGAGATTGTATCCAAAAGAGGTACGATTGATGACTTCCGTTTTGGAAGAATATATGGATCGATATGAATATGAGGGGAGTCCGATGTATGCCCAGTATCCGGATGCGGTTACCATTTATCGGATTGCGAAAGAAATTTATGAAAAGCTTTCCTTCAAGGGAAGTGATAAAGAAAAGGCACAGCTTAAAAATATGTTACAAGTGATGGTGTGCCAGGAAATGTATGTGAGACGGAGAAGACATGACAAGTTTTGTAGGAAGTTCTACAATTCCATGAGATAGATAAGATTTTGAATAAAAGAGAATCTAATGGCTTGTCATATCAGATAGATATAATAGGAGATTTCAAATGGACGGAAGATTAGTTGCAAGAATACTTATTTTGATATGCATATTCTTTGGTACCATTTTTTTTGTGAACGGAGTTCACAATCGTGGTGTGGAAGATGTTTCGGTGGAGATGGAGCAAGCAACGTTGCCGATTGTATATGTACGATACAGTGACCGATTTATTAATACATTGCATGGATACACAGGTAAGGTTGATACTACTTATTTCAGAGATACCATTACACCTATGGATTATAGCCAGAGTATTGAGTTGTGGGCTGACCAGGGAAGTGACGAGTATGGAACCTATGAGTATGAATTGCGAAGCTTATATCAGGGAGATTTGATTGAAAATGGTCCTGTAACAGAACTGAATCATGCAGATGGTTATGACAAGATTCGTATTGTATTTCGTACCGATTTGGAGGAATTGCAGGAGTATGTATTGGTGTTAAAAGCCATGTCTGGTGATGAGGTTGCCGCGAGGTATTACACCCGTGTTGTTGTTGAAAATGATTTTCATGCATCCTACCTGATAGAGTTTGTAGAGAATTTCAATGATGCTATTTTTGACAAGGAAGAGGCAGAGCAGGTTATCACAAAGAGTATTGAGCCAAATGAGGATGGTAACAATGAGTATTTGTCAGAGGTGGATATTCATTCCAGCTTTGATACGATTACCTTTGCGAATCTAGATCCTGACCGCTTAACCAAACCCGTGGCAAGTATTAAGGAAATAGATGACAGTTATGCAATTATTCAGTTAAAATATATGATTTCTGCAACAGAGAACAAGGTAATCCAGAATTATTATGTAACCGAGGATTATCGCGTGCGCTTTGTGGCAGAGGATAAAATTTACCTACTGGATTATAATCGTCAACAGGAAGCTTTGTTCACCATTGATAACATAGATATTACTGCAAATATGTTCAAGATTGGTATTATCGATGAGGAGAAATACCAGTATGTTGTCAGTGATAAACAGAAAAAGGTAGCATTTACACAGGCAAGACAGCTTTGGTATTACGATTATGATAATGGAACCATAACCAATGTATATGGCTTCTGTCAGGAAGATAATTATACAGATGCTCGTGTGACCTATGATGAAAACAATATTAAGATTTTAGATATGGATAAGGATGGAAATATTGTATTTGCGGTATATGGTTATATGAATCGTGGAGAACATGAGGGTAAGGTTGGTATTTCAGTTTTTGAATTTACAGCAGAAAAAGACAAGATTGATGAAGTCCTATTCATTGAAAATGATAAACCATTCAATATCTTGAAGGATGATATGGAAACCTTGCTTTATCTCAATGAGGCTGGGGAGTTCTATTATTTTGATAATGACTGTATTGTGAAGGTGGATACCAACACTTTAAAATCAGAAATTTTTATCGAGGATGTTCAAAATGAAAATCTTGCAGTATCAGACGACAACCACTTGATTGGTTATCCTAATGAATTGTTGACAGAAAATACAACGCAAGTAACTGTGTTGAATTTGGAATCTGGGGAAACTCAAGTTTATGATGCAAGTCCAAATGAGCGTTTAGAAGCGATTGGTTTTGTGGGTGAAGACCTCGTATTGGGAAAAATTCGTGAGGGCGATATTGAGGTGGCTTTGGATAAGACAGTTACCTGTCCAATATCTAGCATTGATATTCTTGATCAGAATAAAAATGTGGTAAAGAACTATGGTTCCACAGGTGTATATGTTATTGATGCAACGGCAAAAAACGGTGTGGTATATCTCGAACGTGTCCGTAAGATTAATGGCGTTTTCGAACCTACCACACAGGATTTTATCACTTATAAAGCGGAAGAGGATACGGACAAGATTCATACTGCTTACAAGATGACGGATAAAGCGTACAATCAGTTATATCTTATGTTTCCGGATTATATTTATGTAACAGTGCGTCCAAAGCTGATGATTACCCGTAAAGAAGTAAATGAAGAAGATACAACGGTTAAGATTGCATTTGATCATATTAATACAAAGTTTTATGCATATGGTCAGGGTAAATATATGACAGATTATCTAAGTCTGAACGAAGCAGTGCGTGTCGCATATGAAAATGCAGGCGTTGTGTTAGATGCAAATGGTGTGATTGTGTGGCGTAAGATTGCGGTAAAGGATTATCACACTGTTGCGGATAAGATTAAGATATACAATGTATCAGATGTGAATGAAACGTTGGCAGCTTGTATTTATATGATGGGAATTTATGAGGGAAAGAATCCCGAGTATTCAGCCATGATGGATGATATTGCCAATGACAAACCAATAGAGGATATTCTATCAAAGTATGTGGGAAGACAGGGGACAGATATTACAGGTTGTGATTTTGAAAACGGCTTGTATTATCTCTGTAAAGATGCGCCAGTTATCACGAGATTTGCAGATGGTACTTACGTATTAGTAACCAGTTATAATGGGCAAAGAGTACGCTATATTAACCCATTAGAAGAGGATGATATTGTGGAAGAGCGTAAGGAATTTGAAGAGAAAGTAAACGACAGTGGCAATGTGTTTATAAGCTATGTGCGATAAGCAGAGCCATGTGTATGAGATAAAAGCACATAAAAAACCGTGTTTCATTAGAAACACGGTTTTTACATTACATCATGTGTAATATTATTCTTCTTCGATTGCTCCTGTAGGACATGTTCCAGCACAAGCACCGCAAGAAATGCAAGCAGCAGCATCGATTTCGAACTTGCCATCGCCTTCTGAGATTGCTCCAACTGGACAAGCACCAGCGCAAGCACCACAAGATACACAGCTATCATTAATAACAAATGCCATGATAAAATCCTCCTTTGATGTAATAACATTATGATTTATTAGAATAAAACCATTAATATATATATTTTAAATCAACTTGCCATAGATAGCAAGGTTTTTTACGGTTAGGCTCGTCTAATCTTTGTTAGTCTTACACCCATTGCTACTTAGCAACATCCTCTTTTCTGCGGCGTCTTGCACCTTCAAGAATCACTTCTCTTGCATGAATTGCATCTTCCTTATTCAATGGTTCCATACCCTTCAGTGGATATTCCATTCCGAGATTCTCGTATTTGACTTCGCCCATGTTGTGGTAAGGAAGGACATCTAAAGCTTTCAGGTTCTTTAATCCACCGATGAAGTATCCGAGCTCATCCAGATAGTGATCAATCAATGTGATATCTTTCACAATGACATGACGAATCCAAATCTGAACACCTTGCGCATCGATGTATTTTGCAAAGTCCAAAATGTTCGCATTTGGCTGTTTACAAAGTTTTTCGTGTTCTTCAGGATTAATGTGTTTGATGTCAAGCATTACAAGATCTGTAGCCTTCATTAAGCGGTCAAACTTTGCCAATAATTCAGGATTGTCTCTACGGAATGTAACACCAGATGTATCCAAACAGGTGTGAATGCCTTTTTCCTTTGCCTTCTCAAATAATTCCGTAAGAAAATCAATTTGCATTAGGGGTTCTCCACCTGTTGCGGTAATCCCACCATTTTTATAAAAATGATGCAAGGATTCGTACTGTTCTAATAAATCCTCAACAGTGTGTTCCTCGCCTCCTCGAGGGTCCCATGTGTCAGGATTGTGGCAGTATGCACAACGCATCGGACATCCCTTGAAGAACACCACAAAACGCATGCCAGGTCCGTCTACCGTTCCACATGTCTCTATTGAATGAATCTGTCCTATCATAGCTTGGTTCCTTTCTATCATATGAAGAGTAAATGATACATAAGAGTTTGTCTTTGTAAATGGTTGATATATCATTTATACAGTGTATTATTGATGGATTGTTCAGAATAATACATTCTATAAATATTATAGGTTATTCTTTAAAAAGAGAGACAAGAGAGAATACTGCAAAGCCGCCAGCTCCATTACGCTGACGCTTCATGTCGCTAGACGCTGCGCGCCATATACGTTTTATAGCAAAACACCCTGCATGTAAGCAAGCTTACTGCAGGGCATTCTGTATAAAACGTGCACGGCTTTGCAGTTAACTACATCGCCTGATGGAATGTTCTTGAGATAACGTCTGCCTGCTGTTCTGGAGTTAACTTAACGAAGTTAACTGCGTATCCAGAAACACGGATTGTTAACTGTGGATAGTTCTCAGGATGAGCCTGAGCATCTAATAATGTGTCACGGTTTAATACGTTAACGTTAAGGTGGTAACCACCATCAGCTACATAACCATCTAACATGTTTACTAAGTTATCGATCTGCTGTGTATTGTTTTCCATTGTAAAATCCTCCTTAATTATTCTTTAATTCTTCGTCCATACCTTCCATCAAAGTGGGAACGCTACAAGCCAAATCCCCTTTGGCACAGTCGGTACAGCCCATGGTTGCAGTGGTTTTATTACCAGCTGCGACGGTGTCATCGATAGAAACATTCACATGTCCCTGTCCGGCACCCATCATCTGATCTAACATTGCAACAATGTCATCAACCTGATTCTTGTCTGCCATAATAAACCTCCAATCATCTAGGTTATCTTATGGTGTCCGGCGACTGTTGCCAGTCACCAGTCCACCGTGTACATCTTGTTAATTACTTGCTTAAGTCGATTTCGATATCTCCAGCGAATACCTGATCTTCCTTACCAAGAGCACCAGGGATGATAGTAAATGTATTAGAAATACCATCCTGAGCATCCTTAAATGGAATCTTAGCAACTGAAGCTAAAGAAGCTACAGCACCATGAGTATCTCTCTTGTGAAGTGGGTTCGCACCAGGAGCGAATGGTTCACCTTTCTTTCTTCCACATGGTGTATCACCAGTAGCCTTACCATATGTTACGTTAGAAGTAATTGTAAGGATTGAAGTTGTAGGAAGACCATTTCTATATACATGGTGTGTACGAATCATGTTCATGAATGTTGTAACTAAGTTAGTTGCTAACTCATCAACACGGTCATCGTTGTTACCATACTTAGGGAAATCACCCTCTACTTCGTAGCTTACTACGATACCAGCCTCGTTACGAACTGGCTTAACCTTAGCGTACTTGATAGCTGATAATGAGTCAGCTACTACTGAAAGACCAGCAATACCTGTAGCGAAGTATCTCTTAACATCTCTATCATGTAATGCCATCTGAATTCTCTCGTAAGCATACTTGTCATGCATATAGTGGATGATGTTCAATGAGCTTACATAAACTCTTGCTAACCAATCCATCATATCAACATACTTAGCCCAAACATCATCGAAGTCAAGGTATTCACCCTCAACTGGACGGTACTTAGGACCTACCTGTACGCCTGAAACCTCATCAACACCACCGTTGATAGCGTAAAGTAAACATTTAGCAAGGTTTGCACGAGCTCCGAAGAACTGCATTTCCTTACCGATAACCATTGAAGATACGCAACATGCGATACCGTAATCATCACCATGGTCATTTCTCATTAAGTCGTCGTTCTCATACTGAATAGAAGAAGACTTGATTGACATCTTAGCACAGAACTTCTTGAATCCTTCTGGAAGTCTTGTTGACCACAATACTGTCATGTTAGGTTCTGGTGCTGTACCTAAGTTGTTCAATGTATTAAGGAAACGGAATGTCATCTTAGAAACCAATGTACGTCCGTCTGTACCCATACCACCTAATGACTCTGTAATCCATACTGGGTCACCAGCGAAAATCTGGTTGTACTCTGGTGTACGAGCGAACTTCACACATCTTAACTTCATAACGAAGTGGTCAATGAACTCCTGAACCTGCTCCTCTGTATACTTACCAGCAGCTAAGTCTCTCTGTGCATATACATCTAAGAAAGTAGCTGTACGTCCAAGTGACATAGCAGCACCGTTCTGCTCTTTAACTGCTCCAAGGTATGCAAAATATGTCCACTGGATAGCTTCCTTAACGTCTGAAGCTGGCTTAGAAATATCAAAGCCATAAGACTCAGCCATCTTTGTCAACTCTTTAAGAGCCTTAATCTGCTCAGAAATCTCTTCTTTGCCACGGATAACATCATCTGTGTAAACGTTACCGAAAGATTCCTTCTGCTGTAACTTATCCTTAATTAAGAAATCTGTACCGTAAAGAGCAACTCTTCTGTAGTCACCGATGATACGTCCACGACCATAAGCATCAGGAAGTCCTGTAATAATGTGGTTTGTACGGCACTTTCTAATCTCTTCATCATATACATCAAATACACCAGCGTTATGTGTCTTTCTATGTGTAGTGAAGAACTCAACTACTTCAGGATCTACCTTGTAACCATTGTCTTCACATGCCTTCATTGCCATACGGATACCACCGTATACGTTCATTCCTCTCTTGAAAGGCGCGTCTGTCTGAACACCAACAATTGTTTCTTTATCCTCATCAAGATATCCTGCACCATGAGAAGTAAGTGTTGATACTACCTTAGTATCCATATCAAGAACTCCGCCTGCTTCTCTCTCCTTCTTGCTAAGATCAAGAACCATCTGCCATAAATCCTTAGTGTTCTGTGTTGGCTCTGCTAAGAAAGCATCATCTCCTTCATATGGAGTATAGTTCTTCTGAATGAAGTCTCTAACCTCAACTTCTTTCTGCCACTTTCCGCCTACAAAGCCATTCCAGCCTTCTGCCTGCATCTTACTCATTGCTTTATATTCCTCCTTTTTTCTTCTGCAACCTTATCTGTGTTGCAGATATTACTTGTTTGATTATTAAGTATCAAATCGTCAAAAACCAATACTTTATGCCTATGTAATCTGCCTAGTTTCTGACTCTGATTTAATTATAGTTTTTTATTGTATACACGTCAACGAATTATCCATAATTTTTTGTACTTTTTTTGATACACAAATTGTATACAATATACAATGCATTAA
>JAZSPZ010000055.1:0-23424 GCA_045537735.1 Lachnospiraceae bacterium
TATAAAATAAATACATTTACATCCATACTCTACTGCTGTAGGCATAAAATATTCTGCTACCCATTGAGTATCTTCAGGAATATTTTCAAACCCGCTTCTTGTATCCGCTACATAATCACAGTTTTCATGTTCCCTAATAATATCTAATGCATATTCTAACGGTTTCCTGTAATCTTGATTACAACAAAACTTTTTCCATTTTACTAAAACCACATTATACTTTTCTTCATAATCAACTTCACAATACTCTGATATATACATTTCAACCATCCTCTCTATCATAAAAATTCAAATTTTGCATTCCTTATTTTGTAATAACCATATTACATCTTCCCCATGATTCATCCTTAAAACTAAAAGCATTTTCCGTTAATGTTCTTTCTTTAAATCCCACTTTTAGATAACACTTCTTTGCCCTCTCATTCTCAGGAAAAACATTCAGTTGTACTGCATCTGCTTTTGCAATTTCAAATGCATATCTCACAGCTAACTTTAGCATTTCACTTCCATATCCCATATTCCGTATAGTGTTATCTATAACTACAAATTTTAACATTCCCTCATTCGTACTCAAATTGACCGAAAAGCAAAAGAACCCTACCACTTTTCCCTCATCCGTAGTAGCAACAAATGGACTATCCCCGAACCGTTCTTCTACTTGTTGTAGCAAATCATCAAACCCTTTTTTCTCAAGGGGATATGGTATTAAATTAGCACACCATAAAGCGTGCGAACGTTCATCCTTTATCCATTGAGAAATCACATCGAAGTCTTTATTTAAATATGGTCTTATCCTCATAGTTTCCCTCCATAGAATTCAAATTTTACCCTTTATATGTACCACCTGTATTGTCTTTATTTAGAGTTCCTTCCACTTCTATCAAAAGACACTTTACTAACGTCTTACAAACAGGTCTATGTCTGGTTCCTTTCGGTACGATGATGAAGTCACCTTCACATAAATGAGTTAAGCCATCATCAAATTCAATATCAAACTCCCCTTCAATGCAATAAAACATTTCATCCGAATTTTCATGTACATGGAAATCAAGCGTTCTATTTTCAGCTTGTAAAACATTTAACATATGATTATTTAATGTTCCTACTCTTTTATATAAAAATAATCCATCAACCTCGTTAACACTATCCATTAAATTAATTTTTCTAACCATACCTACACCCTCTCAAATTCAAGATTCAACGCTTACCTGTTTGTATGAATCGAATAAGTTCTTCGACATCATCAAAATCATCATAGTCTCCAACAATTCCCTGTCGATGATAAACTATACCATTTTTCTCATTTTCTTCGAGACAGTTCAGTAAAGTTTCAATACCATATCTTTTCGCAAACAAAGTAAACCCATAAGGTTTAATCTTTGCAAGGAGTCCCTTCCTACAATTCTCTTCACACAGAAAACAATTATCAATATTTTTTTCTATCGAACATTTTCTATTTTCACACCATTCTGTATCTGGGCAATTTCCAGAATCACAGCCACCGCAATGTTCATTTTCAGAACACAGGCAACATGCTAATCCACAACGGGCAATGCCAAGTTCTTTTTTCATAAAAATATCTCCTTAAACTTCAAATTCTTCCTTCCTTTATATTCTCTATTTTTTTCGTTTTTCCACAAACAAACATATAAAATATATTACAATACTCAACATCACTACCGTCAGCACAAAATTAACAGGCGCTATGTGTATTGCAACATTAGACTCAATCGGATTATCTACCGAATATAATGGATAAGATTTAAAAAGTTCGATACCAAAACCATAAGTACTTGACATCTCTCCACCCCAAAATTTGATTCCAATAATTTTATCAAATACTGTACCAAGAATATAATTAATTATCCCCATCAGGGTAGTAATTCCTAGTGCTATACTCCCTGCCTTAATTATCCTTTTTTTCACACCCATTTCCTCCATCAACTTCAAATATTCACGATCCTCTGGTTCTGTCCATCTTACGCAAACTACAGTTGAAATAAACTTTTCAACCCTATACCGAGGATAAATCCGACTATTAAAAACACAACATGTAAAAACGGTAAAAAAAACACCGTATACCACTTGACAAATTGGGGTTTCTCCTCCTCTTCTTTATCTGTATATTTAATTAAAGAATATATGAACAATATAAACCACAAAGGAAAAGAGGCATAAAATGCACTTGCACAAGAACACACGGGAAAAACAACAACATAAAAAATATCAATAAGCGCACTTACTATTGCTATAAGTGCAAGTCCAACCAGTAAAATCAAATCCAATTTATGTATTTTTTTCATTAATTAAATTCCTCCTTATCTCTCTGGCAAATTCATCTAAACTTCTCGAGTCTATATAACAATCCATCTTCTAACTCTGCAATTCCGTTTTTGTAATCATATCCCATCTTTTTATAAAACTCTACTGCCGTTATAGACGCCGGTATTTCAACTCGCTTAGCTCTTAAAAAATATTCGTCATTCTCAAGTGTTTCTATGATTCTTTTTCCGACACCTTTTCCCTGATAATCAGGCAAAACAAAAATAGTCAGTAAAATACTTTCGGTTACACTACCCCAATATCCTGCAATTGCCCCACATCCAACAATTCTCGTACCATCACAGGCAACCTTCCCAAGATCAAACACAGGCAATAAAATATAATATATAATTACGCTTGATGATCCAGTACCCATTTAAGCATATCTTCATATTCCAAGCTTCCACTTGCTACTGCTAGAACCATTTCATACAATTCTTTTTGTGTATATGATAATTCAACTCCATTCAAAGTAAAGAATACAAGCATTGCATGTGTACCTATTCTCTTGTTCCCATCCAACATACAATGATTTTTTATTAAAGTATAGCCAAGACGCGTACCCTTCGCTTGTATAGTTGGATACAACTCTTCTCCACCGAATATTTGAAACGGTGTCTCAATAGCTGATTCCAACAAATTAAAGTCTCTTACACCGGTGGTCCCACCAGTCTATTCAATGAGTTGTGAATGGAGCATCAAAATTTGCTCTTTACTCAGTCTTTTCATTCTGCAAGCACCTCATAAGCCTCTTTATTCTGTGCAAGTATTCTCTTTGAAATTTCAAGCACATCTTCATCCTTAGCTACAGCACTGTCTTCTGCTTTACTAAAATCTATTACCAAATATCTTGGTGCATTATTCTTAAGTATAACAACTGAGCCAAGCTCATCTACTAATCTTGCAACTTTTGAAAAGTTCTGATTTGCTTCTGTAATTGAAACCATTGTGTTTGTATCTACTGTCATGACAACACCTCCATCATCTTATATAACTAGTATATCACTATATCTAGGATAAATTCAACCTATTTTTATTATATGATTTCAATAACGCTTCGTAAAGTGAATCTTTACACTAATCTCTCACATACATTAATTTCCGCGTTTTCTCTCGAAGAAATATATATTTCCGCTGTAACAGACAAATCGTTGCCACAAAACTTTTCATTCTTTAACAATTCTGTCACATACTTTACATTTTCTTCTACGTTTTCAGATTCTAACCAAATACCAATTTCCGTATCTGATAGGTAGTCATATCCATTATCTTTAATTTGCCCGTTCGTATATTCTTCTATCCGTTCCGGCAAATTATAAATGATATCTAAATCTGGATTATCTAACTTTTCTGAATCTAATTTAATAATTATTGTTTGCATATATCATCACCTACCTCGGAAATGCTCCGTTATTAATATCCAAGCACACTCCATTGATATACTCTGGTGATTCCACAGCTAACCAGTACATCGCTTTTGCAACCTCATCCGGCTTCGCGAAACGGTCTGTATAGACACTACTCTTAATTGCCTGTTTTCTCGCCTCTGGAATTACATGCATCATGTCGGTTTCCACTGGTCCAGGAGCAACCGCATTGATAACCACGCCCTTTGGTGCCAGAATCTTTGCAAAGCTCTTAGTTGCGTTAATCACACCTGCCTTTGAAACACCATACCATATATCCGGATGTCCAATCTGTCCCGCTATCGATGCAACTGTCACAATTCTTCCCTTTTCTTTCTCCATCATTAACGGTGCCATATGGGTAATAAACTCAATCGGAGCATAGAGATTGACATTCATAAGATTTTCCTTCTTATCCTCTGGGTAATCGTCATAAGGTAACGAATTCATCACACCTGCATTGTTTAACAAAATATCTACATAGCCAATGTTCTCTACCAACGCTTTGATTTCATCCACTTTACTTACATCAAATTCTATCATTCGCACCTGCGAATGCTCTTTATAAGGAAAATCAGTAAAGTTTCTCGCAACCACAATTACTTCATATCCGCTCTCCACAAATAGCTTGGTACACTCCAGACCAATTCCTCTGTTACCACCTGTAATTAATACTTTCTCCATAATTTATCTCTCCTTTATCACCGAATTTTCAACTAAAATTTATTGTATCACATTATTCCTGTTATTTTAACGTCCGGAATCACAAAATCCCCAAATATAACTTGTGATAAATGAAAAACAAGGAACTTTCCCTGGTCTTTCACATGAAAAAGTTCCCTGTTTACGCAATACGTTTCGCATAACGACTTTACATAAAGTGTATACATAACATATTTACATAATGCATTTACATAATATATCCGCTTAACACTTATTCAATCACACTAAACTGCTCTTTTCCCACCATACAAAGTGGGCACAAAAAATCCTCTGGTACATCTTCCCATTTGGTACCAGGCGCAATACCCTGGTCTTCATATCCTACTTCTTCATCATAAACCCATGCACACACATCACAAATATACTGCATATTATCAATCTCCTTTTTTACAACAATGGATGCTCCGCTCTCGCCTTCAAGCGCTCCCATCTTCTGTCTACTTCTGCCTGAATACTCTCCACAACACTACGATACTCTTCTTTGCCCAAATGTTTCGTTCTTCCCATCATAGTTAGCCAATCCAACACTGGTATCTTCTTATTGGATTTTTCTGGGTTATAGCTTAAGCTCGTAATTCCCTGCTCAATTTCAAATAATGGGAAGTAACAGCTATCCACCGCTGCAGCAATAACACTACGCTCTTTGTCAGGCGTGTCATTCCAATTAAGGGGACAGGCTGAGATTGCCTTCACATATGCCGTTCCGTATTCATTGGCATATAGCTTCGCCTTTGCTGCTTTCTTAATGAAATCCATGGGATTGGATTCTGCTACCGTCGCCACATAAGGCATATTGGTGGCCGCCATAAGCATTGGGGAATCCTTATGGAAAAATGTTTTACCATACTGCTTCTCACCAAGATGAGAGGTTGCGCTTTTTGCTCCCATCGGTGTGGAATAGGACAACTGATAGCCGGTATTCATATAACCACCATTGTCGTACTCAAAAATAATGAGATTGGCACCACGAATTGCTGTTCCTAGTGCAGAACCCATACCGATATCCATTCCACCATCACCACTGACCATAATAAATGTGATTTCTCCTGGAGGATATTCTCCACGCTTCTGCTTTTGATGGAACATTTCCACCAAACCAGATAGCGTTGCAGCACCATTTTGGAATAGATTGTGAACATAAGGAACCTTAAATGCGGTCTTAGGGTAGGCGGTGGTTACAACCATACCACAACCAGTCTGGAACAGTAACACCACATTGCCTTCAATCCCTCTTAACAACAGATTCACATTGACTGGAATTCCGCACCCCGGACATGCGCCATGACCTGGAGCCAAACGTTTTGGTATAGCAGTGGTGTTATTTAACATTCCACCTTCCACAATCACCTTGTCACAGATTGGATGCAGCTCGTTCTTTTCTACTTTAACCGTTGTAGCATTTGGCGTTGCATCCTCCTCCGTAATTGGTGCAAATAACTTGGTTGCTTTTGCTTCCATATCGCCAGGATATACACCCATATAGTCAAAGCTGCTTGTTCCTTCTGTATACCCTAGTAAGAACAGATTTCTTGCATCCTCTTCGTAGAAATCTTTTCCCCCAAGACCATAAATGCGGCTGATTACTCGTGTAGATGGACACTGTGAACCAGTAATATTACCAGTAATTCCACTTTGTACATCCTGTTCAGACGCGCTCTCTACTTCCTTTGCCTGCATTTCCTGCAACATGGCCTTCAATTCAATAGAAAGATTACCACCACTAGCACCATAGCTATCCTGACGATCCGCTACAATAATCGTCTTTGCATTCTGACAAAGTGCATAAAGCTGCTCCTTTGGATAAGGTCGAAGCAATTTTGTAGTAAATACACCAACCTTTTTACCCTCTGCCCGCAGCTTATCCACTGCAACCTTCGCAGTATGATATGCAGAGCCTAATACATATAACAACACCTCTGCGTCCTCTGTGAGATATCCCTGTACCATATTATAATCTCTGCCAGAAAGAGCTGCATATTCCTGAAAAATCTTTGGAAGCTCCTGTAGTGCCTCTTCCATCGCCAGATGGAGCTGGTACTTATTGTTGATGATATCCGGCTCATTCATATAGGAGCCGATAGACACTGGATGTTCCATATCTAACGCGGAATATTCTGCTTTGTAATCCCCAACGAAATCTCTTACCACCTGGTCATCTGCAAACACCTGACTGTTACGCTTCTGATGACTGGTAAAGAAGCCATCAAATGCTACAATCACTGGAAGCTTTACCGCTTCCGCAAGCTTCAAGGCACAGATGTTAAAGTCATACACTTCCTGTGGTGTATTGGCAAATAGAATGATCCAGCCAGTGTTTAAGGTATACATGATATCACTGTGATCTCCTTTAATGGATAAGGGACCAGACACGGTACGACATGCCACATTCATCACCATTGGGAAACGGGTTCCGGACTGTACAGGCAACTGTTCAATGGCATATAGCAATCCATTGGCACTGGTAGCATTGAACACCCTTCCACCACCAGTGGTTGCACCATAACAGATTCCCGCTGCACTGTGCTCTCCCTCCGCTGCAATCAAAGATATATCATGTTCTCCATCTGCTCTCATTTGGTCAAGATATTCTGCAATCTGCGTGGATGGTGTGATTGGATAATATCCCATCACATGATAATTAATCTGCTTCGCTGCATAGGCTGCCAGCTCATTGCCACTTTCAAACAACATTTTTTGTTCTTTCATTACACCAAACCTCCATCCACACGTTCTTCTGTCAAATAGGATTCACTGGTAACATAGGAGTTCGGACCCACCTCTTCATATTCCACATCATCAGGTAACAAATCTTTATTGCCCATAGAAAATTCCGGATGCGGATGTTCTCGTTCCACACCCTGCACCAATGCATTGACTGGACAGACTTGTACACAACGCAAACAGCCCTTGCAATGATGATAATCTAGACCTTTATTCACCATCATTTCTTTTCCCTTATATTCGCCCTTTTCAAACTGAAATACCATATCCGGACAGGTCGTGTCACACAAGCCGCAATTGATACAACGCTCCTTGATAAACAATGGTATATAACCTTCTCTAGAAGCTGACAAATCATTGGACACCGTAGAACCTGGGGTAATATTCACCCCTCCAATTGGCGCATTCGCATATCCCCACTGATACTTCACATCCTCATATGGCACATATGCATATTCCTGGTCATCAGTAGGCGCATAGTATTGGCTCTTTAGTTCCTCGTATCCTCTGCGCACTCCGGACAGATTTCCCTCTAACATAGCAGGATACTTTTTTCCAATGGTTTCCTTTACAATCTCTTCCACCGCCTCCAATGGAATAAATCCTGACACCTTGGCAATGGCACCTAACATTACCATGTTAATTCGGCTTTTTTCCTCCATGGCAATGGTAAGAGCATTAATACAATGTATCGTTCCTGCGTAAAGCTTCAATTTCTCTCTCATCTCATCCGGTGTACCACTTGTATTCATTACAATCTGCGTATTCTCATCTACACCGGCAGTCACCGTACTCTTTCCAATCATTGCCTCATGAAACAATCCCAAGATATGAGGTTTCTCCACTGGCGAATTAATTCCAATTTCTTTATCCTTTTGACTATAACGAATAAATGCTTTCACAGGCGAACCACGTTTCTCTGAACCATAGCTAGAAAAACTGGCTGCATTTAAATCCATATAGATTGCACCTAATTCCCCTAGCATCTTTCCACATAGATTCGCTCCCAGTCCACCAATGCTTTCCAATCGAATCTCGTAATATCCATTTTCATTCGTAATCGGTAATGCTACCAACTCGTTCATACTGTGCACCGATTATCCTTTCCATAATTTACATACATTTTGTCCTTTATAGTATGTAAACGTTTGGGGAAATTATTCATAATAAAAAAAGAGTACAAATTTGATTATTTCAAATTTGCACCCTTTTTAATACAGTATTTCATTTTCTACTGATTCATCATAACACTCGATCCATCATTAACATCACCACAAAACCGATCAGCAAAGAATAAGTTGCTGTCCGCTCATAACCATGGCTATGGGTTTCTGGTATCATTTCATCGCTAATAATATACAGCATGGTTCCACCTGCAAATGCTAAAGCAAATGGCAATATACTTGTAGATACCGCTGCTAAAGAATATCCGACAAATGTTCCTATCACCTCAATCAATCCTGTCATAGCTGCCAACAAAAATGCCCTGCTGCGCTTTACTCCTGCTAAAACTAATGGCGACACCGTTACAATACCCTCTGGAATGTTTTGTAATGCAATACCCACTGCTACCGTCAACGCAGCACCTGTATCCTCACCTGCAAAACCCACTCCTGCCGCCATACCCTCTGGTAAGTTATGTATCGCAACTGCTAACATAAACAACAGTGCACTATTCAGATTACGATTATTCTTGTGTGTTTCAATATCCACTCCAGTTAGCTTGTGTAAATGTGGTGTTGCTTTGTCCATTACATTCAAAAATAATGCTCCCACAAAAATTCCAACCACTGGAAGCCACAATCCATTGGTTCCCACTAATTCTACGGATGGTAAAATTAGTCCAATCACGGCTGCAGCCAACATAATTCCTGCTGCAAAACTCAAAATAATATCATTTATCCGGTGTGATACATTGTGAAAGAAAAATCCAATCATCGCACCTATAATCGTTGCTCCTCCTACACCTATTGCTGTCAACAAAATCATTCGCATACCATTACTCCTTATCTTTCAAAATCACAACTCTACTACTATCCTATGCAACAATTCCGAATATGTCACTGGTAATTTCTAACCGCTGATTTAAAATCCAAAATCCTCATAGTCCGCTGGCGTATAACGATGATACGTCACATGATGACCTTCCACCGCAATACAATACCTGTAATCATCCGGCTTTCCATCCTCGAAATAAACAAGATATTGAAATTCACCATTATCCATCTCTTCCACATACACCGAATCTGAATGTTTTTGGAAAATGTTAAGGATCTCTTCCCACGTGGAACTATGGTTTCTTACTGCTTCAATTAGTTCTGCCAAAAAACCATCTGGTCGCAAATTCTTGTGTATATGCTCTGCACCAGCTGGTGGCACCGCAATACAAAAGCGCTCCCCATTATTGGTAACCGTAACACCGCACAAATTGTCTTTTGACCATATACTAAAATCCTGCATATATTCCAACATATCGTCTGTAGAACAATACACCTGTAAAAATCGATTCAAGGATGACAATGGATAGTATAATCTTACTGTTTCACGCAGATATCCCAATTTCAGTTGCTGTTCTTCAATGGAATCTATTATGTTTTGCTGTAACGCTTCAAAATTTGCCAGTTCCGTCATATAAACACATACCCTAGTTTGTCCAATAATATATTGTTGTTGCCAACTATCTAAATCAATGGTGCAACCACCTTCAATAAACTTCCTCTCACCTTCACCCACCATTTTTCCTTTTTAATGGTTTCAAATGTCACTTCACGACACTTCGTAAGAGTTTCCTGAAAATCCTTCTCTATGTCTGTAATACAATCCACATCATACATATAAGCTGCACACTCAAAATGATGATAAAAGCTTCTGTAATCCAGATTAATGGTTCCCACAACACCTTTTCGGTCATCACTCACAAACACCTTTGCATGTACAAATCCCGGTGTATATTCGTATATCTTCACACCAGAAGTCAACAACGCCTTATAGTGCATCTTTGCCAAAGAATACGGCCCTTTCTTATCTGGAATCCCAGGCAAAATGATTTTCACATCAATGCCACGCTCTGCAGCAAACTGCAAAGCTGCCTCCATTTCCTCATCTAAAATAAGATATGGTGACATGATATGTACATACTCTGTTGCCTGATTCAGTATATCCATGTAGATGCGCTCTCCCACTTTATCATCATCTAATGGGTAATCACCGTATGGTAACACAAAACCCTTTGAAAAATCCTGCGCACTTTCTCTGTCGGACTCTGTATTGCATGTTAGATATTTGTTAAAATCTTCTTCTTTGGTATCCACATTCCACATTTGTAAAAACATTAAGGTAAAGCTTTTGGCAGCTTCACCCTTCAACATAATACCTGTGTCCTTCCAGTGACCATGCTTTTCCTTGACATTAATATACTCATCAGCCAAATTGATACCACCTGTAAAAGCAGTATGTCCATCAATTACTAAAATCTTTCGATGATCTCGATAATTATACATGGTGGATACAAATGGTGTTAAAGGCGCAAACATCTTGCACTGAATTCCAAGCTTCCTAATTCTTTTTGGATAATCATGTGGTAAAGTAGTAAACTCGCAACTTCCATCATAATGTAGGCGTACTTCAACACCTTCCTTAGCCTTACGTGCCAAAATCTCTAACACCTTTCCCCACATCACACCCTCTCCGATGATGAAGTATTCTAAAAAAATAAACTCCTTCGCCTGTTCTAACTCAACTAACAAAGCATCTAATTTGTTCTGCCCCAAAGGAAAATATGTTACATTCGTATTCTCATAGACCGGATAACAGCCTGTTCGATTCACGTAATGAACCAGTGTGGCGCTTTCCGGATTTATCTTTTTCAAATTTTGTAAAACTTCTGGATTTTGTTTCAAACTATCATCAGTGACCGCAAGTAAATGCTGCATTCTTTTTTTAATGGCACGATGTCCGATATCCAAACGAGTATACAACAAAAATAGTGAACCAAATAAAGGAAGGACCATAATAACCATGAGCCATGTCAACTTCACATCACTGTCAAATTCGCAGTTAAACAGATAGATAATCATCAAAATCTCGAACAATGTCAGCACACCAGTGAACTGTGGCATGGACTCACTAAACCACTTATATGTCAATAACATAAAACCAATATTGATAAAAAATAACAATGTAATTAATCCAAGACGACTAAATACAATCGTCAATAATCCTTGTTTACCTTTTTTCCATAGACGCAAGCCCACATGTTCTTCCTGTTCCATGTACTTCACTCCTTTGTCACGACACATATATTATAGAATATCACTCTCGTCTTTACCTGTCAAAATCCCCAACATAAATGCTCAAATTTAATTATCTATTTTCGATTCCAAGAACCACTTCTATAAAACAGTAATGATAAAATGGTTCCAATCACCCATCCAATTGGCCAAGCACACCAAATTCCCACAGAACCAAAATATCCAGAAAGTACGATTGCCAATACCACTCTCAATATCAAATCTGTAAACGTTGCCACCATAAATCGTTTCATCATTCCCGCGCCTCGCAAAATTCCATCGGTAGCCAACTTTACGGAAATTACAAAATAGAATGGTGCCAATATGCGCAAGAATGCAATTCCTGTATGCAATGCATCTGGTGACGGATTATCTAAAAATACATTTACTAAAATTCCTCCGCAAAACACATAAAGAAGTGCAAATGGTATACACAAGCTCCATACCATCTTGATGCCGGCACGAAAACCAGCTTTCACCCTTGGCAATTTTCCCGCACCTATATTCTGCGCAGTAAAATTAGATATTCCATTTCCAAGGGTGGTAAAAGATGTAATAACCAAATTGTTCAGCTTTACCGATGCCGCATATCCCGCAATCACACCTGGACCAAATCCATTGATTACACCTTGTATCATTATGTTTCCAATGGAAATAAAACTCTGTTGAAAAATGCTTGGAATTGCAATCAAGGCAACTTTCTTTAGTAACTCCCAAGAAAAAATTGCAATTTTCCCCTCCCACTTTATCTTGTGCAAGCGCTTAAATATAACGAGCATGGCTAAAATACAGCTGACGCCTTGACAGATAAATGTTGCCCATGCTACACCAGCTACTCCCATATGAAATCCCTTTACAAACCAAATATCCACTAATATATTCGCTGTGGAAGAAAACGCAAGAAAAATAAATGGGGTTTTGGAATCCCCTAGTCCTGAAAAAATACCTGTTGCTATATTGTAAAACAGTAGAAACGGAAATCCCCATACATAAATATCCAAATACAGTTTTGAATCAACCATAATGATTTCTGGTGTCTGTATCCATGCTAGCATTTTACCACCCATGGTTATTCCAAACAGTACGAGCGCAATGCAAAGCACCAATGAAGTAATCCATGTGGTATAAATTGCTGTTTTCATTTTCCCCAACTGCTTTGCACCAAACAGTTGAGACACAATAACAGAACAGCCAATATTGCAACCAAATGCAAAGGCAATAAAGATGAGTGTAATTTCATAACTATTTCCCACTGCTGCTAATGCATTTTCACCTATGAATTTTCCTGCCACCAGACTGTCTGCGATATTATACATTTGCTGAAAAATGACACTTCCAAACAACGGGAGGCAAAATTTCCATAACACTTTATCTGGTTTTCCTACTGTCAAATCTTTATTCATAATATATCCCCTTAACGAAAGAAAACTGCCTCAAAAGAGGCAGTTGCTTATAAATTCACATTTCTTAGCCTTCAAAAAACTTTATTTTTTCTTCCTCTCCTGTTCTTTCTTCACGGTTGCATCGCGAAGCAATTTGTAGGCTGCCGCTGAAATCGGAACGCCTACCAACATTCCCACAACGCCGCCTAGGCCACTACCAATCATAATAGCTGCAAGTACCCAGATACCTGGTAAACCAATAGAAGAGCCAACAACTCTTGGGTAAATCAAATTACCTTCTAACTGCTGTAAAATCAATAAGTAAATGATAAATACCAAAGCTAGCTTTGGATCAACCGTCAAAATCATAAATGCACCCAATGCTGCACCAATATATCCACCAAATACAGGGATCAATGCTGTCAGACCAACCAATGCACCAATCGGACCTGCATAAGGAATCCTAATAATCCACATACCAATTGTACACAAAGTACCAAGAATTACTGCCTCTGTTGCCTGCCCAACAAAGAAATTAGAAAAACTCTTGTGTACAACATCTAACACATAGATAGTCTTATCATACATTTCAATCTTCATAAATGCTTTCATCACACGATTGATGCGACTAGCCACCTCTTCTTTACAAGCCAATACATACATGCTAAAGATGAGAGCCACTACAACATTCGTAACCGCTCCAAAAAATGAACCAACGATGATTGTGGCTGAAGAAAGCAGGCCTTTTGTTCCAGACATTAATCCGGATGTTACCTTGTTGATAATTCCACCCCAATCTACATTCATGCTTGTAAGTTGCTCCTGCAATGCTGGAATTCTGTCAGAATTTTCAACCAAGAAATCCCACACTTTTTGTAATAGAACTGGTACATCCTTAGAAATAACCACAAAACAATCTACCACTTGCGGAATCACTAAGTATAATACAAATATAACAATCATAACCAACAGGGTGAGAGATAAAACCATACACACTCCACGTCGAGTCTTTTGAACAATCTTTTTCTTACTCTTTGGGAAGTAAATCTTTTCTAATCGAACCATTAATATGTTCAATATATACGCAATCACACAACCCAGCGTTAATGGGTAAGCTACCGAAATGAGCGTATGGAACCAACCTACCACAGTTGCAAAATTCATCACAAGTAAAATTAACACAGCAACTGTAATTCCATACTTCAAAAATTTTTTATATGCCAAATCTTTCATCCTTTTCTCCTCATTATCTCCATATTATAATGACTTTTGTAATCTATCTCAAAATCAAGTCATCCATACCATTGTATATTACTTTTCACAAGATATCTAGAGTGAATTTCATTTTGTATGTATGAAACTAATAAAACATGAAATTTCTTCAACCTTTAGTTGCCTGTCCCTCATTTTTTTGATATATTAAAGATATCATTTATTCAAGGGGATTATTTATGGATTTTGAAACCAAAAACGTATATGACACTGCAATGACGATTGCCGATAAAATTGATAAACACATGATGAAAACTGGAACAGATAATGTATGTGTGAAAGAACTTCTGAAGATGGATTTGCGAGATTTTCTCATATTTCTAACCATTGCGGACCGTGTTGTTGCCAAAGATGAAATTCGTTACATTAACAAATCTCTCGGCTATACCTTTGATTCTGAAACCATGAAATCTTTTGCATCAGGAAGCAGAATGGTTCGCGATGATTTTTTAAATCAGCCACCTGCATCACTGCGTTACTTTTTAGATTTTGGCAAGGATGAATTTGTAGTTCACGAATCCAAATACTACGATGTAAAAAAGCTATTTTTGTTAACCTTTCAGATCATTGGGGAAGATTTTCTATCAAGCTGTAAACATATGGATACGAAAGAGGTCAACCAACTAACACGTTACCGTTTTATGTTAGAAAGTGCCATCAAAGCACATACCAAGAATGGTGGTGTTGCTCCATCCAGACCAGATAGTATTCCATTTAAACTAAAATCAAAAGAAGAAAAGGAAATTGCCAACCAGGAAGAACGTCAGGAAGACATTCCATTTGTGGGCACTGTTACTGGCGGAGACAAGACAATTCAGGATTTGGATGCATTATTAGATGAATTAGAATCCTTAATCGGATTGGCTTCTGTAAAAGAAGAAGTAAAGAACCTTATCAATTTATTAAAAATTGTAGAATTACGTACAAAGAATGGATTAAAAGCCCCTTCTGTAACAAAGCATTTTGTATTTACAGGTAATCCCGGTACAGGTAAAACTACCGTTGCCCGTCTTCTATCCCAAATTTACTGTTCTTTAGGTATCTTATCCAAGGGACATATGGTGGAAGTTGACCGTTCCGGTATGGTTGCTGGATACATGGGACAAACAGCCATCAAGGTGAAAGAGGTAATTGATAAAGCAAAAGGTGGTGTACTGTTCATTGACGAAGCCTACGCGCTCTCCAACGAAACTCCTGGTGGAGACTTTGGTCAAGAAGCCATTGACACATTAGTAAAGGGTATGGAGGACAATCGTGAGGATATGATTGTCATTGTCGCCGGATATCCTGACCTGATGGACAAATTTGTGAAATCCAATCCAGGTTTGAAATCCCGATTTCAGAAAACAATTCATTTTCCTGACTATACAGCAAATGATTTATATGATATCTTCCTTCGTTTCTGCAAAAACAATGATTATATCTTAAGCGCAGATGGTAGTGATTATTTGAAGGAACAATTAGAACTATATGTGAGAAATTCCGACAAGTACTTCGGCAATGCCAGAGATGTAAGAAACTTTTTGGATATCGCCATTTCTGCTCAGGCAAATCGTTTACTGTCAGAAAATATTGCTGATGCTGATGCATTGATGACATTGAAACCAGTTGATCTTGCACATATTTTTAACAAGGAGAAATAATATGACTTTACTGGCATATCAAATTTTTCAAACAGTTGTAGAGCAAGGAAGCTTTCAGCGAGCTGCAGAGGTATTGAATCTTACCCCTTCTGCTATCAGCCATGCAGTATCCACTGCAGAAAAAGAGTTAGGATTCCCACTGTTTAACCGTAACAAAAGCGGAGTTACCCTTACTAGTTATGGTGAAAATTTGCAACCCTACATCTTAACTGTTTTAAACAGTGATGCCAAGCTGCAACAAGCAATCCTAGAGTTTAATGGTCTCACCCACGGCTCTGTTAAAATTGGTACCTTCTCCTCGGTTTGTAACAACTTTGTTCCTGATTTGGTTACGAGTTTTTCCAAAGCGCACCCAAACATCGAGATCAAAATTTACCAAGGTACCTATGACGATGTGTATAACTGGATTAAAACCGGTGTTGTTGATTTGGGATTTCTTTCAGAATCTAGTTGTAAAGATATTCCTATCACTCCGCTCTACGAAGACGAATTGCTCTGTATCGTACCAAAAAGTTATAAACCAATTAATAAAAAATATATTACATTAGAAGAGCTCGCAAAAGAAAAATTTGTTTCACAACGTGAGAGCACGGATGCAGACATTCAAAATTTATTTAGGAAATATCATTTATCCATCCGTTCTTCCTGTCATGTAGTAGATGACTTAAGCACCATTGCCATGGTAGCAGCCGGACTTGGCGTATGTATTATGCCAAGATTGGTTATGCAAAATATTCCTTACGATGTGAACATGTATCCATTAAAACCTGCTGAACACCGTACAATCGGTATTTGTGCACTGAATAACGATACTATGGCACCCGCAGTCAAAACAATGCACAAGCATATTTTAAAATATTTCAAAACAATGACAGAATCATATTGATTACAAAAAAAAGCTTCACCAACTGGTGAAGCTTTTTTTATTAAAATTAGATTCTAATTGTCTCGTAAAATTTCACATGCGCAGCATTGATATATGGTGCAACCCAGAATAATCCGATACCACAAGTGAAGGCACCTACAAAAATCCATCCAATGAAAGTTAAATCTAAGACAAACAACTCCATCTTATGACCTTCCATCATTTTCTGGCTCTCATCGATACATTCTTTCCAGCCCATTTCAGGATTATCAACCTTAATATAATAAGCCATTGCATATGCATAGCCTTTAACAATACCTGGAATCACAAACAATAAAGACCACAACGCTGTGAACAGGGAAATCATCAATCCCAGTAAAAAGTACTCTAAAAAGTCTGAATTAAATGCAATAAATACATCACTAATATTAATAGGCTGCTGATCACGGGACTGGTTTAAAAAAACATAAGCCATTCCATAGGACATAACACCTATAACGAGATAGCTACCTACATAAGGAATCACACTTCCTACAAGACCACTAATCGCTGCAACGATTATACATACAACACCAGCCATTAACCATGCTGAATTTGTAATACTTCCTCCTAACTGTTCTCTTGCTTTTGCTCTTAATCCTGCGTAATCCATAAACTTTATCCTCCTTATTCTCTCTTAATTATAGTTCTTGTTTTATTGGATTTTATCTTTGCCACCCATATATGGACGCAAGCTTTCTGGAATATTCACACTTCCGTCTGCATTTAAATTATTTTCCAAAAATGCAATCAACATACGTGGTGGAGCAACTACTGTATTGTTCAATGTATGTGCATAGTACTTTCCATTTTCACCATCCACACGAATCTTAAGACGACGTGCCTGTGCATCTCCCAAATTAGAACAACTACCAACCTCAAAGTACTTCTTCTGTCTTGGCGACCATGCCTCAACGTCAATAGATTTCACCTTAAGATCAGCCAAATCACCAGAACAGCACTCTAAAGTACGAACTGGAATATCCAATGTTCTGAATAAATCCACTGTGTTTTGCCATAATTTATCAAACCACATTGGACTTTCTTCCGGCTTACATACAACAATCATTTCCTGTTTCTCAAACTGGTGGATACGATATACACCGCGTTCCTCAATTCCATGTGCCCCCTTTTCCTTACGGAAACATGGCGAATAACTCGTAAGTGTTTTTGGAAGCTGATCTTCTTTGATAATGGTATCAATAAACTTACCAATCATAGAGTGCTCACTTGTACCGATTAAATAAAGGTCTTCTCCTTCAATCTTATACATCATAGCATCCATCTCAGCAAAGCTCATAACACCCGTTACAACATTAGAACGAATCATAAATGGAGGAATGCAATAAGTAAATCCCCTGTCAATCATAAAATCTCTTGCATAAGAAATAATTGCCGAATGTAATCTTGCAATATCTCCCATGAGATAATAGAAACCATTACCTGCAACTTTACCTGCTGCATCCAAATCGATTCCATCAAACTTCTCCATAATCTCTGTATGATACGGAACCTCAAAATCAGGTACCACAGGCTCACCATATTTTTGAATCTCAACATTCTCGCTATCATCTTTACCGATTGGAACAGAAGGATCAATAATGTTAGGAATTACCATCATAATGTTAGTAATCTTCTCCTGTAATTCCTTCTCTTGTTCCTCTAAAGCAGCAAGCTCAGCAGAACGCTCTGTCACAAGCTTCTTTGTCTCCTCCGCTTCTTCCTTCTTCCCCTGTGCCATCAAAGCACCAATCTGTTTCGAAATCTTGTTACGATCAGCACGAAGCGCATCTGCTTTCCCCTGTGTCTCACGAGCTTTGGCATCCAACTCAATCACTTCATCTACCAAAGGTAACTTGTCATCCTGAAACTTATTCTTGATGTTCTGTTTTACCACATCAGGATTCTCGCGTAAAAATTTAATGTCGATCATGTTCTCTCTCCTCTTAATTTCTCTTAATATCCTAATACTTTATCATATAACTGCATATATTTCACTGCAGATTTATCCCATGAGAAATCTTCCTTCATTCCTCTTACAACCATCTTGTTCCAATCATCTCTGTGATCATAGTAAATCTCTTTTGAGTAGTTAATCACTTTGAGCATCTCATCTGCATTGTAATTGGTAAATGAAAAACCTGTTCCGGTTCCTTCATATTCATTGTAAGGAATAACTGTATCTTTCAATCCACCTGTTTCTCTGACAATTGGCACTGTACCATAACGAAGTGCAATCAACTGTGTCAATCCACAAGGCTCAAATCTAGAAGGCATAAGCATTGCATCTGCTGCCGCATATAACTTATGCGCTCTTTCGTCATTGTAACAAATATTCGCAGATACTCTGTCAGAGTACACCCACTGATAATGCTTAAACATATTCTCATATTTGGCCTCACCAGTACCAATTACTACAAACTGTACGTACGGATCCACAATGCCTTCCATAACCCAATCAACCAAATCCAAACCTTTCTGATCTGTCAAGCGGGAAATGATACCAATCATATACTTGTTCTCGTCTACAGGTAAGCCCAGTTCCTTCTGGAGCTCCATCTTGTTGGTTGCTTTGCCTTTCTTGTAACTACGAACGTTATACTTCTTAAACAACTTCTCATCCTTGTGTGGATCATAGATACCATAGTCAATACCATTGACAATACCACACAGCTTCTGGTTGTGAAATCTCAATACGTCATCCAAATTCTCTCCATATTCTGGAGTTTGAATCTCACCAGCATAGGTATCACTTACAGTGGTAATATAATCCGAATAAATCATACCTGCCTTCAACATATTACCATCTTTAAAGAATTCCATGCGATCCGGTGTAAACACATAATCAGGAAGTCCTGATATATACTTGAATGTCTTCACATCCCATACACCCTGGAACTTCAAATTGTGAATTGTCATAATCGTCTTTGTTCCATAGAAGAACGGATTCTCTCTATAAAGTGTATGTAAATATACTGGAACCAAACCAGCCTGCCAGTCATGGCAATGAATCACATCTGGCTTGAAATTAATAACTGGTAGAATTGCCAAAGCTGCCTTACTAAAGAACGTAAACTTCTCGATATCGAAACGGATTGTTCCATATGGAGCCCATCCGGAGAAGTAGTATTCATTATCTATGAAATAATACTTAATACCATCTAATTCCATTGTCATAATACCAACATGTACATTCTCAAAACGCTGTCCTAAGTCCATGTAAAAATGGTGCACATATTGAAATTTTTCTCTATACTCCCAAGGAATACATGTGTAATTCGGAATTACAACTCGAACATCATATTCCTCCTTTGGAAACATCTTTGGCAATGCGCCTACAACGTCTGCCAATCCTCCTGTCTTAATAAAAGGGACACATTCTGATGCAACAAACAAAATATTCTTCATACTAACACCCTCCATGACAATTCTTTAGAAATCATGCAGTCACAAATGACTATCTATATAATTATACCTTTTTTTGTAAAATATGTCTACGAAATTACAAGCATTTCTTATGTAAAAAAATGACTGTCTGTAAAATCATTTGTGCACAGAATTTCACCTTAATTCATCTAAAGTTTTCTTATATGCCTCAACAAAATCTCTTATAAACACCCTGACTTCTGGAATGTCCATTTCCGTCAACTTAGCATACACCGCAGACTTGGCACTGGAAAACTCTCGGTTCCCTGCCTTTTCTTCCTCGATACATTTCACATAGGCAGACAAACGATCCGCTGCTTTTACAAGCTTCCAAAGATATTCCTCACCCTCCTGCGGAAATAGAATTGTTTCATATTCGTCTTGCAAGTAGTCTGGTAGCATTTGCAATAAATCTCTCGCAGCCTGCTCCTCAACATACTTATACGCCTCCACCGTATCCTTATTGTAATATTTGATTGGTGTTGGCATATCTCCTGTAATAATCTCTGTACAATCATGGTACATACCGATGAGCGCTGCCCGCTCTGCATTTAAATTGTTATCAAATTTCTTATTACTAATCAGCGCAAGCACATGTGCAATCATACCTACTTCCAAAGAATGTTCACTGATATTCTCCGGATAGGAATTGCGCATCAATGCCCATCGATTAATGTATTTCATACGAGATAGCATCGCAAAAAATGAACTATCATATTCCTTGTATTCTTTTTTCATCCTCATTTCCCCCTATATCAAAAGCACTCAGTTTACATAACAACATATGTATAGTATTAACAACATGGTCCACCACAAATCATATTCAAGCACAAATTTACCATACACAATTCACAACAATAACTAGCACTCATTTCTGGATAGCCATAATTCTGACCTCTTGTTGTATACCACGTTCCACCATTCTGCATAGTCTGGTACAACTGTTGATATTCTATGTTACCCGGTTCCATACGCATAGCAATCTGAATATGCTGTAATGCCGTTGCCTGATTACCAGCACTATAATTAGCGATTGCAGATACATAATACCACTTTCCAGTGCGATTCTCAATCTCTGATAATAGACGAAGTGCAGCATTACAGTCTCCACCTTTAATATAATTCATCGCAGCATGAAGATAGGCTCCATCTTTTCCTTCCCCGTAAGCGCTCGCACCCTGGTTTCCGAAACCACCAAAACCACCGAAGCCACCATAATTGCCATATCCTGCCTGTCCATAACCATCAGCACCATATCCAGTCCTTCCATAGCTACTGGCATTACCACTCATGATGGAATCATATGCCTGCTGTACTTCCTTAAATTTTTCCTCTGCCTGTGCTCTGTTGGGATTGTTCACGTTGGCATCTGGATGATACTTTCGACTTAATTTACGATATGCTTTTTTAATTTCATCTTCTGACGCATTAGGTGACACACCCAATATATCATATGGACTTCTCATTTTGTTCCTCCATCCGCTTCACTTTCACTTCCTCATATCTGGTCCACACACCAGCATAAATGATATTACGAAGTATATCAACATGTTCCACAATTGGCAACTTTTCAAATTCTCTTGCAAATTCTGCAGCAATCATCAGTAATATTTGTTTAATCGACTCATCAAAATCCGGTTCTAATTCCCTCTCAACCAAAGGATTAAAGCACCCCTTTTTCTTGTCCTTTTCCAAATCATCATATGCATCCAGAATATACACAAATTTGCCAATGTGAAATCCAATCCTTCTAAGATATGATTCCCATTCATCCTGTTTTACTACAAAGATTTCCTCCAATAAATGACCGAAACAGCCTGATAGCTTGTCTATGTTATAGTCATGTGTCTGCTCTAAGGCAGATAATTCTGACAGATACTTCTCCACCTGCCTAGTCTGTCTCTCGTATGTAACAAAAAGGCGTTTTACAGGACCATTTAACATCGTTCCATAACAAGCCTTTACCACATTTTTCTCATCAACAAAATCATCCTTACATTTATACCAGGTAAGCAACAGATTCATATCTGCTACATAATCAATCATTGCATTCTGCTTCATACGATGTTGGGAAAAGGGATGCACCATACAACGGCTCTGACACTCTGTCTCTTCCGGTTCATATAACAAGCTTAAGAGCACTGCTAAAAATGTCATATCATAGCTTAGCGACATTTGTCCTCTGGCACCTGCTCGTTCCTTCAACGCCTTGCAAAGGCCACAATAGTAAGAACGGTACTCATCAAAATCTTTTATTTTCAATTCTGGTTTATTAACCACTACATAACCAAACATACTTTTCCTTCACTCCACTACAATCCACCGTTTATAATGTTATGTCAACCTGTTATCTGCTGTTTTAAATCTATTCTCTCTATAACGTTTGCTGATATTCTTAGAAAATATTCTAACATATCCTAGGATAATTAACACCCAACAAATGATACTTAATGCTGGAATATGTACAAACATTCCAATTAATGCAAAAAGCACTGCTATGCTAATTAAAAAATTAGATTTGCCTTGTAACACTATATATTAGATTTGTGTTTTTTTTATGTTTAATAGGAACGGATGAAAAAAGCAAAGTAGACTTTCACAATTAATTTTGATATAATATGCCGAGAATTGGTAATCCTAAAGAAAAAGTAATTGGAGTATATTAAGAATGAAAAAAACAGCAACAAAGACCAAAGGGTTATCCCCAGTGGAAATCGTGATAATTATAGTCGTTATTGTAGCAATATTAGCGCTTCTATTTCCTGTTGTTACAAATCACCTAAAAAAAAGCATGCTACAAAAGGATATGGATACAGCAAGAATACTTGCCACCACTATGGCACAAGTCCTATCTAACGAAAAGATTAGTGACAATGCAGTGGAACATGCAACCCCACAATTGGTATCTAATATGGATGGAAGTGATTTCAGAAAAGCTGTATATGCGGCACTTGAAACCGAAGAAATCATCGGAAAAACAAAAAAAGACGTAGATGGTGAACCATTGGCAGTTCCCGAGTTCTATTATACCTTAAGTGTTTCAAAAAATCAGATAGAAATCTACTACGGGGGAATTACTGAAGAATACAAAATCTATCCAAAGGCAGGAAGCAAACTTGTAAAATAAATCAAAAAGTTTTGACTTTGTTATTGACAAATGATTTCATATTTGATATATTATCAACTGTTGTAAGGATATGCGCGAGTGGCTCAGCGGTGGAGCACCTCCTTGCCAAGGAGGGGGTCGCGGGTTCGATCCCCGTCTCGCGCTCTGAACAAAAAAGAACGATATCTTTGATATCGTTCTTTTTTTGTTTCGAGCACAATCCTGTGCTG
>JAZSPZ010000051.1:0-34104 GCA_045537735.1 Lachnospiraceae bacterium
TTGCAATTATGATTGCTTCAGTAGTTAATATCGTATTGGATTGTCTGTTTATCTTTGTTTTAAGGACAGGGGTAGGCGGGGCAGCGGTTGCTACGATTGTTGCCCAGTTGATTTCCGTTGTTGTGTGCACGATACGTTTGTGCAAAACGGAGGAAGTACAATTGACGCGTGGAGATTTTAAAAATGATTATTTGTTATTTGGTATTCTTTTGAAAAATGGAATTCCAATGGCTTGTATGAATTCGATTACTGCTGTTGGCTGTATCATTGTTCAGTCATATGTCAATGCACTCGGCGTAGTGTATACTTGTGCATATTCCGCATGTAGCAAGTTTGTGAATCTGTTTATGCTACCAACTGTAACGACAGGCTTTGTGGTGTCAGCATTTACCGGTCAAAATGATGGAGCGAAGCAATATGCGCGTATTAAAGCAGGCGTCCGCGTTGGGTTGCTGATTGGATTGGTATCATATGTTTTACTTGGTTCGATTTTGATATTATTCCCTGAATATCTTGTTCAAATATTGCTGACTGGAAATGAACCGATTGAACTAGCTTGTGGTTACCTTCGGATTAGTGGTAGTATGTTTTTGATTATTAACTTTATGTTCGTATATCGAAACGCGGTTCAGGGAATGGGGAAACCATTGTTTCCAATGATCTCCGGTGTGGTGGAAATGGCAATGCGAATATTTGTTATTGTTACATTCCTTTCGCAGATTGGTTTTAAAGCAGCAGCGTATGCTGAAGTTATGGCTTGGTTAGGTGCGTTGTTGGTGAATTATGTTGCCTACCGGATTGTCATAAAGCTGAAGCAACAAAAGAATGTTATTTTATAAAGTAGAGGAAAAAACACATGATAAAATTAATTGAAATGGAATGTGAAAATTGTGGTGGCGCATTAGAGCAGATTGACAAGGATAGAGCACGATGTCCGCATTGTGATGCGATATATCTGATTGATAGAGGTGAACCCAAAGAGGTTCACATTCATCAATCTTCTTCATCATCCCAAGAGGGCTGTATGTTAGCTAGTGTTTTTGCAATTATTGTAATCGTGCTATTGGTGTTCTTGGTGGTGGCAATTCGCGAAAGTTATACAACGAATACTAGCCGTTCGCCGTCAATAACGACAGAGGTAAAAGAAGAAAAGTTTCATTCGGAATTTTTTAAAACGATGGTGCAGGAAATCTATGGTGCGTCAGTAGACGAGATTACAGAGGAAGAATATAATGAGTTAACTTCTCTACATGTTTATTATGAGAATGGATGTTATGTTGTAGAATACAGCAGAAATGATAGTGAAACAAAACAGATACAGATGGAAGACTCGTTGTATTGTGATATGTCAGATTTAAAGAATTTTCCGAATCTTAAAACGATTCACTTTGTTACAAAGACTATCCCTCAAGTGGCACTAAAACAGCTAAATTCGCTAGAAGAGGTGTGGTGTCAGAATACACCAAAGGATTTAGCAGATGGCCTGACACATCCTGAAAAAATAAAGGTTTTTGGATGTTATGATGCCGAGACCCTAGATGGAGTGGATGCATTTACACAATTAGATCACTTATATATCAATGGTTATAATCTGACGGATTTGAATGCACTGAGTGCCCTTACCAATTTAAAAACATTGGAGATTGCCAGTGGAGATGCGATTACAGATTTTGGTGTATTACATTCCTTGAAGCAGCTTGCGGTTTTGTATATAGAAGCTGAACAGCTTAAGGACATTTCTTTTGTTGAAAAAATGCCTAATTTACAAGAGTTTTCCATGAAAGACACCATTGTAATAGACATTTCAGCTTTAGAGGGAAAAACAACATTAAAGAAGGTTGTTTTGCAGGATAATAGAGAATTGGCAGATTATAGTGCATTGAGTTCCTTAAATGAGTTGGAAGAATTGACTTTGGAATTGGGAAGC
Organism: Lachnospiraceae bacterium; assembly: GCA_045537735.1. Classification (GTDB taxonomy): domain Bacteria; phylum Bacillota; class Clostridia; order Lachnospirales; family Lachnospiraceae; genus CAG-590. Next base: position 1,928 of record JAZSPZ010000051.1, read on the forward strand.
AAAGCGCAAATGCCGGATGCAAGCAATTGGACTAAGATGCATACATTGTCCATTCAAGGTGCATCGGATGTTTCTTTTATGAAATCCTTAACCGGGTTAAAAACATTGTACCTAAGAGGAGCAGATTGTAGCACATTTAATGTGTTTGCTTCGTTGCAGAACCTAGAGTATTTGCAACTTGGCAGTGTGTATGGCGACTTGGATAATTTGAATATGCTCACGCACTTATCAAAGCTAAAAGTGCTGGATATGAGTGGTGTGACGGTATATGGCAATGTGGAAGCGATCTTTTCGATTGCAAGTTTGGAAGAGATTAATATTAATGATTGTAGCTTTGGCTTGAATTTTGATGCGATTCCGGAACATACAAACTTAAAGAGATTACATATGAATCGTCTGCGTCTTTGGGAAAATATTGTGGTGCAGCAGGATGGTGTATTGACTTATATAGATTATGATGATGTGGAATTAGTTGATAACATCGATGTGGTGAAGAAATTTGGCAATCTTGAGGAGTTGTATCTGCAAGGAAACAAGCTTACCAATATTTCCTTTATTGAGAGCCTACCGAATTTGAAGAAACTAGATATTACCAACAACTATGTGACAGACTTGCGGCCACTACAGCAGTTGTCACAGTTTGAAATTGTGTGGTGTGGACAAAATGCGATTTCACAAGGGTCAGATTTGGGAGCAGATGTCACCGTAATTTTAGATTCCGAAGAAGAGGAAAAGGAATGGTGGAAGTAAGGTAATAATAAATCCCCACATTTTACTTCATTACAAGGTAAAATGTGGGGATTGTGATTTTGTTTCTAGGTTATTTGCGTACTTTTATGCATTACATTTATTCAAACACTCTACAATCGCATCCCGATATTCCTCATGGCGTGGCATGCCACCGCCTAATCCGCCCATCTTTGGAAGTAGAAGCTTGAAATAACCACCATTTTTTAATTTGATCACACAGTTCATAGAGCCTGCAAACCCATTCTTTACATCGAAGCTTTCGATATCTGTCAATGGGAAGCATTTGCCAATGTCTCTTAACTGGATATCTTCGGTTACGGTCTGGATGTCTGTTGCATCGGTAATTGGTTCTTTGTCAAATTCATAATAATAGCGGTAAGTTTCGCAATCGGCTACAACGAAAGCGTTCTGGGTGATACCTATGTATAGGTCATAGGTGGAATACTTGGATTTGCTTACTGACACGGTGTTGTCGTTCGCATCTGCAAGTAATGCATCATCTGTCAGAATGCAATCTTTAAATACACAAGTTACGGAAGATTCTTTTCCGACTGCATGAATTCCGGCAAGCAAAGTCTCTCCATCCGGAATATATGCTCCTAATGCGTCTTGCATCTTTTTCTCACTGAAGATACCTTTGCCTTCTGCTACAGGCATACCTTCTTCACGTTTTTTGAGCGTGGCAAAGGCAGGAACAATATGCCCAAATGCTAACACCAAGAAGAATACACCGATTAAAGCCAAAATTTTCGTAATGGTTAAAATGGTGTCTGTAGCGGCGTCTGTTCCGCGATATGTGATTACAAGATAGGCTGCAGCACCTATAAATATTGCTGCAAATAATAAGCTGATAAGTAATAGACGAATATGTCTTTTCTTTTCGTTGTTCATAATGATAGATTCCTCCTAAGTTTAGATATTCTATATGTTTTCCGATTGTTTATGAATCATAATTCGTTTTTCTAATATTGTAGCAGCGAATCCACTTCAACATGAAATGGTAACTGTCTTATAATATCATTTTCTATATCCACTCCCGGATACACTTCGATGAGGCGAAGGCCCTTTTCACCTAATTCAAATACACAACGTTCTGTCACATATAGGATTCTCTGCTTGTTAGCACGGGCACGTTTTGCAGAAAAGCTGATACTTGACACCTCATCTACAAATTTTGGAATCGAACCTTCGTTGATAATGGTAACCTTTCCGTCTTTTTCGTCCACATTTAAGCCTTTCGCATTAAATGTTAAGCAGAACACTACAGTTTTGGTTTTGGCGGTAATGTTAGCGAAACCACCAACACCGGCAAAGGCACCGGGACCGCGGTGGGCATTGACATTTCCGTGCTTGTCTACTTCAATACCACCCATGAAACAGATGTCCAAACCGCCGTTGTTGTATAGGTCGAACTGGTTTGCCATATCGTACATGGAATTGGCACCGATAACTGCACCGAATACCTTACCAGAGGCTGGAAAACCGCCTACACCACCGGATTCAACGGTTAGTGTTACTTTATCTAATATACCAGTTTCACGCGCATATTTTGTAACGGTTTCAGGAATACCCACACCGATATTTACAATGTCATCCTCACGAAGCTCCATAGCAGCACGTTTGCCAATGATGTTTCCGGCTACATTGACAACACTTTTGGTAGAAGTTCTTGCTTCTAACATGTCACTCCAATCCTGCCACTGAGAATATGGAATTTCAAAGCTACCCGTTAGTGATTCATATGCCGCATGGCGTGGTTCTGGCTCTACTTTAACAATTGCATCCACAAGACATCCCGGAATAATGGTGTTACGAGGTCTGGAAGGTGTACTTTCAATGCGGTCTACTTGAACGATGACCTTGCCACCATTTGCCTTGGTTGCCTGACAGATAGATAGTGCATCGCCTGACATATACATGTCGTCAAAGGAAATATTACCTTTGCGGTCTGCAGTGGTTCCTTTAATCAATGCAACATTAAATTTTGGAAGCTTGTAGTATAAGAATTCTTCACCGTCAACCTCCACATGTGTTACCAGAGAATCATCCTTAGAAATATTGTTGATTCCTGGTCCATCCACCAATGGGTCTACGAAAATATCAAGACCGACCTTGGATAGAGCACCTGGAATACCACCAGCCTGTGCACGGATGGCGTGAGAGATACAACCTAGTGGAAGATTGTAAGCCTCGAATTTGTCTTCTAACACAAGTCGCTTGGTACTAAACATGGCACCGAAATGTCCACAGATAATCTTGTCTACAGCACCCTCTTTTATGTATTGTTCCGCATTCTTGTTTTCATCCCAGACACCGAATCCTGCACTAGACACCATGGTCAAATGTTTTGGGGAGCCGGTTGTATGGTATTTGCGATAAATTGCTTCGTGCAATTCGGTAGGGTTTTCAATTCCCAAAAAGGAATTCAAACAAATCACATCACCATCTTTTATGATATCGATTGCTTCATCAGAAGTCATAATTTTGTACATTATTTTTGCCTCTCTTCTTTATGTATAATCACAATAGATACACCATAACATTACAAATCATTTTTGGCAACAAAATTTGGTGGGAAAGGCGTTGTTTTTATCAAGTTATAGATGTATTTTTGGGATTTTTTGATATAATGATAGAGTATTAGATAAAGGGAATAGATATCCGGGTGGTAAATCGGGAGGTATAAGATGAAAAAAATAATGTTGATTGCAGTCTTATGCGTCATTTTTTTATGTGGCTGTAGAAGGGACTATGATCAAAAAGATATTAAAGAATATGTGAAAGAGCAATATGGCTTGAAGTCTGTTTCGGTAGAACAGGAACCAGAAGCAATCAAGGATGAAAATGACAGTACAGATTACATATGGACCGTCACGGACAAAAAGAATAACATGCAGTTTCGTGTGTTGGATGATTTTCAGGCGGATTCTTTGTTTCCAGATAATCATTTGACTAGTGATTATGAAGATGTCCGATTGGCACAGGCGTTTGAACAATACGATTCTAAGAGTCTTTCTCTAGAAACAAAAACGCAATACGGACTGTGTCGTGCTGCGATTATGGGAAATTATAGTAGTAGAAAAGAATTGCAGGAGCTGTTTGAGGAAACCAATGCATTTTTGAAAGAATACTTGGATAATAAAGTGAAAGTCAGTATTCATTTCATGATGGACACTCCTTATCGCGATGCGGTAGAAGGGTATGAAATGGATTCTGGTGATTACCGTGGTACAGCTTTAGAGTTTACGAAAGATATGCAGGAGGAGGCGGAAGGAAATCTTCTTCTGACTGCATTGGATTATAGATTTGACACATGCTTGGAGCAATTTACAGAAGAAGAAATTAAAGGAGCGGTTGCAAATAGCAAATACCGTCTTGGAGTGGCAGATGCAGAGGAAGGTCCTTACGAATATTATGACGATTTGGTAGCTAGCCGCTTCTCATATGGAGTGAGTTTTTCAACTCTTTATGAAGTTTTGGTTAGAGAGGGATATCCGGTGGAAGGAGATAAGAATCATTATTCCTTTGCAGGTGCGGATGGTTCTATCTATGAGATTTCCTGTGATTTTGTAGGGTATGAGTACAAAGATGGAAAGGTTGGATATTACTACTTGAAAGATGGTGTGGAAACACCGATGGATTATTATTTTTATAATCATTTTGAAACACCATTTATTAGGGAAAAAACGGGAATATATCTAAGAGAATATTGGAAGGAAGAAGAAAAATAATTTTTTGAAATTGCAGACGCATATCCTATAGTAAGACAAACAATATTAGAGTATTTATAATGCGTGGATGGGAATGGATATTACTTGATAAACAGTAGGAAAAACTGATATAATCATGATAAATATTTTGTGGGGAGAAGAGGAATGGAACCAAAGATTACAAGAGCCAAACAGTTGTCAAAGGAGCAAAGGGTAGAGTTTTATCAATCCAAATATGACTATTACAAATCATTTAATAGAGCCGTTTTGATTATATCTACCATTGCATATTTGACGTTTTTCTTTACAGATTGTGGAATATTTGGAAGGTTCGCACAGGAGACATTGTTATCGCGTTTGATTGTAATTCTGCCTTTGTTAGCATTTATGTATTTATATAAAAAGGATAAGGGTTACAAATTAATGGTGATTGCATCCTATCTGATGGTACATATTATTATATGGTGTACAGACTGGGCTACTTACATATTGCCAGACAGGGAGTATGCTGGTGAAGGTATGATTATCATGAATTTGATATTTGTATGTGTGGGATTTTGCGCCCCTTACAAATATGCCTTGATTGCACATTGTGGCCTTGCGGTTGACATATTGATTGCTAATATGTTTATAAGATATGACAATGTAGCCATGATGCTCATGTTTAACGTTCCGTGTATTGCGGCCGTTTGTATCATGCATTACACAATGGAAAGGGTTTATCTTGATCACTATTTGGTAACAGAACAGTTAGAAGTATTAGTGGAACATGACCAGTTAACAGGTGTATTCAATCGTAATAAGTTAAAGAAGATTAGTGACCCAATTACCGAAATATTGAATATAGCTTCAGATGTGCCAGTGACTTTCTTGATTGTAGATTTGGACTTCTTTAAGAAGGTCAATGACCAGTATGGTCATGAGGCAGGTGATGTTGTACTGAAACACTCGGTTAAGGTAATCAGTCAATCGGTGCGTTCATCGGATTATATTGTTCGTTGGGGTGGCGAAGAATTTGTGATTATTCTTGTTGGATGTGATATTGAAATCGGAGCAACCATTGCAGAGAAGATTCGTACAAATGTAGAATCGAGCGACAATTCAATTTGTTCGATTACAGCATCAATAGGTGTTGCTGCCTATACGGGTGGTAATTATCACGAGACAATTGAATGTGCAGATAAAGCCTTATACAAAGCAAAAACAGAAGGAAGAAACAGAGTTGTAGTGTATGAGGATTAAATGAGCCAGGGGGAATTATGAGCAAGTCAAAAGATAAACGAATTAAGAAATTAAAGAAAAAAAGAATTTGGCCATCCATTTTGGGACTTTTTATTATCACAACTGTATTTGCTGTGTCTATGATAATAGTGCTGGTTACTAGTGTGGTAGATGTGGTTACTAATAAATTTACGAGTGGTTATGAGACATCTAGCCATATTATTAAGAGACATGTAGAACCGAATGTTGAAAATTTGGCACGGTCCTATGAAGGTATATTAGCAGATATTGCGTTGATTGATGAAATAGAAGCAGTGAGTATTATACGTGCAAGTGAAAGAAAATGGTCCAGTGATGGGAGATATCCAGATCAGAGTACTAGAGTATCATATATGGATTTGTTCAATGAAGATACTGGTTATACAAATTATGATATGATCATTGAGGAAAATGAACAGAATGTGATTATAAGACAAGGTGACGCATATTCTGTAAATAATAACTTTTTTAAACAAATTGATTATAAAACTATATTATTGCAATTGGGAAAGGATGATGTGAAAACATATGCACCCCTGGCATCTTTGAAGATATGGTATGTATTTCCGATAGATAACATGGAGGTATATGTATTAAATGATATCTCTGTTTATACGTATGATGTGCTTTTATTGGTAGTGGTTTCGTTGTTGTTTGCAATATTGCTCGTTATTTTTATCATTTATTATACCTGTACGCTGATTGGTATGGTTGCCAGCCAAAGCAGAGTAACAAAAGTGTTGTACACAGATTTTGTCACGGGTGGAGAAAATTGGTTATCCTTTGTGAGAAAGGGTAGCAGATTGATAAAAAGAAATTATGGAAATCGTAATTCCTATGCGGTGATTCATCTTCGTATGGAAAAGTACCGTAGTTATTGCACTTGTTTTGGTGTGAAAGAAGGAGAGGAACTTTTAGAACGCTTTTACAAAATACTGAAAAAACAAATAAAACAAAAAGAAGCTATGGCGCATTATGAGCAGGCGGATTTTGCATTGCTATTAAGATATGATACGGTGGATGAGTTGAAGACTCGAATTGGGACTATTGAAACGGCATTGAATCATATAACGCCGAACATCAAATTATATTTTAGTGCTGGTGTATGCCTGGTAGAAAAGCGCAATCAGGATATTGAAGAATTATACAATAGTGCCATGGCAGCGACCGGCTTATTAGATGAGGATACAGAAGGTAGAATCGCCTTTTTTGATATTGAAATGAAAAAACAGCAGCTTTGGGAGCGCAAGGTGGAAGATGAAATGGAACACGCTTTGAAAAATAAGGAATTCAAAGTGTATCTACAGCCAAAGTACAGTGCGAAGGAAGAAAGAATAGCTGGTGCAGAGGCTTTGGTGCGTTGGGTTCATCCGGTAGAAGGTTTCATCCCACCGAATCGGTTTATTCCAATTTTTGAAAAGAATGGATTCATCTTACAGTTGGATGACTATATGATAGAAGCGGTTGCAAAACAGCAGGCTAAGTGGATGAAAGAAGGAAAAGGGGTTGTTCCTGTTTCGGTGAATGTCTCTAGAGCACATTTTACGAGAGAAGATTTGGCAGAACATATTTGTGCGATTGTAGATAAATTTCAGGTTCCTCACAGTGTGATTGAATTAGAACTGACAGAAAGTGCATTTTTCGATGACAAGCAGGTATTACTCAATACGGTTGGTAAATTGAGAGAGCATGGATTTGTTGTATCCATGGATGATTTTGGAGCAGGTTATTCGTCCCTCAATTCGTTAAAGGAATTACATATTGATGTTCTTAAGATTGATGCAGACTTTTTCCGAGGTGTAGATTCCGAAGAAAGGGGAATGCTCATTGTGTCAGAGGTGATAGATCTTGCGAAAAAGCTTGATATGAAGATTGTTGCAGAAGGAATAGAGAGTAGAGAACAGGTAGATTTCTTAGCAGAGCAGGACTGTGATTTGATTCAGGGTTATTATTTTGCAAAGCCTATGCCAATTGAGGAGTTTGAAGAGAAGTACAAAGAAGAACAATAAGGAGGAGTAAAAATGATAAGAACAAATTTATTTAACCAAACAGAGATTCATAAGGTGGTGGCGCAGAAAGGGTGTTATTCTGTGTTGGAGTATGATCATGATGTGTCTGTATCAGAAGGGACAGCAATCAATGCATATTTTGCATCTAAGATGAATGTGCGTAAGCGTCAAGTGATTGCAGAGTTAAAGGGGAATGGTGTCATTGTGCAGGCAGGCGCCATGCAATTGATGCTAGGACCGGTGGAAGCTGCAACCAATGTGACCGGAGCAGGCGACTTATTAAAGAAAATGGTAGGAAGTAAGGTTACAGGAGAGTCTACTATTAAGCCTCAGTACACAGGAAATGGTTTGCTTGTATTAGAACCTACATACAAATACATTCTATTGGAAGATCTTGATAATTGGAATGGTAACATGGTAATAGAAGATGGTATGTTCTTAGCCTGTGATAATACGGTGGGAATGAGTGTGACCGCGAGAAGCACATTATCTTCTGCGGTATTAGGACAAGAAGGATTGTTTAACACAGCGTTAACAGGAAAAGGTACAGTTGTATTAGAAAGTCCTGTTCCAGCATCAGAATTGATTGTAGTGGATTTGGAAAATGATGTGGTTAAAATCGATGGTAATATGGCAATTGCTTGGTCTAACACATTGAAATTTACTGTTGAGAGAACAACAAAGACTTTAGTAGGTTCTGCTGCATCTGGTGAAGGCCTTGTCAATGTATATAGAGGAACTGGGCGTATTCTAATTGCACCGGTTGCAGAAAAAAGAATTGTGTCTGCTTTGAAATTATGATATATAGATAATAGTAATTTAGTGTAAGAAAGGACATAGTTATGAAAGTTGCAATTATTATGGGTTCAACAAGCGATTTGCCAAAGGTTGAGCCAGCAGTAGATGTATTAAAGAAATATGGAGTAGAAGTGAATGTAAGATGTTTGTCAGCTCATAGAGCACATGCAGGCTTGTCTGCATTTATTGACGAATGTAATAAGAATGGAACAGAGGCAATTATTGCGGCAGCGGGAATGGCTGCAGCTTTACCAGGTGTCGTTGCCTCTCAGACGGTACTTCCAGTAATTGGTGTACCGATAGCAGGTTCTAATTTGGATGGAATGGATGCCTTGATGTCCATTGTACAGATGCCACCTGGAATTCCAGTTGCTACTGTTGCAATTAATGGAAGCAAGAATGCAGCATATTTGGCTCTTCAAATTATGGCTGGTAAGCACGATTCTATCAAAGAGAAGTTATGGGCTGAGAGAAAAGAGATGGAAGAAGCAGCAATGAAAGCCAATGAAGAGGTTATTGCAAAGTTTGCTTAGGAATCTTGTAACATATGCAATAAGAAAATGTAAGGTGTGAGAGTCGATGACCATGTACAATCATTATGATCGTGCATGGTCATTTTTGCTAGTTATCATTTGCGCGTATTCATGGAAAATAAGTTGACTTTTCTGAATATCTGTCGAAAACATATTTTTCATATTATGTATTTGTGATAAAATGAGAAAGTGTTTAAAAAAGATGATGTGTTGCATATCACGATAGAGATTGTAATGTTGCAGATAAAGGAGGCATACAATGATTTGGAAAATACTAGAGATAGAGAAAACGAAGGATGAGGAAGTTATTAAGAATGCTTATAGAGAAAAGCTTCGCTTTGTAAATCCGGAGGATGACCAAGAGGGATTTATGGAGTTGCGTCAGGCGTATGAGGAAGCAATTGCCTATGCAAACCGTGAGGAAACAGATGAAAGTATTGACGACGAAGAACCGGAGTTCAAAGGAAAAAAGAACGATGTGGATTTGTGGATTGATAAAGTAAATGTTATTTATCAGGATGTGAAGACAAGAATTGACGAATCTGCATGGAATGAATTATTGAAGGATTCTGTTTGCGATAATTTGGATACAGAATTAGAAGCGGGTGAGAAGCTATTGGCTTATTTTATGTCTCATGCAAATATGCCACAGAATATTTGGCAGTTAGTGGACAAGCGTTTCGGTTATATTGAGAACATGAGTCAATTGAAGGAGAAATTCCCAGAAAACTATCTGGAGTATGTGAAATGGCAAATCAATAAGCCTGGTTTTATTGATTATAACTTATTTGGAGGAAAGACTGATCAGGACGTGGATGCTTATATCAATAAGTTGTATGAGGTCAAGGCTTCTTCAGAGGATAAGGATATACCGCATTTAAAACAGTTAATTAAGGAATTGCGCCGTTTTGATGTAACCCATCCTTTTACAGATACAGAGGAAGCGCGTTGCATGTTGATTGAGGCAGAACTGTTAGAATCCAATTTGCAGGATGGGGAGCATCTGTCGGAGGAAATGGTACAGAAGAAACAGCAACTATTACAGGGTGCACTTTCTATTATGGAAGATTTGGATTTCGAGTATTCAGATAATCCTTATATTGAACGTATCTATGCAGAAACCTTGATTGAAAATGGAAAAATCAGTCAGGCGAGGGCAATTTATGATGTATTGATGGAAAAGGATGAACTGAATTATATGGCTATGCTAGGACAGGCAAAATGTACGTTCTTAGCAGGAAATCCGGAAGATGCCAAAGAACAAATTGAAGATGTACTAGAAGACAGAGTACAGGATGTAGATGCTTTGAATTTGTTAGAAATTGTCAACAAGGTCTTGGTTGAGCAGTATGAAGCAGAGATAGAGAAGTCTCTAGACCCAGATGTATGTTACAAATTAGGTTGGTGCTATTATCAGCAAAAGCGTTTTGAGGACGGGATTCATTTGCTGGACAGATTAGAGGACTCTGAGGATTACGATTATGTGAATTTACGATGTCGTTTATACCTTGCCAATGATGATTATGAAAATGCAAAGCCATTGGCTCAGAAATGGTTAGCGTTGATTGAGGCATTCGAGGATGATGGCTCTAAAGAAATGAAGAAACGAAAGAACAGATTATCGTTGGCACATTTTTCGCTAGGTATTTGTACATGGGAAAATGAATTCAAAAAGGCGAGAGAAGAAAAGAAGGATTCTTATGTATCTGAAATTGTGCGCTATTTGGAAACAGCTATTGCAGAGGAAACGAATCATATGGTGAAATTCTCTTATATGGAGCAGATGGCAAGATTCTATTTAGATGCAAAGCGCTACGAAGCCTGTGTTGAACAATGTAATGCCATTTTAGAAAAAGACCGCGGCTTTTTCCCTGCTTATGTCCATAGACAAAAGGCTCATCATGAATTGAGAAACGCGAAAGAAGTGATAGACGACTATTTTGCTTGTATTGAAATCTACCCAGCGTATGGGCCACCATATGTATTAGCAGCGGAAGTGTTTTATGCATTTGACCAGTATGATGATGTGGAGCAGGTGTTAGAAGCAGCAAAGGAAGCTGGGATTGAAAGTGATGCTTTGGAACTGTATAGAATTCGTTGCCTGCATTACAAGCAATTTTCTAGGGAGAATACACAAAAAGCATTGGATTTGTTGGTTGAGTTACGAGATAAGGTGAAGGCGCGCAAGGAAGACGAAACAGACATAGAGGATATGTCGGATTTGGAGAGAGAATATGCAGTTTTACATTGGGATTTGGATAATACCAATGTGACGCTTTCTATTATTGATGAATACATAAAAGCAAATCCGGATAATACATCTATGCTTCACTTGAAAGCAGATGTGTTAGTGAGAGAAAAGCGTCCTCATGATGCATTGGAAATATGTAAGCGCTTAGTAGAGTTAGAGCCGGATAACCTTCACACCAAAACAAAATTGGGTAATTGTTATGAACGTATAGATGAGGTGAATCAAGCGATTCAATGTTATCAGGAGATTCTCCGAGAAAATCCTGAATTTGTTCCCGCAGTGCGTAGAATGATGTACGTATATAGCTATCTTAGCAACGATAATAACGATTTGGATCAGTGCGCTAAAGCTGTTGCTTATGCAACAGATTATATTCGTTTGACAGAATCTTCAGAGGGATACTTAGAAAGAGGTAATCTGAATATCGATTTGTATGAATTAGATAAAGCGGTAGAGGATTGCAAGAAATCAATTGAGTTGGATGAGGAAGCGTATTATGCTTATAACAATTTGGGCTGTGCCTTGCTAAAACTTCGTCGTGTGGAGGAGGCAATTACCCCATTAGAACAGGCGATTGCTCTAGACCCTGACAGAGACCATTTACCGTATTTGAATCTGGCAGAATGTTATGTATTAATAGGTGAATATGATAAGGCAGTAAAGATGTATCACGAAGTCATGAGAATCCGGCCAAAGGCAACCCGTGTTTTAAGAGATATCGCAACTGTGTATATTAAAGCTAAGCAATATAGCAACGCCATTGAAGTGTATGAAAAAATGTTGGCTGATGAGAAAGCCACACAGAAAAAACCATCATTTATAGACAGATTGAGAAAGAAAAAAGATGGCACGTTGACAGATGAAGATAAGAGAATTCAGCGCCTATACTGTGATATTGCAGATGTGTATCGTCAAATGGGAGATGCAAAGAAAGCGGAAGAATACTACAATATCGTTCTAGGCAAGCGTTCTGGAATGGTTACGAGTGCAGACTCTGCAGGGAAAATTGCAGAATATTATCGTGATATGGGAGATTTCCAAAGAGCTAGCGAGATTTTGGAATACATGGAGAATCACATTGCCAAAGAAGATTTTAACTCTCATGATATGGAACATCTGGATTTTGTGAGGACAACGGTGTTCTTTGAGCTTAACGATGCAGAAAATGCAAAACGTTGTTCTGAACGGTTTATGACTGCTTTTTTGAAACGACACAATGGAGAAGAGGCAGTGCTGCGAGATGAGCGATATCGTCGTATGTACCAATATGTTTTTGTAGTGATGTATGCCTGTGCAGGACGTTTGGAGGAGGCAAAAAAGTATCTGGATGCAATGCAGCCTTGCAAACTATGTGTGACATGCACAACTTGGGATTGTTATGAATTTTATTTTGCCCACGGTCTCATTGCGGAACTGGAAGGACGCAGGGAGGATGCCATTGCGAATTACAAAAAAGCAATCGAAGTTAAGGGCGATTATCCATGTGCAAAACAACATTTGGAAAAATTGTTATAGAAGAAGTCTTTGATATACTGAAAAAGAAGCCACGAAGGTTTGAAAACTTCGTGGCTTTGTGTTATAGTTAAAGGTGGACTTTTGAAAGTCTTACATATATTAAGCTATATAACAAATGAGGACATAGATATGATTATAGGTATTGATTTAGGAACAACAAATAGTCTTGTAGCATATTACACAGATGAAGGTCCTAAGATTATTCCCAATCGTTTGGGAAAGAATTTGACACCATCTGTAGTAAGTGTGGATGAAGAGGGACAAGTATATATTGGCGAGACTGCCAAGGAACGCATGTTGTTATATCCCAAAACTGCCGCTGCAGTCTTTAAGCGCAGTATGGGAAGTGAGAAGGTATATGAACTTTCTGGCAAGAAGTTTTTGTCTGAAGAGTTGTCTGCCTTGATTCTCCGTGCATTGAAGGAGGATGCAGAATACTATCTGCAGGAGGAAGTGACAGAGGCAGTTATCAGTGTGCCGGCATATTTCAATGACGAGAGACGCAAGGCAACGAAGCGTGCTGGTGAATTGGCAGGGTTGAAAGTAGAACGTATTATTAGTGAGCCTACAGCAGCGGCAATTGCTTATGGATTATATGAAAATAGACAGAATGGTAAGTTTCTTGTGTTTGATTTGGGTGGAGGAACCTTTGATGTATCTATCCTGGAATTGTATGATTCTATTATTGAAGTGAGAGCTGTTGCAGGAGATAATTTCTTGGGTGGTGAAGACTTTACCAAAGTAATTGAAGATATATTCTTTGATAAGCATCCAGATATTGATAAGGATTCTTTGACACAGAAAGAGTTAAAGCATGTTACAAAACAGGCAGATAACTGTAAAATCGGATTTTCTGGCGAAAGATATTCTATAATGACTTGCAAATTAGGAGATAACACCTATGAAATGAAGTTATCCATCGAAGAGTATGAAGCAAAATGTGAGGATTTACTAGATAAGATTCGCCAACCAATTAAGCGAAGTTTGTCTGATGCCAACGTCCGCTTGAAAGATATCGACAGAGTGGTTCTGGTTGGAGGTGCAACCAAACTATCATTTATTCGTAAATTTGTGGGAAAGCTGTTCCATAATCTACCTGATACGTCCATTAATCCGGACGAAGCAGTTGCGCTTGGCGCAGCAGTTCAAGGTGCCATGAAAGAGCGTAAAGATAGCATCAAGGAAGTGATTCTTACGGACGTGTGCCCATTTACTTTGGGAACAGAAGTTGTTGTAGAGAAGGAAAATGGCCGCTTTGAGGATGGACATTTCTGTCCAATTATAGAGAGAAACACAACAATTCCAGCCAGTAGAACAGAACGGTTGTATACAGTGCACGACAATCAAACCCAGATTCGCTGTAAAGTATTACAGGGGGAGAGTCGTTTTGCATCTAACAATGTAGCTTTAGGAGAAATTCGTGTGAAGGTTCCGAAAGGAGAAGCTGGAAAAGAGTCCGTTGATGTGACTTATACCTATGACGTGAACTCTATATTAGAAGTTGAGATTAAGGTGACTTCAACAGGAGAGATTACAAAGGAAATCATTAAAACCAATGCAACAGATATGACTGATGAAGAAATTAAAGAAAGAATGGAAGAACTATCTTATCTCAAGATTCATCCTCGCGAGAAAGAAGAAAACAAGCTGTTGCTACTTCGTGGTGAGCGTTTGTATGAAGAGAGCATTGGAAATGAAAGAATGTATATAGAGTATGCGTTGAGAGAGTTTGAAAAAGCATTGGATACAAGAGATGACAGCGTTATCGAAGGTGCAAGAAGAGATTTCAAAGAGTTTTTGGAGGATTTCACGGAGTAGGAGGTCTTCTTATGAAATATGGAGAAGCTGTGGCAGAATATGTGAGAATACTGTCTGGAGATGAGAATACATTTAATTGTGCAGAACGTGCATTGGAAGCATTGTGGGATTTTTATCACATTGCTAAAGTGGAGATAGCACTTGAGGTAAATGAAACAGCGACTACCCCAGAAGGCCGTAAGGATGGTGGAGCCTTTGTAGTACGTAATCAAATCGCGAATGAGAAATGCGGTTATCAAAAACAGGCTACAACAGGTGAAGGGGGCAGAGTATCCATATGTGTTTATGCAGGGCAGGGTTGTTCTGAATGGACAGAAGAAGAGAAAAGCGACTTGGATGTAATTTTAAATATCTTTCTCTTCCACTGTGGAAGATGTCGCTTAATCAATGATGTGAAGCAAAGTGTGATTACGGATGCAATGACGGGTGCGTTGAATATACTAGGTTTTCTGCAGAAAGTAAAAGAAGTTTCAGAAGAACAGAAATTGTCGCAGTATAATGGTTATTTCTTTAATTTAAAGGGTTTTGGGTTAGTCAATAAAAAATTTGGAAAAAAAGAAGCGGATGACATTATGCGTAGGTATGTTATGCAATTGATGGAGTTTGTGGATGAAGATGAATATATTGGTCGACCAGGTGGAGATAATTATGTTGCGCTAATCAAAAAGGAGAAGACAGACGATTTTATTCGGTTCATATCAGGTGTCAAGACCTATGGAATGATAGGGGAGTATCAGTCTTCTGTTGTGTTGTCTGCAATTGCGGGTATCTATGAAATTGATGATAAGATTGAAGATTACGAACAAGTTATCAGTAGTAGTGCAGTTGCCATGAATGTGGCAAAAAATGTGACAAAAGAACCTTGGGTGTATGTGACGGATGAACTGAATGAACGCGTGGATAAGGAAAAGCAAATTGTTGGTCAGTTTATGCAGGCGTTAAAGGATCAGGAATTTGAAGTATATTATCAGCCGAAGGTTGAAACAGACACCTATCATATGGTAGGTGCGGAAGCCTTAGCGAGATGGTTTCATAAGGGAACTTTGGTTTCGCCAAGAGAGTTCATTCCGATTGTGGAGCGAGATGGAACCATTTGTAATCTGGATTTTTATATGTTAGAGAAAGTATGTGTAGATATTTCCACATGGAAGCAGAAGGGAGTTGAACCCGTTCGGATTTCTGTGAATTTTTCGAGAAAGCACCTATCTAATCCAGAATTCGCCAGTAAAATTGTTCAGATATTAGATCAGTACAATGTGGAACATAAGTACATAGAGGTGGAAGTGACGGAAACGACAGACGAGGATGAACAAGGGATGTTAAAAGCATTTATAGATCAAATGCAGGATAACCACATCGCCGTTGCAATTGATGATTTTGGAACGGGATATTCTTCTTTGAATCTGTTGAGGACCCTGCCAGTAGAAGTGTTAAAGATTGATAAGTCCTTTATTGACGATGGTAATCATACAGAAAATGATCACATTGTATTGTCTAATATTATTCATATGGCGAAACAGCTGAATATGGACGTGGTGACTGAAGGCGTGGAACGTTGGGAGCAAGTTGAGTTTTTACATGATATGGAGTGTAATATTGTGCAGGGATTCTTGTTTGATAAGCCGATGCCGAAGGAGAGATTTGAACAAAGAATACAAAATAAACGATATGATATTACACAAGTTGTGGATTACGTAGAATAAAAGAAAATCTATGTCCCTACGCTTTACAAAAAAAGGTATTTTTAATATAATGACAATGTTTAAAACAAATATAATATTATTTTTGCAGGAGGATAAGAATAATGGATTACAAGAAGGCCGGAGTTGATATTGAAGCAGGATATAAGTCAGTAGAGCTTATGAAGGAACATATTAAGAAGACAATGAGAGAAGAGGTACTGACAAATATTGGCGGTTTTTCTGGGGCATTTTCTCTTGATAAATTCAAAAATATGGAACATCCTACATTAGTGTCAGGTACAGATGGTGTTGGTACCAAGTTGAAGTTGGCATTTATTATGGATAAACACGATACGATTGGTATCGACTGCGTGGCAATGTGTGTCAATGATATTGCCTGTGCAGGTGGAGAACCATTATTCTTTTTAGATTATATTGCATGTGGTAAGAACTTCCCTGAGAAGATTGCTACAATTGTAAGTGGTGTTGCAGATGGTTGTGCACAGTCGGATGCGGCGTTGATTGGCGGTGAAACAGCTGAAATGCCAGGGTTCTACCCGGAAGATGAGTATGATTTAGCTGGTTTTGCAGTTGGTATTGTAGATCAGAAGGATTTGATTACAGGCCAGAATATTAAGGCTGGAGATGTATTGGTTGGTATTGCTTCAAGCGGTGTGCATAGTAATGGTTTCTCGTTAGTTCGTAAGGTCTTTGATATGACAAAGGAATCTCTCGATACATATTATGATGAATTGGGTAAGACACTTGGTGAGGCATTGCTTGCTCCAACTAAGATTTATGTAAAAGCACTGAGAAGTGTGAAAGAGGCTGGTGTGATCATTAAGGGTTGCTCTCACATTACTGGTGGTGGATTCTACGAGAATATTCCGAGAATGTTACCAGAAGGTGTACGTGCAGTTGTGAAGAAGGATTCTTATGAAGTACCTGCAATCTTCAAATTGATGGCATCAAAGGGTGAGATTGCAGAGGAAATGATGTATAACACATATAATATGGGTATTGGTATGATGTTGGCAGTAGATGCAGCAGATGTTGACAAGACAATTGAAGCGTTAAAGGCTGCTGGCGAAGAAGCTTATGTTGTGGGTTCTGTTGAAGCAGGTGAGAAGGGCGTAACCCTTTGCTAAAGAGACGGTGTATTATAGATAGATTGTAATATGTTCTATAGAGATAAGGAGAATAATATGCTTAGAGTTGCGGTTATGGTATCTGGTGGTGGTACCAATTTACAGGCGATTATTGATGCAGTGCAGGCAGGTTCGATTTCTAATACAGAGTTAGTTGCAGTGATTAGCAATAACAAAGGTGCATATGCCTTAGAACGTGCAGCACAAGCGGGAATCGAAGCTGTAGTTGTTTCCCCAAAGGATTACGAAAATAGGGACCAGTTTAATCAGGCCTTGGTTGATAAGGTGGATTCTCTCAATGTAGATTTGATTGTATTGGCAGGATACCTTGTTGTCATTCCGCCGGCAATGATTGACAAATACGAGAATCGAATTATTAATATCCATCCATCTTTAATCCCATCATTTTGTGGTACGGGATTTTATGGACTGAAGGTACATGAAGCAGCGCTGGCAAGGGGTGTCAAGGTAGTAGGTGCTACGGTACATTTTGTAGACAAAGGGACAGATACTGGTCCGATTATATTACAAAAGGCAGTGGCTGTAGAACATGGTGACACACCAGAAGTTTTGCAGAGACGAGTGATGGAACAGGCAGAATGGATATTGTTACCACAGGCTATCGATATGATTGCTAACGGAAGGGTATCCGTGCAAGATGGAAAAACTGTAATTACAGAATAATACAAGATAGAATATAGGAGGAATAACATGAAGGTTTTAATTGTCGGAAGTGGCGGTAGAGAGCATGCCATTGCAACATGTGTTGCAAAGAGCAAAAGAGTATCAAAGATATATGCAGCACCTGGTAATGCGGGGATTGCAGCTTTGGCAGAATGTGTGGATATTTCCGTGATGGATTTTGATAAGTTGGTAGCATTTGCAAAAGAAAAGGATATCGATTTTGTAATCGTGGGACCAGATGATCCATTGGTAGCTGGTTGCGTAGATGCTTTTGAGAAGGAAGGCATGAAAGTATTTGGACCACGTAAGAATGCAGCAATTATTGAGGGCTCTAAAGCATTTTCAAAGGATTTGATGAAGAAGTATGATATTCCAACTGCAGCTTATGAGAATTTTGATAATGCCGAGGATGCATTGGCGTACCTTGAGACAGCAGATTTTCCGATTGTATTAAAAGCAGACGGTCTTGCACTTGGTAAGGGTGTATTAATCTGTAAGGATTTAGAGGAAGCAAAGGCTGGCGTGAAGGAGATTATGCTGGATAAGCATTTTGGTGATGCTGGTAACAGAATGGTAATTGAGGAGTTCATGACAGGAAGAGAAGTGTCTGTACTTGCATTTTGTGATGGTACTACAATTAAGACCATGACATCTGCACAGGATCACAAGAGAGCAAAGGATGGAGATCAGGGATTAAATACTGGTGGTATGGGAACCTTTTCACCAAGTCCATTCTATACTGAGGAGATTGATGCATTCTGTCAAGAAGAAATCTATAAAAAGACAATGGCAGCAATGAAGGCAGAAGGAAGAGATTTTGTAGGCGTTTTGTTTACAGGTCTTATGATTACAGAAAAGGGAACCAAGGTGTTAGAGTTTAATGCTAGGTTTGGTGATCCAGAAGCACAGGTAGTATTACCACGTTTGAAGAATGATATTATTGACGTCATGGAAGCATGTGTTGATGGTACACTTGACCAGATTGATTTGGAATTTGAAGATAATGCAGCGGTATGTGTAGTGTTGGCTTCCGATGGCTATCCGGTTTCCTATGAAAAAGGATTCCCAATTACAGGATTGGAAACATTTGATGATAAGGATGGGTACTATGTATTCCATGCGGGAACATCAATGAAAGACGGACAGGTTGTGACAAATGGTGGTCGAGTTCTTGGTGTAACAGCTAAAGGAGATGATCTGATAACAGCCAGAGCCAATGCGTATGAGGCAACAAAGTGGATTAACTTTGATAACAAGTATATGCGTAACGATATCGGAAAAGCAATTGACGAACAGTAAGAATACAAATGAGGAGGCTGTCACACAATATAATGAATATAGTGTGGCGGCTTCTTTATCTTAAAGTAAATGAAGCATGATTGGAGAATGTAATGAAGCAGAATTATACAAAGAGTGCGAATAATGCTTTGCGCTATGCCAAAAAAATTGCATTACAGTTAACGCAGGAATATGTAGGCAGTGAACATTTATTACTCGGTTTAATGAAGGAGAAAAGTGGAATTGCCTATGCGGTTTTGGAAAAAAATGGCGTAGAAGAGGAACGCTTGGAAAGCTTAACTAGTCAGTTGATGATGGATCATTCTAATGTTGTGTTGGCCAATAAAGCAGAATTTTCAAAGCGTTGTCAAGATATATTGAATTTGGCGGGAAAAGAAGCAACCAGATTCAAAGCGCAACAAATTGGAACAGAGCATTTATTGATTGCTATTATCAAGCATCCGGATAGTGTGGCATTTCGTCTTTTGACAGCCATGAATATTCCGGTTACAAAGTTATATTCTGATATTTTGGCCGCTATGGGTATGGAGCCGGGAGTTGCCAAAACAGAGCTGAACAGTCTGAAATCAAAAGAGAAAAAAGGAAAGTCTGCAACACCTACGCTGGATCAATATGCAAGAGATTTTACCAAGCTTGCAAAAGAAGGGAAGTTGGATCCTGTTGTGGGAAGAGAAGAAGAGATGCAACGAGTGGTTCAGATATTGAGTCGCCGCATGAAAAACAATCCTTGTCTTGTAGGAGAGCCGGGTGTAGGTAAAACCGCGATTGTTGAAGGTTTGGCACAATTAATTGTTGCAGGAGAAGTACCAGAAACGGTAATGGGAAAAAGAGTGCTTTCGTTAGATATATCAGGTATGGTTGCTGGGTCTAAGTATCGTGGTGAATTTGAAGAGCGTATCAAAAAACTTTTGTCAGAAGTGACAAACGCAGGAAATGTGATTTTGTTCGTGGATGAGTTGCATACCATTATTGGTGCCGGTGGTGCAGAAGGAGCGATTGATGCTTCTAATATACTGAAGCCAGCTTTGTCTAGAGGTGA
This sequence comes from Lachnospiraceae bacterium, assembly GCA_045537735.1. GTDB lineage: Bacteria > Bacillota > Clostridia > Lachnospirales > Lachnospiraceae > CAG-590. The sequence continues at coordinate 22,424 of JAZSPZ010000051.1, forward strand.
AATCCAGATGATTGGTGCTACGACAACAGCAGAGTATCGCAAATACATTGAAAAGGATGCAGCCTTAGAGCGTAGGTTCCAGCCTGTGACAGTGACTGAACCAACCATGGAAGAGACCATGGCTATTTTGAAAGGATTGCGTTCTTGTTATGAATATCACCATGGGTTAAGTATTAGCGATGAGGCGGTGCAGGCCTGTGTTGAACTTGCAACACGTTATTTAAATGACCGCTTTCTCCCGGATAAAGCAATTGACTTGATGGATGAAGCAGCTGCAAAGAAGAAGTTAGCTACATTTAAGGCTACTCCACAGATTCAGGAAGTGGAAAAAGAATTAAAGCAATTGAATCTAGAACTGGATCAGTCGTTTATGGACAACGATTTGGAAAGCGCACATGAGACAAAGCTTTCCATAAAAGTATTAGAAGAAAAATTAGAGAAGTTGAAAAAGAAACAAGAAACAAGCCGCAAAGGACAGGGTGTCATTTTAAATGAAGAAGATGTAGCATTGGTGGTATCAGAGTGGACAAAAATCCCTGTTAGCCGCTTGCAGGAAGAAGAATCTAAGAGGCTTTTACGTTTGGAAGATGAGCTTCACAAACGCGTGATTGGACAAAATGAAGCTGTGGATGCAGTGGCGAAGGCTATTAAGAGAGGCAGAGTAGGACTGAAAGATCCAAAGCGTCCAACGGGATCATTTTTATTCCTGGGTCCTACTGGTGTAGGTAAAACAGAGTTGTCAAAGGCTTTGGCTGAAGCGGTGTTTGGCGATGAAAAGAACATGATTCGTGTAGATATGTCTGAGTATATGGAGAAACATAGCGTATCTAAGATGATTGGATCCCCACCAGGATATGTTGGATTTGAAGAAGGTGGACAGTTAAGCGAGCAGGTTAGACGCAATCCTTATTCGGTTATTTTATTTGATGAGGTAGAAAAGGCACATGTAGATATTTTTAATGTATTGCTGCAGATTTTAGATGATGGTCATGTGACAGATTCCCAAGGAAGAAAAGTTGACTTTAAGAATACCATCATTATCATGACGAGTAATGCAGGTGCAGCTAGAATTATGGAACCTAAGAAACTTGGATTTGCAGGAGAATCATCCGATGAAAAGGATCATGAATACATGAAGAATGGCGTTATGGAAGAAGTAAAACGACTCTTTAAACCAGAGTTTCTAAATCGTATTGACGATACCATTGTGTTCCATGCTTTGAGCAAGGATGAAGTGAAAGAGATCGCAGACTTGTTACTGAAAAACTTCGCAAAGCGTGTGAAGAAGCAGATGGATATCGACTTGCGTTATGGTGACGCTGTAAAAAATTATATTTTTGATAAAGGATATGACAAGAAGTATGGTGCGAGACCGCTCCGACGTGCTATTCAGAACGAGATTGAGGATAAGATGGCAGAAGAATTGTTGGCAGGCAATATAAAGCAAGGTGATACTGTTCGAGTTTCTGTTGTGAAAACAGGAGTGAAGTTCAAAGTGGTATGATTTGCTTTCGGTTTCAATATGAATTTGAGTATTTTGCGTCGTAAAAAGGCTACTTTTGAGGTAGCCTTTTTTGGTTGTAAATATTTATGAAAATTAATAAATAATACTAGCAAAAATATACAAGATATTGTATACTATTGACATGTGGATCGGCTTCTTTAGTGCAGATTAGAAGCGGATAAGTCAGAGGTAGTTGATGATATTGCTGGCATCAGGCTATAATACACAGGAGGATAATGGAATGGCGGTAGTAAGTGAACTTATTAAGGAAGAGAATGGAGCATTGTGTTTCGGTAATTATGAATTAGATTCTAAGACCAAATTAGATGGCTTTGATTTCAAAGGTGACAAGTATAAAGTTAAGACATTTAATGAGATTACAAAGTTAGAAAAGAATGGTTCCTTTGTTTATGAATCTGTTCCGGGTACTGCAGTACACAATTTCAAGGCAAGTGATGATGCTATAGAATTTGAAGTGGAGGGAATAGAGGATTCACAGATTACGTTAGAAATGGAAGCTGGACAGGAATATGTTGCAATTATCAACGGAAATGAAACAGGCTCTGTAAAGACAAATCTTGGTGGCAAATTAAGTTTAAGTGTTGAATTGAATCCGGGAGCAAGTTCTTCTATTAAGATTGCAAAAGTATGATAGAACATTTATTGTAGAGATTACAATACTATTCATATAGAATAGAGTGTATATAGAAAGGAACATGAATGGCGAAAACAAAACAAATCTTTTTTTGCCAAGAGTGTGGAAATGAATCAACAAAGTGGTTAGGTCAATGTCCAGCGTGTAAGTGCTGGAACACATTTGTTGAAGAGAAGGTAGTAGTAGGCGCCAACAAGCATTCTGGGAAAGCAGAGGCTGTGGCGCCTATTAGTATTTTAGATGTAACGACATCAGAGGACACACGAATTGGTACAGGAATTAAGGAATTAGATAGAGTGTTGGGTGGCGGTATTGTAAAAGGTTCCCTCACCTTGGTTGGTGGTGATCCTGGGATTGGTAAGTCTACACTATTATTACAAGTATGTAGAAATTTAACTGGATCGGAGCATAAGGTGCTATATGCATCGGGAGAAGAATCATTACAGCAAATTAAGCTACGCGCAGAAAGATTAGGCGGATTTACAAAGGATATGCTTTTACTATGCGAAACCAATATGGATTATGTGGAGAATGCAATTACAAAGGTGCAGCCAGAGGTTGTGGTAATTGATTCTATCCAAACAATGTTTATTGAGGAAGTTGGAAGTGGAGCAGGAAGTGTATCTCAGGTAAGAGAAGTAACTAGTCGCTTGATGCGTGTTGCAAAACAGTTAAATGTGGCAATTTTCATTGTGGGACATGTGACAAAAGAAGGCACAGTGGCTGGCCCAAGGACGTTAGAGCATATGGTAGATACCGTACTTTATTTCGAGGGTGAGAAAAGTGCCATGTATAGAATACTTCGTGGTGTTAAGAATCGTTTTGGCTCCACAAATGAAATTGGTGTATTCGAGATGAAGGATACCGGTTTGTATGAAGTGGAGAATCCATCAAAGGTGATGTTAAGTGACAGACCTTTAGACGCAGCAGGTTCTGTTGTAGTGTGTTCCATGGAGGGGACAAGGCCGATTTTGACAGAAATACAGGCGTTAGTATGTCAGTCGAATTTCAATTTGCCAAGAAGAACCTCTGTGGGAATTGATTATAATAGGGTCAATTTGTTGATGGCGGTACTAGAAAAGCGAGCGGGGGTTTTGGTTGCAGGCAATGATGCTTATGTTAATTTGGCAGGTGGAATGCGATTAAATGATACAGCAATTGATTTAGGTATTATTGTGGCGCTTGTTTCAAGTTTTAAGAATGTTCCAGTTGATCCTCATACAATTATATTAGGAGAAGTGGGACTTGCAGGTGAAATTCGAGGTGTGGCAAGTATTGCACAACGAATGAATGAAGCAGTGAAAATGGGATTTTCAAAATGTTATATTCCCAAGATTAATTATGATAAAAGTATGGAGAAGCTATCGATAGAGATAGAATGTGTAGCCACATTAACAGAAGCGATAACAAAGATTTTTTGATATTAAGATGTGTTAATATCATGTAGAGGAGGAGTGGGATGAAGCACAGAACAAAAAAACTCATTGTCTATTTTTTGGTGGCTATGTTAGTTGGTCAATTGTGTGGCGATGATATGTTAAATGTATTGGCAGCGACGATATCCGTGTCTACAGATGTAGTGGTTGATGCTGACAGCAATGACGATTATGTGTTTGTAAGTGGCGGAACCAAAACATTTACCGTTGAATCTGGGGTTACCCTGTCAGGGAAAATAGATTTTTCGGAGTCTACCACCACTACGAATGATATTCTAAATAATTATGGGACGATTTCAGGGGATATTATTACTGGTGACACGCATGTAATTATTAATAATTATGGGACAATTTCTGGTGGTTCGTTTAATGTTACAAGTGGTAGTAGTCTTTATAATACAGGAACAGTTTCTTCTGTAACTATAGAGGGTGGATCACTGGAGTCTGTTGGTGGAAGTATTGGAACCATCAATGACATAGGAGAGTCCTATATTTCTTTGTCAGATTCCACGGTTGAAACGGTGACCACAGGTTCAAGCCTTAATGTCAATGGAGCAGTTCAAGCTACTAGTCTATCTTCAGCTGGAATTATTTCTGATGGAGATGGGTCGGCAACTGTTGAAGTGGCGAACTATGTGAAGGCGACTGGTGGCGTTGTGGATGCAAGGGTGCTGGTGCAAAAGACAACAGTAATTGACGCTTCGGAGGGAGTTGGTTATTCAGTATTTTATAACGATACAGCGTATGCGATGGAAGCAGGTACAAAGGGAACAATTTTGGATTCTTATGGAAAAAAGGTGACGGTACCGGTTCCGAACAATAGCCATATGGTTGTGGGTGGTGTGAATGATACAACTGCTTATTTACCAGGTGAGTCCATAGAACAGGTTACATTAACATCTGACGCAGGATACTATTTTCCAGAAGATTACTGTAGTAACATCACAACAGATGGTAAGGGTTCGCTTACTGCAACCAGAGTGAGTGAATCAAAAGTGACGATCTCCTATACGCTTTCTGAGGCGGAATCCAGTGATGTCACAATTACTGTAATCTCCGCCAGTTTGAAACCGAAGGAGCAGGGTAGTGGCTCCATAGAGATTTCGAATGTTTACTATGGCGCAGAGGTGAAACCCGTTCTTACATCGGATACGAATGATGTGAATAATGTGAAGGTAGAATATAAGAAAAAAGGTGCGGCTAATAATGAATATCGAACGGCACAACCTACCAAGGTGGGTTCTTATACTGCAAGGGCTACCTTTGCAGAGACGGATACATATACTTCCTGTACAGCGACAACAGATTTTGATATTACATATTTACCAATACCCAACGACGCATATGTAATCAGAGGCGATAAGGGTGAGAATGGATATTACACTTCTAAAGTAGAGATTATTCCAAAGGATGGTTATTCTGTTGCTAAGAAATTAGATGGTACATACAAAGATTCATTGAAATTTACTTCTTCACAGGATGCAACTAAAGTTTATTTCGTGAAGGATGAAACTGGTGAGAAAACAAAAGGCAAAATACTACCAGATATCAAAATTGATATTACATTTCCGATTTTTAGTGCGAAAGATGGAGAAACTTATTATGGTGAGTCCTTAGCGGTAAATATCAGTGATAATAATCTCAGTGTTGTGACAGTTAACAATACAAATATGAAGATTGTAGATGGCAAAGTGCAGTTGATTTTAGATTCAGATAACGGTTCTAATTATTACCGTATTTATGCAAAGGATGCTGCGGGAAATAGTAGACGGATTGGGATTACAATTGCAGATGAATGGTTGCGTACTGGTGTTATACCAGCGAATCGTTTGGTTCGTCTTTCTATGAATACTGCTTATCAGTTGGATGGGGGTCTGTGGAAAGTTTCAGGTGATACTACACAATATAGTGGAGGCCAGACTTTTTATGTTCGCGCCGGTGGTGAGTACACTTTTGGAACAAAGTAGGATGGACAGTAAGCTGATATGAGGAGAAATCTATGATGAAGAATAAGAAGAATATTGTCATAATTATTGCTGTAATTGTAGTAATATTGTTGGCGTTCGTATTATTGGTTCTGTTAGGGAAAAAAGACAGTTATAGAATTGTTAAGATTCATGAGTTTGAGGGTGTTGCAACAGTAAATCGGATGGATCAAGGTGAAATAGAACCATATGCTAATATGCTATTAGAATCTGGAGATTGTGTTAGCTTGGATAGCGGCAACATGACTTTAAAAATGGATGATGACAAATATGCTTATGTAGAAGAGAAGACGGAATTTTATATTCGTGCAGAGGGTTCTAGCGAGAATAGTAAGACGAGAATTACGGTGAATAAGGGTGCTATTACAAATGAGATTCAAAATAGCCTGAGTAGTGATGCATCCTATGAGGTGAATACACCGAACTCAACTATGGCAGTTAGAGGAACTGTTTTTAGAGTTTGTACATATTATGATGAGGATGGAGTCTGTTATACGAAAATTTCTGTATTTGAGGGCGAAGTGGTATCAAGACTCGTATATCCAGATGGGACAATTTCAGATCAAGAACTTTCCGTTCCGGCAGGTAAAGAGGTTATTATCTATAAAGACGGAAAAACCACAGATTATTTAACAGATGTTACAGATATTGATTATGCAGGCTTGCCAGAAGGTGTAATAAATCTTTTGCATGATATTTTAGAAATAGAGATTGAAACAAATTCAACGGAAGAAGTGAGTGAAGAAGAAACCGCAGAAGAGAGCACACAGTGTGTTGTGACTTTTGTGTATGGCGGTAAAACTTTTGCTACGCAACAGGTCGCAAAGGGCGCGTGTGCAACAATCCCATCGTTGATGCCTGCAGTATCGGGAGATTGGGATTTTGATTTTGCAACACCAATTACGGAAGATATTAGCATCAACTGGAAAGAATGAAAAAGAAGGTGCATAAAGGCATGAGTAGATATGTAAGAGATATAATAGAATCATGTGTGGCATTTGTATTGGTGTTTGGATTGACCATAATTAATCTGTTTGGTTCACTAGATTATATGCTAAAGGATTTTGTGTATCAAGTTCCACGAGGTGTCAGTAATGATATTAAGATTATTGCTATTGATGAGCGAACGCTAGAGGAACTGGGGCCGATTGGGACGTGGTCGCGTCAGTACTATGCAGATTTAGTTCGGCAGTTGAATACTCACGAGGATGCAAGGCCAGCTGTGATTGGGTTTGATATCATTTTTTCTGGTTATTATGAAGGTGGAACTGCAGTAGATGGAGATATTGTATTTGCTACAGCATGCAGAGAAAGCGGTAACATTGTAGTTGCGTCCCAACTTCAATATGATACAAAGCCAGAGTTGACTAAAAATGGTCTCGTTATATATCCAATTGACGGATTATATAATCCATATTCTGAATTGGCAGAACAAGTACAGATAGGGTTTGCTAATGTTTCGCAGGATTCTGATGGAATTGTAAGAAGAGTGCAGTTGGTTGAAGAATACCAAGGAGAACTTTTGTCTCTGTTTTCAAAAGAAGTATACGATACATATTGTAAGCAGATGGGTATACAATCGAAGGAAGTTGCAACAGATAAATATGGAAAAGCATTGATTAATTATTCTGGAAAGCCAGGGGATTATGAAGTGATATCCATGGTGGATGTTTTAAATGGAACAATCGACACTAGAGTATTTCAGGATAGTATTGTACTTGTAGGTGCGTATGCGACAGGTATGCAGGACAACTTTAAAGTACCAAATGGATATAGTCAGCAAATGTATGGTGTGGAAATTCACGCCAATATTGTACAGGCATTGATGCAGGATAAATTTTCTGTAAATGGAAATCCTGTTATAGCTGGCATGTTTTTAGGTTTGGTGGCTGCAGTGCTTCAAATTTTGTTTAAACGTTGTAAGGTTTGGTTGTCGGCAATACTTTTGGTATTGACTGTTGGTGCAGAGATTGCAATTGGGGCATTTCTAAATAATCAAGGGATTACCATTAGTTTATTGTATCTACCTGTTGTGTTGTTGCTTTCCTATATTTATTGTTTGGCGGTTCACTATATCCTAGAGCGGGTGAAACGGAAAAAGGTGTTGAATGCATTCAAGAAATATGTGGCACCTGAAATCGTAGAAGAAATTTCTCGAAAAGGAGATTTTTCAGTAAAGCTAGGTGGTGAAAATCGTGATATTGCAGTGTTGTTTGTGGATATTAGAGGATTTACAACAATGTCAGAAATTCTTTCGCCAGAACAGGTTGTGGAGATTCTAAATCACTATTTAAATTTGACAACAAATGCAATCTTTAAAAACAAGGGAACATTAGATAAATTTGTGGGCGATGCGACTATGGCTGTGTTTAATTCCCCCTTTGACTTGGAGGATTATGAATACCATGCGGTATGTGCGGCTATGGATATTGTAGAAGGTGGTAAAGCACTGGAAAAAGAATTGATTGAAAAATATGGTAGAAGTGTAGGTTTTGGTGTAGGTGTCAATTGTGGTCCGGCTGTTGTGGGTAACATTGGATGCGAATTTAGAATGGATTTTACCGCCATTGGCGACACTGTGAATACAGCAGCAAGACTTGAATCTAACGCTACAAAAGGACAGGTTTTGATTAGCCAGGAGGTGTATGATCGCGTTAAGGATCGAATAGAAGTTGAAAAAATTGGTGAAATACCATTAAAGGGCAAATCTAATGGTGTATGCGTATATTCTGTTATATCTGTTCAAAAAGATTCGTGAGATTTCAGTATAAATATTAGATGTCTAAAACCATCGCGAATAGTACGTAAATGCGAGCGGCGAGGATGTTGGCTAACAGAAAGGGTGGTTGGAACCTCTATGATAGGTAGATTAGAATCCGCAAACCTAGCGATGATTTCTGTTGCAAACTCCATGCCCTCGCTTTTTAAGTTGAGTTTCTTTGCATGTGATGTACGAAAACCGCGTAAACCACAGTGGAAATCACGGATGTCAATTCTGTAACGTTTTCTACCAAGCCAAGATAGGAATGGAATACCGACATATCGATGTAAAAAAGGCATTGCTCCCTTTTCGATTCCGCCGGCAAAACGATTTCCTATAACAAGGCTGTTACCATTCTGTAGGGCATCTAAAAATGGTGAGAGATTCTCAAAGTTATAAGTTGTATCGCAATCACCAAGAATGGTATAAACACCAAGAGCATTATGGATACCACATCTTACTGCGTTGCCATAACCCTTGTTGATTTCGGTTACAACACGCGCACCAAGGGAGCGAGCAATAGTAGAAGATTGATCACTACTATTGTTATCCACGATTAATATTTCCCCAGTGATGAGGTTCTCTTTTAAGAAAGTTTGGGCGGCTCGAATGGCTCCTGCTATATTCTTTTCTTCATTTAGACAAGGCATTAATATTGTCAATTCTACGATTTCTTTATTTTTTTGCATATTTTATTAAACTCTTTCTTTAGTAAATTGTAATCTATTCCATGAATGAATCCCAAACCGATAGCAAAAATACTTGCCAGTTGTGCACGATATGTGAAAAAATAGTGCAAATAAGAATGGTTGGAAATCAATAAAAATCTAATGTAAGGTATTATTGCAATTAGAAACAATGCTGTAGGTAGTGCGGAGTCTTTTTCTTTCTTGAAAAGATAATAAAAGATAGCAATACTTCCTGTAATCACAAGTATGACCACAAATGAGTGGTTTTGTATGAAACTAAATGGAAACAAACAAGATGCATTCCGAATAACAGCTCCTATGGTTTGAGTAAACAATGAGATATGCTCTGTTTCGCCATTAATTCGCATGCTTGCTTGTTGTAACGCTAATTGAAAAGCATTGGTTTGTAATACAACAGATGCAATGCTCCATTTCATAAGCCAAGCGGAAATGTATCCTGTAAGCCAGGCAAGTCCCGTTTTGATGATGAGTGTCATATAATTCTTTGTATTTTTTAATTCGTCTTCTTTTGCTTTCAATAATAGAATACACGTGATGGGAATAGAGAAGGTTATTGTTTCTGTTGATAAAAAGTCAAAAAAGGCAGTGATATTACCAACGATTACAAAGAAACAAAGACAAGTGCTCAGCTTTTTACTATGTATAAATAGGGATAAGGTTGTGGCGATTAGCATAAGGATAATGTTCCATGTATATTCTAACGAAAAAGGAACGTACCAGATGGAAATTCCGATGCAAGAAACGAACATCCAAATGGACGTTATCAAGTTGATTCGTTTTCGTAATAAAATCAATAAAAGAAAGAGTAATATTGCTATAGTAGACGCATTTATTATATAAATGCCGTTAATGTTTGTAAAAAGTAGTAGTGGTTTGACTATCGTATTAGAACCATGCCAATATCGTATGTAATCTGTGTTGGCTGATAATTTTTTCTCCACGGCATCTTTAAGATTCTGATTTTCGTTCTGTGTATCCTTATGATAATATGATGAACGTGCAACGGATTCCATTGGTTTTTCACTATTATAGGAATAAGCAATATTTAATAGTATGGAGTCTGCATAACGATCAATTCTTGATGCCGTATCATTTTCATTTAGATAGAAGAAAACAGACTTTTCTAACAAAATGTCCGCTGATTCATCTACATGCTTGGCTATGTAATCTTGTGGAATAGATGCCACAAGGAAAAGTGTGAGATATTCAAAAAAAGTTATTATTATAATTGTAAATAGTATTTTTATTAATACAGAAAAAATATTCACTTTTTCATTTGCCATTATGATTTCCTACGCTTTCGTCTAATCTACATAATTATATTTATATTATACATTCTTTTTTGGTGTTTTGGTAGGGAAATGATATGACATACGAAGAAATGCTAATAGTATTATTGTATTGAAATAAATACAATAAAAGTTGTTGACAATACAATTTGAAAGTGTTACTATTTAGAAGTTGTCGCCACGAAAGGCGATGGACGAAGAACAATGAAAACTGAATGATGATTAAACAACAAAACAACCCTGAAAATTCTAAAAGATTTTCAAGAGAACGTTTAGTAAAACGATCCAAACAGTAAAAGGGATTGATTAGCCAGAAAGGTAATCATGAACAGAATCAACTTTTTAATATGAGAGTTTGATCCTGGCTCAGGATGAACGCTGGCGGCGTGCTTAACACATGCAAGTCGAACGAAGCACCCACCAAGGATTTCCTCGGAATGACTAATGGGTGACTGAGTGGCGGACGGGTGAGTAACGCGTGGGTAACCTACCTCATACAGGGGGATAACGTATAGAAATGTACGCTAATACCGCATAAGCCTACAGAATGGCATCATTCAGTAGGAAAAACTCCGGTGGTATGAGATGGGCCCGCGACTGATTAGCTAGTTGGGGAGGTAACGGCTCACCAAGGCGACGATCAGTAGCCGGTCTGAGAGGATGGACGGCCACATTGGGACTGAGACACGGCCCAGACTCCTACGGGAGGCAGCAGTGGGGAATATTGCACAATGGGGGAAACCCTGATGCAGCGATGCCGCGTGAAGGACGAAGAATTTCGGTTCGTAAACTTCTATCAGCAAGGAAGAACAAGGACAGTACTTGACTAAGCAGCCCCGGCTAACTACGTGCCAGCAGCCGCGGTAATACGTAGGGGGCAAGCGTTATCCGGAATTACTGGGTGTAAAGGGTGCGTAGGCGGCACCGCAAGTCAGTTGTGAAACCCCTGAGCTCAACTCAGGGCTTGCAATTGAAACTGCGGAGCTAGAGTACAGGAGAGGAAAGCGGAATTCCTAGTGTAGCGGTGAAATGCGTAGATATTAGGAAGAACACCAGTGGCGAAGGCGGCTTTCTGGACTGAAACTGACGCTGAGGCACGAAAGCGTGGGGAGCAAACAGGATTAGATACCCTGGTAGTCCACGCCGTAAACGATGAATGCTAGGTGTTGGCCCGATACGGGTCGGTGCCGCAGTTAACGCAATAAGCATTCCACCTGGGGAGTACGACCGCAAGGTTGAAACTCAAAGGAATTGACGGGGCCCCGCACAAGCGGTGGAGCATGTGGTTTAATTCGATGCAACGCGAAGAACCTTACCAAGTCTTGACATAGGGATGAATAG
>JAZSPZ010000004.1:0-15299 GCA_045537735.1 Lachnospiraceae bacterium
GGATTATCAAAAGTAGTATTTGTTCCCTCTGGGATAATTACCTTGAGCCCCATTTCAAACGCAGACTTTATTGTGGCATCCATACAGAAGTTTGTTAATAATCCTACGACAACAACCGTATCTTCATCTTTAAGGTACTCTTTTAATCCAGTTCCTTGAAAAGCACTACTTACTGTCTTTATGTATCGTTTCTCGCCTTCTTGAGGATAGAACTCCTGATTGATTTCAAATTCAGCATCATCCTTTGAAAAACCGGTTCCCGGTCCATCATCATGTTGCACATAAATAACTTCTATGTTATTCTCGCGAGCTGCTTCTATAACCTTTTTTGTTCCGTTAACAAATCTCTCATAACAATATAGATCTTTATTTGTAAGCCAAATCTGTGCATCTATCACAAGTAAAACCATATATTATCCTCCATCAACTTCAAATTTTCGAATGCTTTCAATCTCGCCATGAGATTAAAATCCACTTATTATTTTCATCGGATTTGATTGAGATATCATTTTGGCTTTTGCAATTCAAAAATGTCATCATCTATCAATTTTATATTTCCATTAAAGTATGCCATCAACGCATATTAGATTCTTTCCAAATAATCAATATAATTTTTCGGATTATTCGCAAGTTGCTTCTTTTAAAAATTCACAAACTTTTTCCATCTATTTTTTCTCCATTCGTCAATCGTAATATGTAATCTTCTATTATTTTTTGTTCTTTTCAATCCGAATGCTCGATACAATTGCATATATAACAGCAATTACACTTATAATTATAACTGCATATAACATCAAATCTGCGTTATGTAATATACAACCAATTGCATCTATCAAAAAATTAAGACCGATTAACAAAAATACAATTCCGGATTGTCTGTAATGTGGTGTTTTATTCATTGTTTCACGTTCTTTTTTAGACGCATATATCCACGCATTGTTAAGTAAAATCATCTTCTCCTTGAACTGTAGATAGCTAAGTAAAAACATAGCACATGCAACCATGAATAATACAATCGTTATAATGATATCTGTTGTTGCCATATGATAGCGTTTCCTTCCCCCAAAATTATAGAACTATAAAACTTATAAGAACAAATAATAATGCAATTGCAATTAATATACTTGCCGTAAAAACATATACCCAAGCATCAATCATACAATCATCCGGTTGATTTGGATTTACATATATCTTCTTTTTCTTGCCGATTTTTACATTGCCGGTTGTGCTAACCAAAGAGTTTATATGGTAGATGTTCCCTTGATACTCATATTCAAATACACCACAATTATATGTTCTTCGTATTCCGTCATCAGGAACCGCTTCCTTCGCACTTGCAAATGTGGTAGATACACCTATTACTGTATCGCAATATTTCTTTCTCTTCTTTTTAAAAACAAGAAGAATAATCACTCCACTGATTAACATTACCAATCCGATTAGTATACAAATTAAAAATCCAATCATATTCTCCATAATTTCTCTCCTATTTTTATTATTTAATCTAAATTGTTATCTATACGTTCGCCAAGATAATAAAATCCTTTTGCTTCAATCAGTCTCACATTCTGGAATGTTCCAATCAAGGATTCAGCTCCCGGAAAATGAACCAAAATATTATTGGACAAACGACCTGTCAACAAACTTGCATCCTGTTCGTCCACACCTTCTACTAATACTTCTAAAACCTGTCCTTGGTCCTTACTACAGGTCTCTTTTGCAATGTCTTGTACTTCCTTCAATAATCGATCAAAGCGCTCTTTAATCTCTTCCTCTGTGGAAGCAAATTCCATCGTTGCTGCAGGGGTTCCGGTACGCTTAGAATAGATAAATGTAAATGCAGAATCAAAGCGAACTTTTCTCACTACATCTAATGTCTCGTTAAAGTCTTCTTCTGTCTCTGTTGGGAAACCTACAATAATATCTGTAGTAAGTGATATATCAGGAATCGCAGTTTTAATCTTATCAACCAAAGAAAGATAATCTTCCTTGGTGTAACGACGATTCATATCTGCTAATACCTTCGTGCTTCCTGATTGCATCGGTAGGTGCAAATGCTTACAAATCTTTTTCGACTTTGCCATGACAGCAATTAATTCATCCGATAAATCCTTTGGGTGTGAAGTCATAAAACGGATTCGTTGTAATCCTTTCACAGCCTCTACCTGCTCTAATAACTGCGCAAAGGAAATTGGATTCTCCAGATTCTTACCGTACGAATTCACATTCTGTCCTAGCAACATGACTTCAACTACACCATCTGCTACAAGAGCCTGAATCTCTGCAATAATATCTTCAGGCTTTCTTGAGCGTTCTCTACCGCGTACATAAGGTACGATACAATAGGTACAGAAGTTGTTGCAACCAAACATGATATTGACACCACATTTGAAGTTGTATTTTCTCTCACTTGGTAAATCCTCCACAATCTCTGTGGTTCCTTCCCATATATCAATCACCATTCCTTTGGAATTCAACTTATTCTCGATTAATTCAGCAAGCTTAAACACATTGTGGGTACCAAAAATGATATCTACATGGCGATAGCTCTGCTTAATCTTCTCTACCACAAGACTTTCCTGCATCATACAGCCACATAAAGCAATCATCATATCAGGATTTTTCTTCTTATATTTCTTAAGCTGTCCAAGTCTACCATATACACGTAGATTTGCATTTTCACGGACCGTACAGGTATTCATAATCAGGAAATCTGCATCTTCACTTTCAGAACGCACATAACCGATGGTTTCTAAGATACCCTCTAGCTTTTCGCTATCCTTAGCATTCATCTGACATCCAAAACATACACTACAATAGGTAAGCGGACGACCAAGTTCCTTAGACTTATCAGCAATTCGAATCTTTAATCGCTCCATAATTTCTTTTTGCTTTTTTGCTTCTATCTCGTTGATATTAGGTTCAGTTCTCATATCATTCTCCAATCCGATAAATTATAAGTCATATACTGCATCAAATGTATCAATTATAAATACATATATTCCCATTCATCAAAATATAGTTGTTTTCAAAACATAAAAATACAAGATACAGTATACAAAAAATCATTTTAAAAATCAATGTTTTCAAACAAAAAAGCACAGCATTTATATCAGAATCTTAAAAAGAAAAACCCGACAACAAATTAACTTTGTTACCGGGTAAATCCTTAACTATCATAAAATGAATTATAATTAGTTAGAAATGCTACGCATAATCTCTTTTAACGCTAATGGTAGGAATGGCTTCGTTAAGTAATCCTCAACTCCATATTCGGCAGCTTTTTCTAAAGTTTCAAGATTCTTATCACCTGTCATGAATACGACGGGAATTGTATATTTCTCTTGTATTTTTTCCAAAGCTTCAAATCCGTCCATCTCAGGCATAACCAAGTCTAATAATATAAGATTAATATCCTCTTGCGCTAAGACTTCTAACGCCTGTGCTCCGCTATTAACACCGATAATTTCATACATCGGTTCTTCCTTCATGATAAACTCAATCATTTTAATATTCATTGGCTCATCGTCCACAACCAAGACCTTTTTATGATCGGTTACAGCCTCTTTAAGAGAATATGATTTGTCTTCATCAATCATCTGAAGCATAATATCTGCAATTTCCGGATCAAATTGGAATCCTTTTCCCTTCATGATTTCAGAACGCACCACATCCTGCGGCAATGCTTTACGATAGCTTCGGTTACTTGCCATTGCATCATATGTATCAGCTACGCCAATGATTCTGGCAATTTCAGGAATATTCTCTCCCATTAAACCATTCGGATAACCCTTGCCATCATAGCGTTCATGATGAAACTTCGCTCCAAGCGCAATTTGGTTATCCTCATAGATATCTTTTAAGATATGGTAGCTGGTAACCGGATGTACTTTGATCTGCTCATATTCTTCGTCAGTTAATTTGCCGGGTTTATTAATAATTGCTCCGGGAACACGTATCTTACCAACATCATGTAATAAACCTGCATAATAAATGTTTTCTTGTTCCTTTTCGGACTTTTTCATGCGTCTTGCAATTTCTCTTGAATACTCAGCCACGCGCAGAGAATGGCCGTTCGTATAGTGGTCTTTTGCATCGATTGTACGAACTAAAGCACGAATAATCTTATGGTTCATTGCTTCAATTTTACGTGTACTGTTCGCATCTAATTCTAATGCACGGCTTGTACGGATAAATGTAATAATAAAGAAAGCGATTATCAAAAGTGATATTGCACTACAAACAAGAATATTTTGTTGCAAGGTTGTGTAGGAATCTGCGAATAACATATCATCATTCACAATCATAATAACATTCCAGTTATCCATTACTGTATCAGAAAATACTGTTACCTTTTCACCATTTATCTCTGTTTGAAAGTGCGTTTTTTTCAATAACTTGATCTTTTCTACTAATGCTTTCATATCTGAATCATCAGCGAGATAATTCTTTCCTTTTTCTCCAATATCCTTATGCGCAACAACCAAGCCATTATTATCAACTACAAAACCATACCCAATATCATTGACATTGATAGATTCTGCAATTGTTTGGATTTCATCCATTGTAATATCCAACGAAAGAACACTTTTTTTATCGGATAACATCTTACTGACAGAAACCATAACGGTATTGGTCTGGGCATCAAGATACGGCGATATTAGCACCGGTTCTCCTTTTGCTTCCATGGCAACCGTATACCAATCTCTCGTTGTGGGATCATAATCAGCATCAGGCACCCAACCGATTCCATCAATATAATCATCATTAAATACACCATAGATACCTGTAAAATTCTCATCAATTTCTTCCTGATATCGCTTTGATTCATATACAAGAAAATTTTCAATATCTTTCGATGTGGCATGATTATTCATCATGTATTCTACAGCAACAGTTGTAGTCTGAACAACATTCATTCCCTTATCAAGATAAGATTCCAATTCTTCTGCAACCTGTTCAAGATTCGTAGAAGAAATCTCTTCCATGTTACGAACTGTATTCGAATTAAAGACTGCATAGTTATATACAACCATAACAAACAATGCAGCAATTATACTGATTAAGGTAATGACATACCAGCTCTTTTTCAAGTGTTTCATCTTTATACTCCCCCCTGATAAAAACATGCATATATCCGAATGAATGTATGCATATCACCCGATTGTTTTATATATAAACTTACAATTCATTCTTGTAGTTATACATCTTAACATTTTAAATACTATTACTCTGTATTTGCGTACAAATCAATCCTTTTTGCGTATGATTTATTATAATGACATACTATGTATCTCCGCAATCGTATCGTAAAACAGCTTAATGAGATCCTTATGATGTGTCACGAGATATGAAAGTGTTTCCTGTTTACCTGATACGAGATATTCTTTCCCTTTTTGTTCGATAGTTGCTGCATATTCTGATAACTTTACAGCACCAATATTAAGGGATGTCGATTTTAATGAATGTACAAAGGTAATATAATCTTTCCAGTTTTCTTTTTCGAATGTTTGATTCAGTTGTTCTGTTTTTTCGTCAAATGCTTCATAATACATCTTTAAGAATTCTGTGTACATTGCTTTATCAAATGCACAATATTTAAGTCCAACCGACTCATCTATATATTCGTGTTCGGACTTTTCATCCGTGCTTTGATCCGATTGCATTGTATCATGTTGTGAGGAAAGGGATGCTTCAACACCTTTTGTCTGATTCGCCGCAAACACCTTACTGTAAGGAATATATTTTATAAGCATCGTTTCCAATTCTGAAATCTCAATTGGTTTGCTGAGATAATCATCAAAACCGTTAGAAAGATACATTTCTTTTGCACCTGCAATTGCGTTCGCAGTTAATGCAATAATAATCGAATCTTTCTTTAACTCTTTTGCTTTAATGTGATGGATGGTTTCAATTCCGTCCATCTGCGGCATCATATGATCCAGTAAGACGACATCATAATGCTCTTTTTTCATAGCATCGATACATTCTTGACCGCTGTGACAAGATGTAATCTTTGCCTGAGTTGTCTTTAACAGGCTTTCTAAAACAAAAAGATTCATGTCATTATCATCTACAACAAGAATGTTTGCATCCGGTGCAATAAAACTTTCACTATAGGAAGCAGAACGTGACACCTTTGGAGTTACACGGAATATTCCTAATTCTGTTGTATCTACGATACCTTGCGGTATATACAAAGTAAATGTGGAACCTTCTTTGTAAGTACTCGAAACTTCAATACGTCCCCCCATACATTCTACTAATTTTTGTGTAATAGCTAATCCCAGTCCTGTTCCTTCAATACTTCGATTATTGTCCATATCCAGTCTCTGGAAATTAACAAATAGGTTTTGTAAATCATCTTCTTTAATTCCGATTCCTGTATCTTTGACCATAATTTTAAGTATGAGTTCATTTGGGGATATCTCTTCTTTTGTGATATCGAGTGTAACAGAACCTTCTTGTGTATATTTGATTGCATTATTGAGCAGATTAATCATCATTTGACGAATTCGATCAACATCACCTAATAAAACAGATGGCATATGCTTATCAACAGAAATATGAAATTTCAAATGCTTTTCATCTGCCATATATTGAATCATAGTGACAACATTTTGGAGCATGCCCTTTAATCTGTATTCCTCTTTATTAATTTCTATTTTTCCGGCCTCAATCTTTGAAAAATCCAACACATCATTAATCAAGGATAACAAATTGGAACTGGCATTTTTGATATTATTGGAATATTGGCGTATATTTTCTTTCTCACACTCCCGGATGATCATTTCATTCATACCGATAATGGCATTAATCGGGGTACGGATTTCATGGGACATGTTTGCAAGAAATTCACTTTTTGCCTTATTAGCATACTCCGCATCTTCCTTTGCAGCACGTAGTTCTTCGCTTTCCTGTGCTTTTTCAGCAGTAATAAAGAGATACACACCTACGATAACAAAAAGAACTAACAACAAGCCAAACACCCATAATACAAGGGTTGTGATATACATAATTCCTTTGGATAATGCTTCATCCGGTACAACACCAACGACATACAGTCCGTAATTCGACAGTTCTGATACAAAAAGAAAATATTCATTACGTTGATATTGAACATAACTACTAGCTGCTGTTGCAATATTCATTTTATCCTGAATGGAAAGAAATGTTTTTTGAATCTGACTCGCATTCAAGAAATCATCCGCATATTCATCTGAAATGAATGGAACAATGATTTCATTTTCTGAATTCGCAATCAGAACCTGACCACGCCCGGCATAACAGGACATACCAAATATATCCTTTAATATATCTTCGTCATATAACTTATACAAAACATATTTGATATTCTCTCCGCTATATACCGGAACTGTAAACATGAGTCCCTTGCCTTCTTGATAAGATACTGCTCTTTCACCACGAAAAGATTTACGAATTCCATGAAAATTTGACGATTCAATTGGTGGACCGCATAAAACTTCTCCATCTAATGCAATCATTCCGATTGAAACCCCTTCCTGTTCCTGTTGAATGGTGTGAAATATCGTTTCAAAATTATCACTATTTTGAATTGCGTTAGAAAGATTATGCAATTGAGTGAACTGAATCTGAATCGTTTGCTCCGTTTTCGAACTAATAAGAAGCGCATGTTCAGTCAACTGATCTTCAATATTATCTCTCAGCATTTCATTCATCTTATAACCAAGAAGAGCTCCTACAACAAGCATAATAGCTAACAATATGCTGAGTGTTAATATCGTTTTTTTACTTAAGATTTTTCTCTTATTCTTCATAGAATTCTACACCCTCTACATACCAGTCAAAAGATTTTAACAACTGTTCATCACTAATCGTTTCGCCTTCGCCACAACGAAGTGTGTGCTCTGTGTCGTAGATTATCCCGGAAAACACGTCATAACCATTGATAATCTGTTGCTTTGCATCTTCAACCAAAGCAATTGTATCTTCTGTAATCTTTGGAGAATAGGTAGTTAAGCCGACTGCATCCTGTTCAATACCAATCCAATACGTATCAACAATATCTGCTTTTCCGCGATTGTAGTCTAATAAAATTTCTCGATAGGTCGGTTCGAACCGAAACTCAGCACAAGTTAAAACATTATCAGATGCTCCAACAATAGCCTCATGATATCCAATTGAAGCAATTCCTTTTTGTTCGGCAATTTCAATGACATTTGGTTGATTTTGATGATACGTAATAACATCCACTTTTTTTTCGTCAATCAAAGATGTGGCAAGCTCTTTTTCTTTTGCAGCATCATCCCATGAATTACTCCATGCAACGATTACCTTTGCGTCAGGATTTACTTTCTTCACGCCAAGTGTAAATGCACTAATTCCGCGATTTACCTCACTGTTTGCCATAGCTGCAACATAACCTATTACGTTAGTTTTTGTTTGCATACCGGCAATGATTCCGGATAAGTATCTTGCCTGATACATACGTGCAAAATAGCTGTTAATACCGGAGTCACCATGATCAAAGGATTCCGAATAAAAGGTAATATCCGGATATTGCTTCGTAACATCCGCAACTTCTGTGGCATATCCATAGCTTGATAATATGATGACATTCACATTTTCTTTGGCTAATTCATGAATGGCCTGTTCACATTGACTTTCATTTTCTTTGATATTCTCTTTAACAATTAATGTGGCGTCTAATTCTTCACAAGCGTTCTTGATGCCATCATAATGTAATTTGTTCCAACCCTGTTCCGTTATCGTTCCTGTCATAACAAAACCTACTCGTAATTTTTTATCTTTCTTTACACCACTCATAGTGATAATAGCGACAATTAGAATAAAAAGAAATACACTTATAATCGGAAGTAGAATTCTTAATTGTATTTTACTCTTCATGAACATGTACTCCTTTCACATACCAATCAAATCTATTAAGCATTGCATCGTCTGACATATTTTCTTTTTCCCGAATTCTGACGTTACCATCCGAATCAGTAATTGGACCATAAAATACATCAAATTTACCTTGATATAATTCTTGTTCTTTTTCTTTTATAACATCATGAATTTCCTCTTTTACATTAGAAGTAAGTGGAGATAAGGATACAATTCCGGTTTCTACACCTTCCCAATATTGTTGTGCCTGAAATTTCCCTTGCAGACACTTTAATAATTGCGGCGTATAATAGGCCTCCCAATTCCACACAGCTGCAGTTAGAAAGCTATCCGGATACTGCTTGCTATTATCCATGTTATATCCTATAGACCAAATTTTCTTTTCTTCTGCCACATCCAAAGGTGCAACCGTATCACAATGCATTGTTAGAATATCCACATTATATTCATCACATAAAAGCTTAGCTGCATCTGAATTAGCATCATAATCAGTCCAGGATTCAGTATAGACGACATGAACTGTAGCATTTGGATTTACAGATTGAACACCTAATGTAAATGCATTAATTCCACGATTCACTTCAGAAATCGGAAAGGCGGCAACATAACCAATCGAATCACTCTCTGTTTGCATACCTGCAACGATTCCGCTAAGATATCGCATCTGATAAATTCTTCCGAAATATGTTGAAACATTTTTATCAATCCGGACACCGGTTGCGTGATAGAACTTAATCTCCGGATTCTCTTTCGCTACCTTTAAAATATAATCACCATAATCAAATGAATTGCAAATTATAATCTCACAGCCGCCATCAATCATATCCTGCATGACAGTCATACAAGAATCATCAAACGGAACATTTTCTTTATATGTAATTGCAAGATTTAATTCTTTTGCACTTTTGCTAATCCCCTCATAATGAGATTGCCCCCAGCCCTTGTCACCAATCGTTCCATTATAAATAAAACCAACCCGCGTACGTTCTTTGGTGACTTCGGTATCTTTTTCATTTCCATGCATACAAAGCATTCCGATGATAATGATTAACAAAATGCTTCCTACAATAATAGCAATCTTCTTCATATGTGACCTCATCTTTAATCTTCTATATCAATTACTCGTTAGAATTCGTAATTATAATCTAAGTAAATTATTGAGATTGTAATTCTATGCATACAATCTCAGGTCTGTTAAATATTCGTATCGGAATGATACTATTACCAAGTCCACGACTAATTATCATGGATACATCATTTTCTACATGTAAGCCTTCTGTATATTCCGGTAAAAATCCCTGACCTGGGGCAACAAGACCACCAACATACGGTAATCGCACCTGGCCGCCATGGGCATGACCGGACAGAATCAAATCAACGTTTTCTTTACCGTAATTCAAAAAGTATTGCGGTTCGTGTGCTAATAGTAAAACAAACTCTTCTTGCGAAATATCCTTCGTCATCTCATGCAATGTAGTACCAAGTAAACTTGCATCATCCAAACCAACCAATGTAAATGAAGCATCTTTTGCGGATATCGGCATCATTTCATTATCTAATATCAAAGCTCCGGTTTTTTCAATTTTATTCATCAAATCAGTTCTTTTTTCTTCTTCTAACCACAATTCATGATTACCCGTTATATAATAACAAGGTGCTACTGATACTGCTTCTTCAAGAAATGCAATTGCTGTTTCTATATTTGTGTGGTTGCTATCTACAATATCTCCTGTTATCACAATCATGTCTGGTTGTAGCCCCTGAATCTTTTTGATTAAACGATTCGGTTGTTTGCCGAAATTCTTATTATGCAAGTCGGATATCTGAACAATGCGATATCCATTAAAACTCGATGGGATTTCGTCGGAAGAATATGTATAGTTTGTTACTTCTAAGGCGTTATTTTGCCAGTAGCAAAAACTAATAAATGTTATTATACATATTGTTATGATAATCATTTTCTTCTTTGATTTCATTATTCATCGTCCTCTTATACATTCATTCCCATCTTCTCAATCAATCTCACGAAAGACTCTTCGAACCGCCTGTCATCCTCTTCGGTTCGTTTTGCAGGTCCTTTTATATGATGTTTCCCCTTAGCACGTCTTGCTTTCTTGTTAATATGACGTTCCATTAACATCCGGTCAATATTATCATTCGTGTACCATCTTCCACTTTGATGAATACCAACTGCACCTTTTCCAAGAATCATAGCGGCAACACCATAGTCCTGGGTTACAACAATATCGTCTTTATTACAGAGATTTACCAATGCAAAATCCACCGCATCTGAACCTGCACCGATAATCTTGACTTCACTATAATCGGAATGCAGTACATGATTGGTATCACAAAGTAAGATCACATCGATATCATGTTGTTTTGCAATTCGCTCTACAATGCTTACAACTGGACAAGCATCAGCATCCACCAATATTTTCAAATCCGTTCTCCTACTTCGACTTCAACAAATAAGTAATCGCTTCCTTCAATCCATCCACTGACAAGGTGTACATATGGAACAACTCGGACAATGCATCCTCTGATTCCATCCAGGTAACCATGCTTCGTTGTGTGTGGTATCTCGGATTCATCCAAACACATTTCTTGTACTTACTATTCAATAATTGGCACCATTCATATCCAGAAAGTCCATCATTTGGCCCCTTGTAATTTCCATTTTTATCAAACAATTCCTCTGGTGCCATCTGTGCATCACCGATAATAATCACCTTGTAATCCTTGTCATAGTGCTTGAACAGATAGTCCAAATCTACCCAGTCCCCCATTTCGCACTCTGCAGTCTTATAAACCTTGGAATAAATGCAGTTATGGAAATAATAGGTCTTAACATCCTTGAAATGATTTGCCTTATGAACTGCTTGGAATAACTCGTTACAGAGATTCATAAATGGAATCATAGTTCCACCGCAGTCAAACAATAACAACAATTTTACTGTGTTCTTTCTAGGACGGTCAAATTCCAACTGCAAATATCCGCCGTTATTACAGGTCTTATCGATGGTTTTATCAATATCCAATTCCGTCTTTGGTACATCTAATCTAGATGAATACTGACGCAAACGGCGAAATGCAACCTGATACTGGCGCATGTTAAGAACACGGTCATTGCGGAAATCTTCGTATTTTCGTTCACTCATAACCTGGAATGCACTCTGCATACCACCCTGTTCACCAATACGAATACCACCAACATTTCGTCCATGATGTCCAAATGCAGAACCACCGGAAGTACCAATCCAGTGATTACCACCGTTATGCTCTGAATTTTGTTCCATCAAGCGTTCACGGAACATTCTTTTTACCTCTGCAGCATTGCGTTGCTGGTTAAAGGCATACATCTCTGCATTTTGATGGTCAACCTCCATCTCTTCGCCTTTATCTAACCAGTCCTTTAATTGCTGTGGAATTGCATCCTCGGACTGAATATTCTTGAAGTACTCCATAAATGCCATATCAAATTTATCGTAGTCAGACTCAGACTTTACCAATATCATACGGCTCACATAGTAAAACTGACTAAAATTAGAATCTACCAGTCCCTTGTCTAGTGCCTCCATAAATGTCAGCCATTCTGTCATGGAAATATCCAAGCCTTTCGCTTTCAATGTATAAAAGAAATCTATAAACATAGCTTCTCCATTCTACTTTTAGTATAATTTCGCCTTCTTCAATGCTTCCAAGTCTTCATCTTTCTTCAAAAGTACCCCGATAAATGGTAATTCCTCGCGAAGCTTATCTGTTGAGATTCCACTAAGTGTCAAAGCGCGAATCCAATCAATCAATTCTGATGTACTTGGTTTTTTTCGGATATCCTTAATAGAGCGAATCCAATAGAAAGTATCCAAAGCATTCTTTAATATATTCTCTTCTAAATTCTCAAAATGCGCATTCACAATCTCTGCCATCTGCTCTCTGTCCGGAAATGCGATATAATGGAAAATACATCTTCTAAGGAATGCGTCTGGCAACTCCTTCTCTGCATTCGATGTAATCACCACAATTGGACGAACCTTTGCCTTCACTGTTTCCTTTGTCTCATGGATGTAGAATTCCATCTTGTCAAGCTCCCATAACAAATCATTAGGGAACTCTAAGTCAGCTTTATCAATCTCATCAATCAAAAGAATTACCTGTTCCTCCGCCTTGAATGCTTCGCCAAGTTTTCCGAGCTTAATATAGTGCGCAATATCATCTACACCCTCTTCTCCAAATTGGGAATCGTATAGTCTTTGAATGGTATCATACACATATAAACCATCCTGTGCCTTTGTAGTAGACTTGATATTCCAAATGTATAGCTCCTTATCCATAGACTGGCTGATAGCTTCCGCAAGCATTGTCTTACCAGTTCCAGGCTCTCCCTTAATCAATAATGGTTTCTGTAGTGCAATTGCTACATCAACTGCTGCCATTAACTCTTCACTTGCTACATAATCCTTACTTCCTGTAAATTTTGCTTCCATGTTGCACTCCTTTATTTCACATTTTATGTATCATATTCTATATTCCCATCGCGTATGTAAATGTATGAAAGAAGAGCCTTATCGCGAATGTTCCCAATATACATATGTTGGCATATATCCAACATGCTAATGGATTTTGTATACTCCTCTTTGGTCTTTGCTTATCGGTAAGTTTCATAATCATAACAAAAAACATAACAACGCCTATAAGCCATTCTGTAACAATGGTAACACAAGTTGTAATATTCGTTATCAATTCATACGTTTCCTGTAAAGATTGATACTCCAAGTAGTCATTACTGTAATTACCACTGTTGTAAGCATCACTACTTTCCCAAAAGTAATTCATAAAACATATACCGAAGATGATTACTAACCATGGTAAAAATGTTTGAACAACCATAGAAATGGCATAAATTCTATTATTTTGAAACATAAATATCACCTCGTTATGGTCTTACCTGTCCGTTACCATAGATAATATACTTGGTTGTTGTAAGTGCTTCTAATCCCATCGGTCCTCTTGCATGAAGCTTTTGGGTACTAATTCCAATCTCAGCGCCGAATCCAAATTCAAATCCATCTGTAAATCTGGTAGATGCATTGACATATACTGCTGCGGAATCCACCTCGTTCAAGAATCTCTGTGCATTGTCGTAATCCTTCGTTACAATAGACTCAGAATGTCCCGTGGAATTTGCATTAATATGCTCAATTGCCTCATCCACAGAAGAAACCACCTTTGCAGAGATAATCTTATCCAAGTACTCTGTTGCATAATCCTCTTCCGTTGCTGGAATCACATAAGAATCATAGGACTGCATCATTTCGTCTCCACGGATTTCACAATCCTTTTCCTTCAAAGCAGCAATAATCTTAGGTGCAACAGCATCCACAATATCTTTATGAATCACTAGGGACTCACAGGCATTACATACGCCGAGACGCTGCATTTTCGCATTTTTAACGATATCCACTGCCATTTCCACATCTGCTGATGAATCAATATATACATGACAGTTACCAGTACCAGTTTCAATTACAGGAACAGTCGCATTCTGTACAACAGAACGAATAAGACCCGCTCCACCACGTGGGATTAATACATCAATGTATTCGTTCATCTGCATCATCTTTGTAGCCGTCTCACGGCTGGTATCCTCTAATAAGAACACTGCATCAGGCGTTACATGATTTTCCTCCAATGACTTCTTAATAATATCAACAAGCACGATGTTAGAATAAATGCAGTCAGAACCACCGCGTAGTATCACAGCATTACCAGTCTTAAAGCAAAGAGAAAATGCATCCACTGTTACATTAGGGCGAGATTCATAAATCATACCGATAACGCCTAATGGTACTCTCTTTTTACCAACCATAAGTCCGTTAGGACGGGATTTCATAGATAAAACCTCTCCTACAGGATCATCTAGTGCTGCCACTTGTCTAACACCCTCCGCGATTCCTTCAATACGGTCTTCTGTCAAACGAAGACGGTCCTGTAAGGACTCTGGCATGTTGTTAGTGATACCATTTTCTAAGTCTTTCTTGTTTGCTTCTAAAATTCTTTCCGTATTCTCAATCAAGTTTCTTGCCACAGCTACAAGACAAGCATTCTTCTCTGTCTGTGTTAATTTCATTAAACTTCTTGATGCTGCTTTCGCAAGCTGTCCCATTTTTTCTAATTCCATATGTATGTCTCCTTTTTTATTATTTATTATATTGTTTTTACTTTTAATTTTTAGTAATCCTACAGCTTAGGATTACGCACTTCGACAAACTGAAAGTTGTTGGTCTATTGAATTTCAATTTTACTATGCATTGATTTCCTTTTTGCCAAATGCACCACCCTACATACTCCTGATAATATCAATATCGTTGCATTAGCATAAATTACTATACACAAATCTTTAACAAACA
>JAZSPZ010000002.1:0-55081 GCA_045537735.1 Lachnospiraceae bacterium
AACGCAGGACGTTTGCACTTTTCTTTCATCGTAACGGTACTAAACTCAAGGTAAAACCTTTCGTTAAGTGCCGACGATGAAAGATTACCTGCTTATGGTGTATGTTTACAATATCGTGCTTATGCAGTATGTTATAAGGTCTGCATGCATTTACACTGGATGAAATAGAAAGAGATATAGAGATATGGAATTATATTTTGCAAAAGCAACAAAGGAAGATATCAATGAAATATCCGCATTATATAGTGCAGCTATCGGAACCGATGGCTGCACTTGGTCATTGGACTATCCAAATGCGGAAATTACAAAAGGGGACTATGAGCGTGGAGATTTGTTCTGCATCAAGACGGAAGAAGGAGAAATTGTAGGAGCTATTTCGGTGGATGATGACAAAGCGGTAGAGACTTTATCCTGTTGGTCGAAGGAATTGCTACCTGTGGCAGAATTGGCACGTTTGGTGGTAAAGGAAAACTATCAGAATCAGGGCGTGGCGAGAACTCTTTTGGTAGGTGCAATGGAAAAATTGAAAAAGAGGGGATGTAAGGCGGTGCATTTTCTTGTGAGTCCAGGAAATGAGCGTGCCCTTCGTTCTTACGCTAAGTTGAATTTTACGCATTGCGGAGATTGTGACTTGTACGATCATCATTGGTTTTGCTATGAAAAGAAATTGTAGAGAAAAATGTAGGATGGTTGTTTATAATAAAAGGGAAAGAAGTCAAGATAAGAGAGGTAATTACCAATACTTGTCGAGACTTCTTTCCCTTTTGTGTTCATAAGAGATTAATCTTCATCTGATTCTTTCTTTTTTTTCTTCTTCTTAGCAGAAGTGTGATTGTGCGTATAACTTAATCCTGTACCAGGAAGTCCAATTGTAGTCGTTCTTTTTCCTGTAGTACTAATCGTGTGACGAGCACCTCTTTTTCCAATCGATATGCTGGCACTTTTCTTTCCGAGATTAATCTTAACCCCTGGTAAAATAGTAAAGCTTTTTCTAAAATTCAATCCCATATGAAATCCTCCTCTTATGTAATAGCAATTTCTTCATCTCTATAAAATCGATGGAAATTGCTCTTTTATTTCCCTAAAATATAATATAACATAGAATTGAAAAAAAGTGTAGAATTTGCTTGTGAAATTGAGGTAAGTCCATTTAAGGACTATTTAATAATTTCCATTGTATTCTATCAGCAGAAAGTAAGAAAGGAGCACATCATGAACGCAAAGATATTAAAAAAAGACTTAAAACGTAAGAAATCCATGAATTTCATTCTGCTGATTTTTGTTATGCTTGCTACTACATTTATTGCGGCAAGTGTCAACAATATGAAGGTTATTACAACAGGACTTGATCACTATTTTGAGGTGTCAGGTGTATGTGATTATCTCATTAACACCATGAGCGGAATCAATGGAGAGCCAACAGACAATGATTTGAGACTGGAGGCATTTTTAGAAGAAAATGAAAAAATTTCCCACTACGAGGTGGATGATGGTTTGATGATTTTTGAGGACCAGCTTGAGAATGTTGGCGATTCTGAATTGGAGCTTATCAATACCCTTACAGTGTTTAGTATTGAGAGTGATCAACAGACATATTTCGATGAGGAGAATCAAACCTTGACAGACATCGGAGCAGGAGAGATGTACGTTCCAAAGAAATTGTTAAGTGAAAATTTTCAGATTGGAGATAGCATTTACATCAAATCTGGAGACTACAAGAAGAAGTTCACTGTAAAGGGAACAATCAAGGACGTCATCCTAGGTGGTGAGATGATGGGTATGGCCCGCGTGTTGATTAGTCAGAAGGATTATGAAGACCTAATTGAGAACGGTGAGTTTGTATCCCAGAAAATGTATGGTGTCTATACAGAGGATGTGGATGCATTCTATCAGGAGTACGTAGATCAGGGATTTTACGTTCTTTTTAATGGAGATATGGGTATTATTCGTACCACTTACATTATGGATATGATAATTGCAGGCATTTTGCTGGCGGTAAGTATCTGTCTTATCCTGATTTCTGCTATTATGCTTCGCTTTACTATTCTCTTTACTGTAAATGAAGACTACAAGGAAATTGGTATCATGAAGGCAATTGGTATGCCGGACAAATCTATCCGTTCCTTGTATGTGGTAAAGTATCTGGTGATTTCCATTGTTGGTGCGGTAATTGGATTTTTTGTTAGTGTTCCATTTACGAATTTGCTTGTTTCCAATGTAGTGAAAAACATTGTGGTAGAGTCGGGGGATAACAGCTATCTGACTGCGGGAATTGTTAGTGTGGTAGTAGTGTTGGTAATTGTATGGTTTGCTTATCTTAGTACAGGTCGAATCAAGAAGGTGACACCGATGGATGCCATAAGAAGTGGCAACAACGGTGAGCGTTTTGAGAAGAAGAGCATTCTTAGTTTGAGTAAGAGTAAAATGCGACCTACTACATTTATGGCGATCAATGATGTGCTTTGTGAGTTGAAGAAATATATTGTGTTAGTAATTACCGGTATGATTGGTGTTTGGCTTGTGGTAATGCCGGCCAATACCATCAATACCTTGCAATCAGAAAAGGTGGCTGCATGGTTTGGCCTTGCGCCATGTGACTTCTTCCTTTTGGAACAAAGTCGTGTGGAAGAAAATGTAGCAACAGCTGACAGACAGGTTTATGAGGATTATCTGGATGAGTTGCAAGAACGATTGGAAGCTATAGATGTGCCTGTAGATTACACATTTACAGAGGTGTTATACAAATACAAAGTTAGTAAAGGTGAATTATCTTATAATTCTATGATGTTGATGGGCCTTGGATCCGATACGGAAGCCTATATGTATGAGGAAGGCGTGGCTCCAAAGGAAGAAAATGAGGTTGCTATTACCCATTTAGTAGCAGAAAAGATTGATGCACAGATTGGTGATACCATTTATATTAATATGTTTGGTGAAGAGAGACCATTTATTGTGACAGCCCTTTATCAGAGCATGAACAACATGGGTGAAGGAGTCCGATTTACAGAAGAAGCTGATACAGATTTTGCGGCAGTTTCCGGAGCCTTTGGTGTACAGGTGGTGTTAGAGGGTGATAAGTCCAAGGAAGAAGTTGCGAAAATCATAGACAAGGTAAAAGAGGAAATGCCAGAGGCGGAAGTTCTGACCACAGAAGAATTTATCGATGGAATGATTGGTGGGATTTCCGATATGTTAAAGCCGGTGAAAACACTGATTATGACTCTTGTTATAATCATCAACATTCTCGTTATGGTATTGATGCAAAAAATGTTCCTAATTCGTGAGCAAGGGGAAATGGGAATGCTAAAGGCAATCGGATTTTCCAATGGTGCAATCATGAGCTGGCAGACAAAGAGAATGGCATTGGTATTGTTCTTTGGTATGTTGCTTGGAACAGTAACCGGAACCCCATTTACCCAGTTGACTTCCGGCGAGATATTCAAGTTTATGGGTGCGAGCAAGATAGAATTTGTAATCAATCCATTAGAGATTTATGTGTTATATCCGGTGGTAATCTGGGCGGCAACAGTGGTTGCTTGCGTGATTACTATGTTGCAGGTTCGAAAAGTAAGTGTTGACTGTATGAAGGATGCGGAGTGATGTTTCGCACACCACTCGTGGTGGAAGAGAAAGAAGAAGGTTTAGAAAACTAGCTAGAAAGAGAATTAATTGGAGGTAAAAATCATGGCAAATGCATTACAGGTAAAAGATTTGTGTAAGACATATATTACGAATAAAAGACAGAATAATGTGCTAAAGAATGTAAATTTTAATATCGAAGAAGGTGAGATGGTAGCGATTATGGGACCTTCCGGTTCCGGAAAGTCGACTCTTCTATACAGCGTGTCGGGAATGGACAGACCAACAGCAGGAGAGGTATTATTATCAGACAAGAAGATTACGGATTTAAGTGAAACCGACCTTGCAAAAGTAAGGTTAAATGGCATGGGATTTATCTTCCAGCAGATGCACATGTTGAAAAACTTATCTGTGATGGATAACATTTTGTTACCGGCCTATCAGACCGATAAGGGTGGTCGCAGCAAGGAAGAAATCAACGACTATTGCAAAGAATTGATGCGTAAGCTTGAGATTAGTGACATTGCAGATAACGATATCACAGAGGTGTCTGGCGGACAGTTGCAGAGAGCTTGCATTTGTAGAAGTTTGATGAATAAACCGGAGATTTTGTTTGCAGATGAACCGACGGGAGCGCTTAATCGCAGTTCTTCTGATGAGGTTATGGAGATGCTTAACCGTATCAATGCAGAGGGTACTACGATTATGTTGGTTACTCATGATATGAAGGTTGCTGCAAATTGTAGTAGAATCTTGTATATCGTTGATGGTAATATAAAGGGTGAATTGAAGCTAGAAAAAGGTGATACAAGTTCTTCGGAAACAGGAAAGAAGGACCGCGAACGCAAGGTGAATAACTGGCTTGTAGAAATGGGATGGTAGTTTTCAGATTACTATATTTTGTACATTTTGAAACTAAAGTTATAGCAACAATATACTTGAGATAATTGTCCAATTATGTTATGTTCAATATGTGCATAAGTGGTAGATGTTACATGTTGATATTACGGAAGAATTGAATATGATTACAATGAAGGTGTTATATCGTATGATGATTTTACGTATTGTATAATCCGCTATAATACCGATATTGGTAGAAAGGCGGTGGAAGGATGGAAGGCATGTCAGATAAAGAATTACTACAGAAGAATATAGAAGAGTTTTCAAGGCTCCAAAGTTATATGGTATTGGCTGAAAAAGATTCTGAGGTATATAAGGCAATTAGAGTCAGATATATTGAGCTGAAGGTAATCCTTACTGCGTCAGGTGTGAATCTATCAAAGTTGGATGTTATTAACGAGTAGCTATATTAAAAATGAATTTGCAGGTCAGGGATGAATTCTTTGACCTGTTTTCATTATTTCTTTATTAACAGACACCTTACATTATGCTAGTGCACAGGGGAAATTGTGCATATGATTACAGAATGGATGTGAAATCATGGATATTTTAATTGTAGAAGACAATGAAGAAATTGGCGGTTTGCTTCAGGATTTTCTAGAAGCAGAAGGATATGATGTGTATCTCGCTGTGTCCGGTGAGGAAGCATTGCAGGTATATGAAGAAGAAGGTGCCAAATTAGTGGTGCTTGACATTATGCTACCGGGCATAGATGGATTTGGTGTGTGCAGTAAGATTCGAGAGAATTCGAATACACCGATTATTATTGTCAGTGCCAAGAATGCAAAGGAAGATAAGCTGAATGGACTTATGCTTGGCGCGGATGATTATATTGAAAAGCCTTATGACATTGATATCTTAATTGCGAAAATTGCAGGTATTTTTAAGCGTAGATATTCAACTGATGAAATTGTAGACGGAAATATCCGCTTAGATAAAATTGGCAGACGGTTATATGTAGACGGAATGGAGCTTACCACTACTTCGAAGGAACTAGACCTACTCATTTATATGTTAGAAAATAAGGGGAAAGTGCTTCCAAAGGAGGAGCTGTTTAATAAAATCTGGGGCTTTGACAGTGAAAGTGAACCGCAGACCTTGACAGTGCATATGAAGTGGTTAAGGGAAAAGATTGAAAAAGACCCAAAGAAGCCGGAACGTATCCAGACGGTATGGGGCGTGGGATATCGGTTTGATTAATGAGTAATGAAAGAAATTATGAATGGATGAGTGAAATTCCCCATCGACGGATGTTGATGGGGAATTTATAATTATGGATACACAAAGGACACATGACTTTCGTAACGTATCTCTTGAAAGGAGGAAAAAGGGATGGAATACAACATTTTGTTAGTAGAGGATGACAAGTATATCAGAGAGATTATTGAAGATTATTTTTCTGAGAAAAAGGATCCCGCATTTATTGTACATTCTGCAAAGGATGGCGATGAAGGGATGGAGATGATCTACGAGCAGGAATTTGATCTTGTCTTGTTAGACATTATGCTACCGGGTGTAGATGGCTTTACCATTTGTCGTGAAATCCGAAGGAAAAGTATTTGTCCCATCATTTTTCTAACGGCAAGAGGAAGAGAAGAAGATATTTTGTACGGTTATCAATTAGGCTGCGATGATTATATCGTGAAGCCGTTTTCGTTGGCAGAGTTACTCGCTAAAGTCAATGCGATTCTAAAACGTGCCAAGGGGATGGTAGGAGTTGATGCGCTTACCTGTGGCAGCATTTCCCTAAATCCTGCAACTTTTCAGGTGCAGGCGGATGGTGTGAGTGTGGAGTTGCCGCCAAAGGAATTCATGATTCTTAAGTACTTAATGGAAAACCAAAACCGTGTGGTGGAACGAGAAGCGCTTCTTACAAGAATGTGGGGATATGATTTCGAAGGAAATGAGCGCGTGGTGGATAACCATGTGAAGAAACTTCGGAAGGCACTTGGTAGTGCCGGCGGACAGATTAAGACTGTGATAACCAAGGGATACAAACTGGAGGAATAAAGTGAGCGAAAAAAGAAAGTCAAAGAAAAATAAAACGCAGCAAATGCATATTGTGAAAAAACCTATTTTTCAACGCATACTTGCGAAGTACATGGCAATCGGATTATGTGTTGCAATATTGATTGGATGTGTAGGAACATTAACAGCGGTGTCCTATTATCGTGATGTTGCAAAAAGGGATTTTACGATACAGACCAATGGACTAGCAGACGCTGCTGTCGAAAACTATACACAGTGTCTTGAAAAAGAAAGTACAAAAGAAGATGGCATAGCTGCCTGGAAAACAATCCTTCGTTGGCAGCTGAATAACAGACGTGTACATGGGTATGAGGCGTGTCTGTATGATGTGCATACAAAAGAAATATTCGTGGAACAAAAATGTGTTGCCAATATTGTTTTTAGGGAAGATAAGAACAGAGAAGATAGAGGCATACGCCATGTTTTGGAGTGTGACTGGAAGGAGATGGAGGAGGCAATTCTTGATTATAATCAATGGTATGAAGAGCATGGGATGACAGAGGAAGCTCTGTACGTGGATCCTTCTCCGTATTTGGATGTAAAGGATGTTTATATAAAAGCGGGCACATTTGTTCCGGGGCGTATGCAGATGGTGATCAACGACGAAAACGGTGAAGAAGAGGTATTAAAGGAATATGACTATACGCCGAAGGATACAACAGGATATCGACACTTTGAAATGGAAGAAAATGAGAACTACGGTATATTAGGTCCCATTTGGTTTATTGATCCGAATCAGGAAGTAAGTTGTGAATTGATAGAAACATATTTAGATGCAGATGGTACCTATCCTGATATCGATTCTCTCTGGGAGACCAGTTATCATTCGGATGACAGGAATACTTTTTGGGGAATGAAAAGTGTTTTTAGCGAGATTGTAACGGTTGATGACGGGAAAGAATACCTGCTTGTTGTAGGAGCAGATATTAATTTGTGGAAAAGTTATAAGGGATGGGTGATAACTGCTTACATTGTACTTTTGATTTTTTCTATTCTTATAACGACAGTTATTGCATATCGCACATATATGAAGCAGTTGAATCATTACCAGTTGGATTCCTATCGCAGAGAAACGACCAATGCAATGGCACACGATCTAAAGACGCCGTTAATGGCAATTTCCGGGTATGCGGAAAATCTCCGCAATAATGTGCATACAGAGAAGAAAGATTATTATGCAGATTTGATTGTGGAACATGTAGCATATATGAATGGTATGGTGGAAAATATTTTAGAGCTTGCAAAAGTGGAGAATATCGGTCAGGTTACAGAAAAAAATTCTCTGGATTTGGCAGAGCAGACGCAAAAGATATTGAAAAAATATGAAATATTATCCACGGATAAGAATCTGTGGATAAATGTGGAAGGTTCTTGCGAAATAGAAGCGAATCAAATGCGCATGGAACAAGCGATAGAAAACCTGATTGGTAATGCAATCAAATATGCGCCGACAGATACAGAGATAGATATTAAGATAGATAAGAATTTCTATGAAATTCGAAATCAGTTGGATGGTGAATTGGAAATTTCGGTGGAAGAACTATGGAAACCTTTTGTGAAAGGTGACAATAGCCGTAATGAACAAAGGGGAACTGGAATTGGTCTTACGATTGTAAAGAACATTGCAGATGTGCATGGTTTTGAACTTGTGCTACAGTGTGAACAACAGGAATTCGTAGCAAGGATTTTATTTTAAATAAGCAATATTTTTTGTAGACAAACCAAACTTGAATGTGCAGATTTTTGTTGAAATCTGCACATTGTTTGTTAAAATATATGCAGATGAAAGAAGGAGAAATCTATAACATGAAGAAAATGAATCGGCTCTTATTCATCTTTTTACTCATCTTTGGAATCGTTTTATGTGTGGGTAACATTTACCTTGCGAGGACATCGTTTCGGGAAGAGGGAAGAATAGACAAAGTATCTGTTAATCGAATAGAGAAAGCTTTGCAGCAATATGAGAGGGATTATGGAAAAGCCCCTAAGGACCTTGCGCAGTTAGAAGTAGCTTCCGGAGTAGAATATGAAGGAATTGAGAGTATATCTTTTGTTTCTATGGATGCGACATCGCAAGTGTTATCAGATTTTTTCAATGTGGATTTGCGAGATGATAGTGATTATAAGATGATTGCGACGGAAAGGTTTTATTATGCGGTGGAGTATCGTGTGAATGCAGGAGATAACCAACAGATTATCATTTTGTTTAATATTTTGGCGGTATTCGCATTTTTCTGCGTTTTGACATTTTGGTTTTATATGCGTAACAAGGTTTTGAAGCCATTTTATCAACTATCAGAGGTACCATTTGAACTATCCAAAGGTAATTTGTCAATTCCGTTGCAGGAGAACAAAGATAAATTGTTTGGCCGCTTTGTCTGGGGTATGGATTTGCTTCGTGAAAACCTAGAAGAGAATCGGGCGAAGGAATTAGAACTGCAGCGGGAAAAGAAAGTGTTGTTATTGTCGCTTTCTCACGATATCAAGACGCCACTTAGTGCGATTAAGTTGTATGCGAAGGCCTTAAGTCGTAACCTTTATAAAGATGAGGCGAAGAAAATAGAGATTGCCGGTAATATTGATGAGAAGGTAGATGAGATTGAAGGCTACATCTCCGATATTGTGAAGGCTTCTAGTGAGGACTTTTTGCACTTTGAAGTGGAAAATGGAGAGTTTTACATCAAGGATGTGTTAGAGCAGATTCGGGAGTATTATCAGGATAAAATGCAGCTGAACCAGATTGCTTTTGAGATAGGTGAATATAGCAATTGTCTTGTATATGGTGACGGAGACCGTTTGGTAGAAGTGCTACAGAACATTATCGAGAATGCAATTAAGTATGGAGATGGAAAACGTATTGGGTTAGAGATGTCCCGAGAAGCGGAGGAGTATGTAATTCGTATTTCCAATACGGGATGCCAATTGGAAGAAAAAGAGCTTCCACATATTTTCGATAGCTTCTTCCGCGGCAGTAACGTGGAGAAGAAACCGGGCAGTGGTCTGGGATTGTACATCTGTAGACAGCTGATGCATTTGATGGAGGGAGAGATTACAGCATCTGTGGTTACGAGGGATGAGAATGATATTATGATGGTACAGGTGGCATTACGGTTGGCATAGACCGAATTGCCACCTTTATTTTCTTGTACTATGTTTATAAGTGTGCTATTTTGTAATAGAGTTAGAATACAGGAGGATAAGCGATGGAACAGGCAAAAAATGATATGTCTAATATGGTGAGAAAGTTTCCAGAGTATTACAGTACCTACTTTAATCATAGAGAGGATGAAACAAAGTTAATTCAGGTTGTAACACAGCCTTTTTGGCAGAGCATGCGATTGAGCAAAAAGCGTCTCGACAGTAAGGACGTCACGATGGAATTGAATATTACAGAGGAATCGTCCAAATCAGTATTTGATCTTCCGAACTTTGATGTGAACGCAGATGGTAATCATTTGGTTGGAATTAGTAGCCGTAATCTGCAGGTGGAGCGAGTGTTCCGAAAGGGAGAAAAAAAGATTTATTCAAAGAAAGAATCCGAAATTGGGGTAACATCTATGATGCAATCTAATATCGATGGTGGAAAAGTAGCATGTCCCAATTGTGGTTTTGTGGAAAAGGTAGAGAGCTTTATTGACGGCTGTGATGCTTGTGGTTCTAAGTTTGAAGTTCAGGATTTTGAAACAAAGGTGTCTAGTTTTGCATTGGAAGAGAACGCAGGAAAGAAACTATTGAAAACTGCCAAGGGTGCATTTCTAACATTAGGTATCCTTGTGGGGCTGTTAATTGTAGCAGCAATTGTAGGACTCGTGGTTGCATTTGTCCGTATCCAAATGGGATGCAATGATTCCTATGCATTGTTTGCGATTATGGCTATGCCGATTGCCATTGATATAGTTCCAATTTGTGTTGGTTGTATTGTTTCTCTTCCTATCGCGTATTTCGTTTTGCGAATAAAGTGGATTCAAAACTACGAGAATCGATATGAAGATGAAGAGATTGTTAAGCACATTGTACCGACATTTTCTTCAGAGGATTTCTGTCAGAATCTAGAGTACAAGCTTCGCAATATTCATATGGCAAGCCGTGCAGAGGAAGTAAAATCCTTTGCTGAATGTTCCTTGGATAAAGTAGTAGAAGGATACCAGGATGTGGTGGATTGTAATGTCAGCCATGTGAAATTTGTAAATGCGATAAAAACAACCGATGGATATGTGGTTGATGTAAAAGTCTTAATGAAACTGACGATCTATAATGGAAATCGTATCCGGGTAAGATATGAGAAGCTGTTGTTGAAGGTTTACGGAAGTGATCAGGTTGTTTTGAAGAACTCAACGGCACTTCGCGAATATAAATGTGATAATTGCAATAGTAGTATAGATATTTTAGAAGGTGGTACCTGTCAATATTGTGGTGCAACTTTTGACTATTCCAATTATGGTTGGGTGATAAAGAATTACGAGATCCAGAGAAAGTCAGGGAATATGTATCGCTGGACCAGAACGGTATTGGTAGGTGGATACATATTGGCTTTTGCATTGTGTGTGTTTATACAGGGACTAGCAACGGATTCTGGAATATTTTTACTAAAAGAGATTGTTTCATCCTACAAGGTAATAGGGGATACCAGTGATGACATCCGAGCAATATGCGAAAATGCTGTCAACGCTATAGATGGAAAGGAAGTCACTGGTAATCATCCACAGGAGCGCTTTGCGTTTGAATTAGAGTATCCTACATCTAATGTACAAGCTTTGGCTTTGGACTGTGCGAAGCAGATGAAAAACAAAGGGTATGTGTTAGTGGAAGAAACGCAGGATTCCTATGTGTTCTATCGTTATGAACAAGCAAGTGAAGGTGATATCCGAATTACAATTACCCAACAGGAAGACAAGATTAGCGTTATCATAGAACCTTTGGTAACCTTTGAATATCATTATCACTCATGATAAGTTGTTTTATAGATAACTACAGCTTTCTCGCTCAATCAATCTACAGGGAAGCTCTAACCTCACATTTTCTGTGTGGTGCTTTCGCTTTCGGTCTAATAATAACGTTAACGCCAGATGACTCATCTCCTTTTTCGGAATATCGATGGTGGTGAGCATCGGCGTGGTTCTTTCGGATTCCTCAATGTTATCAATGGAAATGATAGACGGGAGGTATCCCTTTTTTTTGTGTTCTTTCAAAGCTTGTAAAACTCCAAGAGCAGTACTATCGTTGGCACAGAATATGGCGCTAGGTCTGTCTTCCTGTTTCATAATGGTAAGCATTGCTTGATACCCTTCTTCTTTGGTTTGCTTGGTGGGATGCACGTTGGTGTGAGATAAAGGTAACTTATGGTGCAACAAGGTCTGATAGTAACCGATATATCTTGCTTCATAAGTACAGTCTCCAATATATGCAATATTTTTATGTCCCAATGCAATAAGATGGTTCACGGCTTTTTCTGCCGCGGTGGTACCACTACAGATTACTTCATCATATGCATAGTCTGTTGGATTGCGATCAATACCTGCTATATATGCATATCGTTTTCTTAAGATGGGTATCAGCTTGGAAGGACATTTACCAAGGATGATGAGACCGGTATTTTCCTTGATGGAAATGACTGGAGCACCAGTACTCGTATTGCTGTGCTTTTCTCGAAAAGGAATCAAAGCATCCGTATCCATCTGATTATCTAGATTCAAGATATCTACAGCGTGAAGGATTTCTCCTAACACGCATCCATTTTTCAATAAATCTTCCTTTACAAATTGAAACAACTCCTTGAAGAACATGTCCTGATCCATGGAATCGAAACGCGTTAAGAAGATATCTACCACAAATGGTTTTTCCTCCATTACAGTTCCAAGGCGTAAATCTCTAGCCTTTGTATTGGGCACATATTGTAGCTTTGAAGCAACCTCCCATATCTTTTCCGAGAGGCCAGTTGCATTGCATCTATGCTCTGGGTGATTCAAAACTCTGGATACTGTAGATACAGAAGTTCCGGTTAATTCTGCGATTTTTTTTAATGACATATGTTCCTCCTAACAAGGATAGAGTGGAAATAAAAACACATACTATCCTTAAAAGTGTATATATTTATAAAATAATGAGTGAAAACGTTTGCAAAATACAGAATAATGAAAAGCTTTGGTTTTCTGTGTTTTGTTTGAAGGTATCATATTTTATGGAAATGCGCAAGTGAAAACGTTTGCAGAAATAGATATTTTTTTGCGAAAGATAAAATAATAAACTGATGTTATTAAGAAAGAAATGCATAGCAGAAACAGAATATATAAGCATCCCCTTGAGGGTAGAAATAGGAGGAAGAAAGAATGAAAATAAAGAAAATAGTATCAATCGGTATGTTGACACTAGCAACCTTAGGCCTGACAGCATGCGGTGGAAGTCAGAAAGATAAGGAAATAAATGTCGGATATTTCAATAATGTAACCCATGCTCAGGCATTGGTAATGAAGGCAGAGAAGACATTGGAGACAGAGCTCGGAGAAGATGTCACTGTGAATTGGACTGCATTTAATGCAGGACCTGCGGAAGTGGAAGCGCTATTTGCTGAAGATATTGATATCGGATACATTGGACCAGTTCCAGCGGTGAGTGCGAACACGAAGTCCCAGGGTGATGTGGTAATTTTAACTGGAGCAACCAAGGGTGGTGCAGTTATGGTAAAGAGAGCTGATGCAGACATTGAAAGCGTTGCAGATTTGGCAGGAAAGACTGTTGCAATTCCACAGATTGGTAACACACAGCACTTGAGCTTGCTTCATTTATTAGAGGAAAATGGATTGAAGCCAGTGACAGAGGGC
Organism: Lachnospiraceae bacterium; assembly: GCA_045537735.1. Lineage (GTDB taxonomy): Bacteria > Bacillota > Clostridia > Lachnospirales > Lachnospiraceae > CAG-590. The sequence continues at coordinate 13,326 of JAZSPZ010000002.1, forward strand.
GGCGATGTGAATGTAACTGCTGTAGCAAATGCGGATGTTGCCAATATGATGGACAGAGGCGATATTGATGCAGCGTTAGTACCAGAGCCATGGGGAGCAACCTTAGAAGAAAAGGGTGCAGAACTCTTATTAGATTATGACGAGATTTATATGGAAGGTCAGTATGACGTAGCGGTTGTCGTTGTGAGAAAGGAATTCATGGAGGAGCATCCTGAATACGTGGAAGCATTTTTGGCTGCACATGAGGCTGCAACCCTTAAGATTGTTGAGGAGCAGGAAGAGTCTTTAAAGATTATGAATGCTGAATTACAGAGTGCCACAGGCAAGTCACTTAGCGACAGCATTATCAAGAAAGCTTTTGAGCGAATTGTTGTGGATACCAACTTGAGCAAAGAATCTATTATGGGATTTGCAACAATTAGTAAGGGTCAGGACTTCATCGATGAAGAGCCTGCAGAGGCAGATTTGTTTGTAAAATAAATACGATAACTTTGTGGTGTTTTGATAGGAGGATAACATGGCGTTAGAGATTAAAAAGCTTTGTAAGCATTTTGATAACAGTGAAGAAGCAACCTTGCATGAGATTGATTTGGAAATTAAGAGTGGAGAATTTGTTTGCCTTGTAGGTGCGTCAGGCTGTGGAAAGAGTACTTTGTTGAACCTTGTGGCAGGATTGATTCCCCCAACCAGTGGTGAGATTCTATTGGATGGAGAACTGATTACTGGCCCTGGTGCAGACCGTACCGTAATGTTTCAGGAGCATGGACTTTATCCATGGTTAAATGTGATTGACAACGTGAAGTTCGGTTTAAAGATGGCGAAGCGTTCCAAGGAAGAGCAGGAGGAAATTGCACTTCATTATCTTGAAATGGTAAATCTATTAGAGTATAAAGATTATCCAATTCATCAGATTTCTGGTGGAATGAAGCAAAGAGTTGCTTTGGCAAGAGCGCTCACCATGGATTCCAAGATGTTGCTTATGGATGAGCCATTTTCTGCTTTGGATAAGCAGACCTCCAATCGTCTTCGTGAGGAATTGCAAAGAATCTGGATGGAAACAAAGAAGACGATTCTATTTGTAACCCACAGTGTAGAAGAGGCGGTATATCTCGGTGACCGAGTTGTAGTTCTAACGCCTGGTAAGGATATGCAGATTGTAGATATCAACTTAGAGAGACCAAGACATGTGCATGCTCCGGAATTTGTGGATTTGCGTCATGAGATTTTGGATTATATCAGAGGGGAGGCAAAATAAATGGGAATTGTGATTTTTTTAATTATCTTAATTGCCATTTGGCAGGGTTTTTATTGGTTAACCGTTGATTTGTTAGAAGTATTTAAGGCCTATTCCTTCCCATCTCCTATGGGTGTGGGAGAGCGTTTGATAGAACTATGTAGTGATGGCTCTTTGTTGGAGGCAACTGGCCAGTCACTACTTCGTGGTGTTGCTGGATATGTGATTGCCGTGGTGATTGGTTTTGCCATTGGATTCCTGATCAATCACTTTTCATATTTACAGAAGAATTTTAAACCTATTGTGTTGGGGGTGCAGACTTTGCCAAGTGTGTGCTGGGTACCATTTTCTATCCTTTGGTTTGGACTTTCTACCCAGGCCATTTTGTTCGTAGTAGTGATGGGTTCGGCATTTGGTATTGCGATTTCTGTGGACAATGCCATTAAGAACATTGACCCAATCTATGTGAAGGCGGCAAAGACTATGGGAGCTGGAAGGCGTCAGACGTATTGGAACGTTATTCTACCAGCTAGTTTACCGGAGATTGTATCAGGCTTGAAGCAGGGATGGTCCTTTGCTTGGAGAGCACTAATGGCAGGTGAGGTCATGACCACATCCATCGGTCTCGGACAAACTCTTATTATGGGTAGAGATTTGGCGGATATCAATCAGGTTATGCTTGTCATGCTTGTGATAGTCATTGTGGGTATTGTCATTGATAAGTGTATTTTCTCCGTGATTGAAAAACGGTTATTAAGAAAGCGTGGATTAATCAATTAGATATAGCGAGACATACGGCATTGAATTGTGGCGAAATAATAAAAGCACTATGTTCTGGTTGAACATAGTGCTTTTGTCATGCGCTTACAAATACATGTGACATTTTAAGAGGTAAATGGTAGAATATCTGATATGTTGTAGGAACATAGAAAAGCGATATAGAAGTAGGTTTCACAGATGAAAGCAATAATAGTTACAATCAAAAATAAAATAGAGAATGTAAGCGTACAGTGGTTGCTGTTACTCGTTGTTGCAATGGTGGAAATCCTATTTCATGTTCATATGTATGGAAAAATGGATATTCATATGCTGTGGGCAGTACTGTTTTCTGCGCCATTGGTGGCTTTTGTAACTGGTGTTTCCAGTACAAAATGGGAGAAATGGAATCTTTTTGTTCGCTGTGGCGTGTTGCTGTTATTTGTTCTTTATTATTCGGCTCAGATGGTTTATCATCAGGTGTTTGGCAACTTCTTATCGTTAAAGTCGATTTTCAATGGTGCTGAGCAGGCCATGGACTTTGGTTCTACCATAGGGGAGGCATTAAGATATCAAGCATCGGCAATTGGAACGGCAGTTGCTTTGTGGATTCTATATGTGATGGCAGAGTTGATTTTAGTGAAAGGGAGACGCAGGGAATTTTCGTGGAAGAGAGTAGGAATGTGGTTTGCCCTTGCTTTGGTTTTACCGATTATGTTTACATTTATTTTGATGATACAGGGAACAGGAGTTGGAACCACCTATGAGGTGAAGACAGGATTTCATCGGACAGAACAATCCATGTATCGATTAGGTCTTTCCGAAACTTTAAAAAAGGATATCATAGAGAATTTTTGCGATGTGGCAGGAATTACGCAACGGCAGGCCAATGGTTTATATCTGCGGGTGGAGGAAACATTTTTTCAGGAGAGAATAGTGCAGGATGATTTTCCTAGCACAGAAAGTATAGAAGAAGATTCCGTGAAGGAGGAAGAAGCTGACACGGAGCAGGAAACCATATATCACACATGGGATATAGATTTTGAAACTCTCATCGCCGCAGCAGAAAATGAGGATGCCAAAGATGTGCATACTTACTTCTCACAGCAAGAACCAACAGCGGAGAATCAATATACTGGTTTATTTGAAGGATATAATCTAATCTATATTACCGCAGAAAGCTTTAGCGATGTGGTGATTGATAAGGAGCGCACGCCGACACTTTATTGTATGCAGCAAGAAGGGTTTCAGTTTCACAATTTCTATACACCGAGTTGGTATTTGAGTACCATTGATGGAGAGTATGTAAATCTTCTGGGTCAAATTCCGGTGGAGAATGATTGGAGTTTGCAGCATTCCGCAGAAAATGTGCTTCCGGTTGCGTTGGGTAATCAGCTAGCAGAACAGGGATATACTTGTAACGCATATCATAATCACGACTCCTATTATTATGATAGAACCATTACGCATCCAAAGCTTGGGTATTCCTTTAAGGCGGTGGGAGCAGGACTTACCTTTGAGTCTATGTATCCAGAATCCGACTTAGAGTTGATGGAGATTACAGCGGATGAATATATGAATCAAAATACGTCGTTTCACACCTACTACATGACTATGAGTGGGCATTTGCCCTATACCTATGCTTATAATTCCATGGCGGTGAAGAATCAGGAAGTTGTAGCAGATGAAGAATGGACGGAAAATGCAGCCTGCTATCTTGCGGCCAATACAGAACTGGAATATGCGGTGGCGTATCTGGTGGAACAGTTAGAGGCAAAGGGGAAGCTTGATAATACGTTATTTGTAATTGTGCCAGATCATTATCCGTACGGTTTGAAAAAAGGTGCTTATGACGAGCTACAAGGCAAGGAAGTAGAAAATGATGACTTTGAAATCTATCGAAACACTTGTCTGATCTGGAGTGCATCCATGAAGAACATGGAAGAAATTACATTTCCGGTACAGGTGGACAAATATTGTTCGAACTTGGATGTGCTACCGACCATTTCCAATCTGATGGGGTTGTCCTATGATTCCCGTCTTCTGGCAGGCAGAGATATGTTGTCTGAGGAGATTGGTCTGGTTATGTTTATGGATTACAGCTTTCTGACAGACAAGGTTCGATACAATGCTACTACCGGTGAGACGATATGGGCAGAAGGTATGGCGGAGGATGATATCTACCTAAACGCCTGTATGGAGTTGGTACAGAATCGGTTCTATTATTCTGCGAAGATACTAGAGCTAGACTATTACCGCCTGATTGACGTAGATGAGTAGACAGGATTGTGATAATTTTAGATAGGTTTCTTATTGAACGAATAAAGAAATGTAGATACTATAGTGCGTGAGATGATTTGGATTGATTTGCCTAAAGATAGGAATACAACAGAAAAAACTGATATACGAAATAGAGGATAGATAGGATGAAGCAAAAGTTTATTTCCACAAGAATGACAAAAATATATTTGATAAAGTTGCTGTTAAGAATTGCTGTGTTTGTAGCAGTGTTTGTGGTTTATTTAACGGATAAGGATCAGATGATGTCCCTGATGAACATGTCCATATGGAAGGGGATTTCGCCAATGCATGTGTTATGGCTCATGTTTATGGTGATGATGATTTCCCATATCTTTCCGTTACAACGCGTGACTATGGCGTTGAAAAAAGCGGAGCCGGAACCTTACCAGGAAGTGGAAGGATATTCAGAATTAGAATTACATCGGTTCATCCAGCAGCAAAATGTGCGTGCTTGGAGTGTCATGTTGGTGTGGTTGATTTTCAATGCGGTGTTTGGCGGGTTGTATTTGTTTGGCGTAATCCATGAAGTAGATTTGTTGATGCTTACAGTGTTCTATTTCTTGTGTGATTATATCTGTATATTGTTCTATTGTCCGTTTCAACATTTATTGATGAAGAATCGATGCTGTGTCAACTGTAGAATCTACGACTGGGGACATTTTATGATGTTTACTCCGATGTTATTTATACAGAATTTCTTTAGCTGGAGTCTGTTTTTTACGTCCTGTGTGGTGTTGATTCGCTGGGAGATTATCTATGCAAAGCATCCGGAACGTTTTTGGAGTGGTTCTAATAAGACTTTACAGTGTGCAAACTGCAAGGACAAAACATGTCAGGTGAAAAATCGGATTATGAAGAAGTAATTGCGAAAAGAGTGAGGAAGAAAGATGAAAGATTTAACCAAGGGGTATCCTGCAAAGGTTATTATATTTTTTGCGATTCCATTTTTGTTAGGAAGCATATTTCAACAACTATATAACATGGCAGATAGCATGATTGTGAGTACATACGTAGGAACGGGTGCGCTTGCAGCAGTTGGAGCAACCAGTGTTATAACCAATACGTTGATTTCTCTCTTGAATGGTTTGACCCAGGGTTTCTCTATTCTAATTGCCAATAGTTTCGGAGCCAAGGATATGGTGCGTTTGCGTCGATTTGTTGCGGGGACCGTGATTTTAACATGTGGCACAGCAGCATTTTTGACTGTGGCAGGCTTCACATTTATTGTTCCTATCTTAGAGCTTTTGAATACGCCGACGGATATTATGTCTGACGCAGTTTCCTACGTGAGAGTGATTTTGATTGGAATTATATTTACTGCTATCTATAATATGTGTGCTAATATGTTGCGGGCAGTGGGAGACAGTAAGACACCTTTATATTGTTTGTTGATTGGTGTAGCAGTGAACATCTTATTGGATTTGTTGTTTGTAAGAGAATTTCAATGGGGTATTCAGGGAGCAGCTTTTGCCACGATTTTGTCTCAGTCATTGACTTGTTTGTTGTGTGGTGGATACATGGTGTTACAATTCCGTGAAATTTTTCCGGAAAAAGATGAATGGCAATTAGAGGCTGGGCAGTATGGTGACTTGATAACATCTGGTCTTTCTATGGGATTGATGGTTTGTATTGTTCATACAGGAACCATTGTGCTACAGGGTGCTATTAATGATTTGGGAACGAACTATGTTGCGGCACACACTGCGGCAAGAAGAGTGTTAGAAATTTTGATGACCATTATTAATGCAGGAGCAGTTACCATGACAACTTATATCAGCCAGAACATGGGGGCAGGACGCGTGGACCGGGTAAAGCAGGGTGTACGTCAATGTCTTGTGATTGTGACAGTTATCACAACGGTTTTGATTGTTATGTGTTTTCTGTTTGGTGAGTCTGTGCTACATTGGATTACCCATACAACCAACCCATTGATTATCGAAAATGGAGTTTCTTATATCCAAATCGGTGTGTTGTTTTTCTATGTGTTGGGACCGCTGTTGGTGCTTCGCTGCAGTATGCAGGGTATGGGAAGAAAGGTAGTACCGGTGGTGGCAAGTGTGTTAGAGATGGCGATTAAGATACTATTTGCAAGCTTGCTTGTTCCAATGTTTGGATACATGGGAGTTGTATTTACAGAACCAATTAGCTGGGTGGTGATGACAATCTGGCTTGCGGTTTGTTATTACTCGAAGTCGCCGGAGAAGCTGCTTGAGGAAAGAAAGACAAAAAGTTGCGGATTTGTAAGTGAAAAGCAAATATGAAATACTTTTTTTAAAACAACAATTTGATATAATGAGAAAAGTGAGAATGGGAAATAACAAGACGAAATAAATGAGAAAATGATTAGAAAGGACGGAGATTAGAGAATGAGAGAGAGTATTAAGAAACTATGGAAAGGAATGTTATTGGTAGCATTGATGGTGGTATGTGTACCAAAGGTGGCAGAAGCAGCAGAGATTGAGGATGTAACCACAACTGGATTATCAATTGATATTGAAACAGAGGAATCTACATACAAAGCCGGAAGTGGAACTATTAGCTGGATACCAACAGTAGTAGATGGTGAAGGCAATGTAACAAGTCCTGCGAAGTTGATTCTTAACAATGCAACCATTGAAGCAGAAGAGGGTATTTATATTTGGTATGGTAGAGATATAACAGTAGAAGTGATTGGTGCCAACCAAATCACCTGTGAGGATGGGTTTGCTTTGGAATTTGAAGGTGGTGATGAGCCTATTAGTGTTACTGTTACAGGCGGCGGAACACTGGATATGGAAACAGATAATCCGTATAATGAACAGTTTGGCATGAGCGTGGTAGGCGGTTTATATGTAACAGGAGGAGTAACTATTTCCATACCGAAGGCTGGCATTTGGATATATGATTTAATCATGGATGAGGCTCAGTTGACTTGTGATAAGTTAGTAGCGACACAAAAACTACATGTCAAAAGTGGTACATTAAATGTAAAAGATGCAGAAATCAGTGGTTGGGGTCAAGGTGCTACAATTGAAAAAGAGGCAACTGTGAATGCAGAATATTTGATATTATATGAAGATTTGTGGAATAAGGGAGAAGTGAACGCAGACTTCATAGGACTACATGAAGACATGAAAAACGAAGGAATTTTGAATGCCGTTGTTAGCACGGCGGATGCTGCGTTTACGATGACTGTATATGGAGATGTTGTACTTGATGATGAGGATGTGTCAAAACAATTAATTGAGTTTGGTAATAAGGTAGTTATCTCCGAAGGTGCAACTTTGACTGTGCCAGAGGGAACTGGATTGGACATGTCGGAGAAGGAGTTGATTTTTGCTACTGATAGTTCTCTTGTGATAGAAGGAGAAGTGCTACTTCCGGCAGATACAACAGCGGAAGATATTGCCAAGATGAATCTCACCGGAGCTGGTGTAGTGGTGGTAGCCGGTGCATCTGATACAGAAGAGAAGGTATATACTACAGAAGGTAACGAATTAAATGCGGTTTCGGGTCTTGATTTTACCAATGTGGGTATGGGTGAAGGACAGACTGCACCAACAGGTGATGGGTATACATGGGATGCCACTTCCGAAACATTGAATTTATCTAATGCATATATTGATGGCTCTTTGAACCTTCCGGCAGGAAGTAAGATTGTGGTAAGCGGGGTCAATATTGTAAGAGGAGACGTGACAGTGGCTGGAACAGTGAGTGATGCCTTTACTCTTTCAGGAGAGGGAAGTATTGCAAGTTCTGGTGGTAAGAAATATGTAAGCCATAGTTACAAAGATCCTACATTTACTTGGACCAAGACGAAAGACGGATATACAGCCAAGGCAACCTTTGTTTGTCAGGGTGGCGAGGATGTTAAGACGGTAGATGCCAAAGTGACAGCAACTACAACCAACGCAACTTACACTGCTGAAGGAAAGGTTCTATATGAAGCAAAGGTTACATTCAATGGAAAGGATTATACAGACAGCAAGGAAGTTGTGATTCCAAAGAATGAATTGATGGGCGTACAGATAGAGGATGCTAAGTCCAAAGCAATCTACAAGGTAACAAGCGTAACTGCTACAGGCGGAACGGTAGAGTATGTAAAAAATAAGAGCAAAACTGTAAAGATAGTAAGTATTCCAAAGACCATTACCATGGATGGTCTAACATTTAAGGTGACAAGCATTGGGGCGAAAGCGTTTAAAGGTTATAAGAATCTCACCAAGGTGACTATTGGCAACAATGTAAAGACTATCGGCAAGGAAGCATTTAGCGGATGTAAGAAGTTAAAGACCGTGAAAATGGGAAGCAATGTAACAACTCTTGGTGATAAAGCATTTTACAATTGTGTGAAGATTACAAGTATCACCATTCCATCTAAGGTTTCAAAGATTGGAAAGAGTACATTTGAAAAATGCAAAAAGTTAAAGACGGTTACAATTAAGAGTAAAAAGCTTACTGCAAAGAAAGTGGGAGCTAAGGCGTTTAAAGGTATTAAGTCCACAGCTATCGTTAAGGTGCCTAAGAAGAAATATAAGACTTACAAGTCTATGTTGCAGAAGAAAGGTGTCAGCAAAAAGGCTAGATTTAAGAAAATATAATATTTCCTTGACTTTTCCCTACTTCTATTCTATATTAGTTCTAGTTTTGTAAAGGTTATGAGAAAGAGGAGTAGAAGTTGTTCCTTGACAGAGAAGATGACCCATGGGCTGGAAGGTCATTTCAAGAAGAAGACTTTGAAGGTAGCTTTTGAACTGCATGGCTGAACATGGACGACTATTATGATGAAGGTCGTCAGTCATGTATATAATGTCTTTTCGGGAACGCTTGTGCTCGGTTGCAAGCGTAACGGTACTAAGATTTGTGCAAGCACAAACCAAGTACCGACGGTTGCAAAGGTCCCTTCAAGACAATATATGTACATGCCTGACTTACGTGATCGGAAAAAGTAGTGCAAGTAGGTCATGACGGAGTCATCCACGTTATAGGATAAGAGAAGTGAGAAATTAAGGTGGTACCGCGTATATTCGCCCTTTATCAGGAAGTCCTGATAGAGGGCTTTTGTGTTATAACATCTGTCAAGCGGATATGTTTTCTGCAAGCTTGCTTGTGAGAAAATATATCCATTTGACAGATGAAGCATCATGAGCATGTAGACTGATAAGTCGAAATGCGAATGAGGAGAAACGATTGTAAGAGCACGAAGTGCGGACAATCGTTTTATAACAAGAACAAGAAAAAGGAGAACACGAACAATGGCAAAAGAGTTAGAAAAAAATTACAACCCTTCGGAAATTGAAGACAGAATCTATAGCAATTGGTTAGACAAGAAGTACTTCCACGCAGAAGTGGACCGCAGCAAGAAACCATTTACAATTGTGATGCCGCCACCAAACATTACAGGTCAGCTTCACATGGGACATGCGTTGGATAACACCATGCAGGATATCTTGATTCGTTACAAGAGAATGCAGGGCTATAATGCTTTGTGGCAGCCGGGTACAGACCATGCGGCGATTGCTACAGAGGTTAAGATTATCGAGGCTTTGAAGGAAAAGGGAATTGACAAGGATGATTTGGGTCGTGACGGTTTCCTTGAGAAGGCTTGGGAGTGGAAGGCTGAGTACGGCGGACGTATCATCAATCAGTTGAAGAAATTAGGTTCTTCTGCTGACTGGGACAGAGAGCGTTTCACCATGGACGACGGTAACAATGACGCGGTAAATGAAGTATTCTGCAAGTTATATGAAAAGGGATGGATTTATAAAGGTTCCCGTATTGTTAACTGGTGTCCGGTATGTCAGACAACCATTTCTGATGCGGAGGTAGAGCATGCGGATCAGGAAGGCAACTTCTGGCACATTAACTACCCAATTGTAGGTGAAGAAGGAAGATATGTAGAAATTGCTACCACTCGTCCAGAGACATTACTTGGTGATACTGCAGTTGCGGTTAACCCAGAGGATGAGAGATATCAGGACATCATCGGCAAGATGTTACAATTACCTTTGACAGATAGAAAGATTCCGGTTATCGCTGACTCTTATGTAGATAAGGAGTTTGGAACAGGTTGTGTGAAGATTACACCTGCTCATGACCCTAATGACTTTGAGGTTGGAAAGCGTCATAACTTGGAAGAGATTAATATTATGAATGATGATGCCACCATCAATGCATTGGGTGGAAAGTATGCCGGCATGGATCGTTACGCAGCTCGTAAGCAGATGGTAGCTGACTTAGAGGAAATGGGACTTCTTGTGAAGGTGGTTCCACACAGCCACAACGTAGGTACCCATGACAGATGTAAGACTACCGTTGAGCCATTAATCAAGCCACAGTGGTTTGTAAAGATGGAGGATATGGCTAAGCCAGCGTTAGAAGCTGTTAAGAAGGGTGAGCTTAAGCTAATCCCAGAGCGTATGAACAAGAATTACTATAACTGGTTAGAGAACATCCGTGACTGGTGTGTATCTCGTCAGTTATGGTGGGGACATAGAATTCCTGCATATTACTGTCAGGATTGTGGAGAGATTACAGTATCAAAGGATGCGGTTTGCACTTGTCCAAAGTGTAACTCTTCCAATATGAAGCAGGATGAGGATACTTTAGATACATGGTTTTCATCTGCATTATGGCCGTTTTCAACACTTGGCTGGCCAAAGCATACAGAAGAGATGGATTATTTCTTCCCAACAGATGTATTAGTTACCGGATACGATATCATTTTCTTCTGGGTAATTCGTATGGTATTCTCTTCTATTGAGCAGACAGGAAAACTTCCATTCCACACCGTATTGTTCCACGGTTTGGTTCGTGATGACCAAGGACGTAAGATGAGTAAGTCACTTGGAAATGGTATTGACCCATTAGAGGTTATTGATAAATACGGCGCAGATGCACTTCGCTTCACGTTGATTACCGGTAATGCACCTGGTAACGATATGCGTTTCTACTGGGAACGTGTTGAGGCGAGCCGTAACTTTGCAAACAAGGTTTGGAATGCGTCTCGTTTCATTATGATGAATATTGAGAAAGCAGATGTAAAGGATGTTGACCTTTCAAAGCTTACTTTGGCAGACAGATGGATTTTATCTAAGGTTAATACTTTGGCAAAGGATATGACGGAGAACTTGGATAAGTATGAGCTTGGTATCGCTGCATCCAAGGTATATGACTTCGTTTGGGAAGAATTCTGTGACTGGTACATTGAGATGGTAAAACCTCGTCTTTATAATGATGAGGACGAGACAAAGGCTGCAGCACTTTGGACATTGAAGACCGTATTAATCAATGCGTTGAAGTTGCTTCACCCATACATGCCATTTGTAACAGAGGAGATTTTCACAAATCTTCAAGATGCAGAAGAGTCAATTATGGTTTCTGAGTGGCCTGTATTTACAGAAGAGTGGGATTTTGCTGCCGATGAAAATGCAGTAGATACCATCAAGGATGCGGTTCGTGGTATCCGTAACCTTCGTGCAGAGATGAATGTGCCAAATAGCAAGAAAGCAACGGTTTATGTTGTTTCTGAGAAGGAAGAAGTTCGCAATATTTTCGAGGATGCCAAGGTATTCTTCGCAACTTTAGGTTTTGCTTCTGAGGTATTGGTACAGGGCGATAAGACCGGTATTGCAGATGACGCAGTTTCTACTGTCATTCAAGATGCAGTGGTTTATATGCCATTTGCTGAACTTGTGGATATTGAGAAGGAAGTAGAGCGTCTTTCTAAGGAACAGAAGAAGTTGCAAGGTGAGATTAAGCGTTGTGAAGGCATGCTTAACAATCCAAACTTCGTTGGAAAGGCACCGGCTGCCAAGATTGAAGAGGAAAAGGCAAAATTAGAGAAATATAAAGGTATGCTTGCAACTGTAGAGGAAAGACTTGCACAGTTAGGAAAATAAATGTATAATTAAGAATGTAGTCAGTTTGGACTGGCTACATTCTTATTATGGGTAGAGTTGAATAATGTAGTCGATAAAAGGTCGTAGAGTTCGCGTCACACTTCGTGATGAATAGTTATTATGATACCGAAACGAAACTTGTGTTTATAACGAATAATACAGGTTAATATGAGTTGGCAAATGTGATACTAGGTGATCAAACATTAAGTGACCGATATATAGAATACTAATCAGAAAGATGTATTATAATAGAAATGTACAGGAGGAAAAGATATGGCACTAAAATTAGCAAATGATAATGAAAAGAATGAGGGAGCGAGAAGTGTAGAACAGAATCCATGGGACTATGATGACGTACCGGTAAGGGAGACTTCTATTCGTTCTAGTTTTGATAATGAAGTGTACATAGCAAGTGTATCACGTTCCAAGGGCGATACAAATATAATTGTTGTATTAGGTAGAATTTTAGTTTATATTGCGGCTATCTTGTTTATTGGGGCAGCTATATGGTGTGCTACACAGAATAAAGTAGATGTTACATTTAATATATTGAAACTCAAATGGGCGTTTACATTATCCAATGTGATTTGTTTTGTGGATGCGATTTTAGTGAATGTATTATATGAAAGGAAGATAACATTGATTGTATTGGCATGGTTGCTTCCATTTCTCTATCCGTTCAAAAGAGATCAACATGTGAATGACAGTGGTGGAATAGGTGCATTGATGAGTTTGGGTATGACAATTGCGTTGGTTTGTGTTTGTGCTGTTATATTCTCATCCGTTACAACCTATAGTGGAATTGCAATGATTGAGGACGATTACACAAGAGCCATAGCGGCAGAAGTTTTTGATCAGGGAGGAACACAGGGTACAAGTCTGGGAGCGAGAATTAGCAACAATGTTGCCGTATCCGATGTTCAAGTCGTAACCAAGGGTACAAAAACAGTTGTTGTATTTGAGGGATTAGGAAGACATTACATAGGTGAAGAAGGAATTTTGATTGAGTCTGGAAATATGGTATATGATACACAATTAGCGTTTGTAAAAAATGCGAGCGGACAATATGTTTTGTCTGGAGTTGTATTAGGCAATAAGCAAATGAATTCACAATTTGTGTCTGATTATAGTAGTATGATGTTGAATCAATAGTATATTAATAATAAAAGGGGATTTCTACTTGACAGAGTCCCCTTTTTTTATTATAATTCACTTTAAAGCGTTAAAGCTTTAAAACGTAGACGCTTTAAAGTTGCAAACGATTTGTAAAGAGATATATTAACAAGAGAAAGAGGGAGAACAAAGAAATGGCAATAAAAATTGTATTATTAATTGTATTTTTTGCAGTGATGATTGGTGTTGGTATTTATGCTAGAAAATCAACCTCCAATGTCAATGATTTTGTGTTAGGAGGAAGAGGTGTTGGTCCATGGCTTACAGCATTTGCTTATGGAACTTCTTATTTTTCTTCAGTAGTATTCGTAGGATATGCGGGACAGTTTGGTTGGAAATATGGTCTTGCATCTACATGGATTGGTATTGGTAATGCTGTAATCGGAAGCTTGTTGGCATGGCTGGTTCTTGGTAGAAGAACCCGTGTTATGACGCAGAAGTTGGATGCAAAGACGATGCCGGAGTTTTTTGGAAAACGTTTTGATTCCAAGGCACTTCGCATTGCAGGTTCGGCGATAGCATTTATTTTCTTGGTACCATATACAGCATCTATATATAATGGTCTTTCTAATTTGTTTGGAATGGCATTTAACATTGACTATAAGGTTTGTATCGTTGTAATGGCATTGTTGACCGGTGTTTATGTCATTGTTGGCGGGTATATGGCAACTGCTTGGAATGATTTCATTCAGGGTATTATTATGTTGATTGGTATCTGTGCAGTTATCGTCGCAGTATTAAATGGTCAAGGTGGTTTTATGAATGCGATTAAGGAGTTATCAATGATTTCGGCTGACAATGCAGTTTCAGCTTTGGAAGGTTCGCAAGGTCTATATACAAGCTTCTTTGGTCCAGATCCGGTTAACCTTGTAGGTGTTATTGTTTTAACATCTCTTGGCACATGGGGACTTCCTCAAATGGTACATAAATTCTATGCAATTAAGGACGAACGTGCAGTTAAGACTGGTACAATTGTATCTACATTTTTTGCGATAATTGTTGCTGGTGGATGTTACTTCTTGGGAGGATTCGGGCGCTTGTTTGATACAGCGGCTATCTATAAAGAGGATGGTAGTGTTGCATTTGATATGATTGTTCCACAAATGTTATCTACGTTGCCAGATTTGTTGATTGGTATTGTAATTGTATTGGTACTTTCTGCATCGATGTCCACATTATCTTCGTTGGTTATGACTTCAAGTTCAACCTTGACTTTGGACTTTTTGAAGGATGTTGTTATTAAAAATATGTCTGAAAAAACGCAGCTTGTCGTAATGCGTGTATTGATTGCTGTATTTATTATCTTGTCAGTTGTACTGGCCTTGAATCCGCCTACATTTATAGCACAGCTCATGGGTGTATCTTGGGGTGCGCTTGCTGGGGCATTTTTGGCACCATTTATGTATGGATTATACTCAAAAAAGATTACAAAACCTGCCGTATGGGCTAGTTATATTGTTGGCGTAGGAATCACAGTTTCTAATATGTTCCTAAAGTTCATAGCTTCACCGATTAACGCGGGTGCAATTGCCATGGTTGCCGGCTTAATCGTAGTTCCGATTGTGAGCTTAATTACACCTAAAATGAAGAAGGAATATGTAGACGACATCTTTGCCTGTTATGAAGAGAAGGTCACGGTTAAGAAGACACGCTCTTTAGAAGACTAGAATTGTTCGAAAATATAATAAATGTTAAAAATGGAGGTATGATTTCATACCTCCATTGCTTTTTGTTCAATAAATTGGATAGAATATTAATCTGTGTAGAGCTCGTAACCAGCTTCTTTGATTGCGTCTAATGCTTTGTTTTGATCATCTGTTTTTAGTACAATAAATGCGCTTTGATCATCGGATGTTAAACCGTACATGTATTCCACATTGACGCTTACTTTAGAAAGTACGGCAAGCAATTCTCCTAACTGTCCAACCTCCTGTGTCAATTTTACGGCAATGACATTAGAAGCCATTGCGGAAAAACCGGCTTCTTTCAATACATTAACGGCCTTGGCATAATCGGATAAAATGAAACGCAACAATCCATAATCGCTGGTGTCTGCAAGAGAAACAGACTTAATATTAATACCATTCTCTTTCAGAACTTGTGCAACTTCTTCAAGACGTCCGGCACGGTTCTCAATAAATACAGTTAACTGCTTAATAAACATATGTAACCCTCCTCTGTATTAAACTAATTTACGCTTGTCAATCACACGGACAGCTTTGCCCATGCTTCGTTCGATGGTCTTAGGTTCAACTAACTTAATCTTAGCATTCAGACCGATACCTTGATGTACTGCATGTTCGATTTTTCTCTGGAGGTTTTCGAGCTCTTTGATTTCATCTGAGAAGAAACGCTCCTCAACCTCAACAAGAATTGCCAACGTATCTTGATGATTTACACGGTCAACAATAATCTGATAGTTCGGTGTAATTCCATCTACAGTAAGAAGTGCAGCTTCTACCTGGCTAGGGAATACATTCACACCACGGATGATTAACATGTCATCGGAACGTCCTGTGAAACGGCTAATTCTAGCAGTGGTACGTCCACATTTACATTTCTCATGAGTGATGCTGGTTAAGTCTTTGGTACGATAGCGAATCATAGGAATACCTTCTTTAGTTAAGGTAGTAATTACTAATTCGCCAGTTTCTCCATCTGGTACAGGCTCGAATGTTTTTGGGTCGATGACTTCAGGGTAGAAATGATCTTCGAATACATGCAAACCAGCATGGTATTCACAGTCGTTGGCAACACCAGGTCCCATGATCTCAGAAAGACCGTAAATATCGTGTGCCTTGATACCAAGACGTTGTTCAATCTGGGTTCTCATGTTTTCTGTCCAAGGTTCTGCACCATTTAAGGTGGCTTTTAGCTTAATCTTGTCCTTAACCCCCATCTCTTCAATTACTTCTGCAATATGCATTAAGTAAGATGGTGTACACATAAGACCAGTTGCACCAAAATCAATCATCATGTCAATTAACTTTTGTGTATTACCTACAGACATAGGGACTACAGTAGCGCCTAAATGTTCAGCACCATAGTGCCCGCCAAGACCACCAGTGAAGAGGCCATATCCGTAAGCGACCTGAATGATATCTTCGCGGCCAAGACCTGCCATTGCACAACAGCGCGCAACACATTCTGCCCAAATATCAATATCTTTTCTTGTATATCCAACAACGGTAGCTTTACCAGTTGTACCTGAAGACGCGTGAACACGAACAATTTCGCTTAATGGGACAGCAAATAATCCAAATGGATAGTTGTCTCGCAAATCATCCTTTGTTGTAAAAGGAAGTTTTGTAATATCTTCGATACTTGTGATGTCCCCTGGCTCTAGTCCGGCGGCTTGCATCTTTTTGCGGTAAGGCTCTACATTATGGTATACGCGATTCACCGCTTTTTTCAGACGTGCACTTTGTAAGTTGTGCATTTCGTCACGACTCATACATTCTCTTGCTTCATTCCAAATCATGTTGATTCTCCTTTATAATGTTAGTGTAGGGTATGAGTGTTTATTGTACTACCACTGCGCCGAGGAAAAGTGTAGTGATGATATAATTCCTTTACGCTCATACAGATAATAGTATTTTATCATAATTACTGGAAGTGGGAAAGAAAAAATAGTGGTGATTTTTAGATTTTAAATGATTTTTGCAACCACAGGTTGCTATGATGTATAGCAGAAATAGTTGATTTCCATATTCACATAAAATATAATAGAAATAGTGTGGAGTTACATAGGATAAATTAAGATTGTAACGTACGGAGGTGGCAGAATGACTTTTGCAGAAAAATTATATAATTTGAGAACACAATATGGATATTCCCAGGAAGCTTTGGCAGAGAAATTGAATGTTAGCAGACAGGCGATTTCTAAGTGGGAGTTGGGAACAACCTTACCGGAAACGGATAAGATGATCGTAATTAGTGATTTTTTTGATGTTTCTATAGATTATTTGTTGAAGGAAAATATTAAGATTAATAAAGGCGAGAGCTTAGACCGTGTAGTAATGAAATTTCTTGGATCTGCACAGGACATGGATCAGATTTCTAAAGAACTTGTGGATATTATGAGAGACGGAACTATTGATGATGATGAAAAGCTAAGAATGGATGCAATTGTAGACACATTGGATGCCATTACAGTGATTATTAATGAGATTAAGCAAAAAATGAACATGTGACAACAGTGAGCCATGCGAATGCCGATAGGCATTCGTGTAGCACGAATAAGACGCATTCCGGAATGCTTGCATTCTAGGATGCGTTTTTTTCGTGCGTTATGAATGTGCAATAGCGCATTCATATGGCGAACGTCCATCACTGAGCAAGCAGCGCTTGCGATGTGACCTTTCTCTAAAACATATTGACAGTCCCCGTAAAATAAAGGTAGAATACGAGTTAGCGTGTAATAAAAGGAGACAGATACCTATGATCAAAGAATATTTAATCGCATTTTTTATTTCCATGGTTCCATTGATTGAGTTAAGAGCAGCTGTGCCTTATGCCATAGCTATTGGACTTCCAACACTTCCGGCATACATTGTGTGTATTGTAGGTAATATGCTTCCGGTTCCAATTATCTTTTTGTTTGCAAGAAAGGTGTTAGAGTGGGGTAAGGACAAGAAGTTTATTGGTAAGTTCTTTACATTTTGTCTGGAAAAGGGACATAAGGGTGGAGAAAAACTAAAAGAGAAAGCTGGAAAAGGATTGTTTTGGGCGTTGTTACTGTTTGTAGGAATTCCGTTGCCTGGTACTGGGGCATGGACAGGAACCTTGGCAGCTAGCATTTTGGATATGGATTTTAAGAGTAGTGTTTTGGCAGTATTGTTAGGAGTAGTACTTGCAGGTATTATTATGGGATTGGCAAGTGCAGGATTATTAGGTGGCTTGGGAATGATTTTTGGATGAGAGCCACAAATTTGTTACAGTTTCTTTGTTGGGAAATGCGTTGACAATATTATGTAAATCGATTACACTGAAATAGTGTGACTAAATGATAAGAATGAGGGAATGGAGGTATGTACTATGATTAAGATTTACCGAACTGAAAATAGCAAAATTGGAGAAGAGCATGCCTTTGAACCCGGTTCTTGGATTCAACTTACAGATCCAAGTCTAGACGAGTTGGAATTAATTTCTAACCGTTTTGAGATCGATATTGCCGATGTGCGTGCCGCGATGGACGCGGATGAAAGTTCCCGTGTGGATATTGAGGATGATTATACTTTGATCCTTGTGGATATTCCGATTATTGAGATTCGTAATGACCAGAAGGCTTATACTGCAATTCCGCTTGGTATTCTTTTGTTAGATGATTATATCATTACCATTTGTGCGGAGGAGACACCTGTCTTACAGTATTTTGTGAATTCTACAGTAAGAGAGTTCAGTACAAAAAAACAAATGAGATTTGTATATCAGATTCTATATAGAACATGTATGGTATACCAGTTGTATCTGCGCACAATTGATAGTAAGAGAACAGAGATTGAAGAACGTGCACAAGAAGACGTGAAGGAAGAGGATTTGGTAACCTTGCACGAGTTGGAATCCAACCTTGTATACTTTGCCACATCTCTTCGTGCCAATGGAGCGGTGATTGACCGTTTGTCCAGGTACAGTCGTGTGCGTCAGTTCCCAGAGGACAAGGATTTGTTGGATGATGTAAAAGTGGAGAATGGACAGGCGATTGAGATGACCATTATTTATCGTGATATCATCCATGGTACCCGAGAATTGTTGTCGAATATTATTGATATCCGATTGAATAACGTGATGAAGTATCTCGCAGCCATCACCATTGTTATGGCGATTCCGAATATCATTTCCGGATTTTATGGGATGAATGTGGATGCAAAATGGGTTCCATTACAGGGATTTCCGTTTGGATTTACCATTATCTGTGTTGGAACAGTGGTAATATGTTTGATTGTATTGAAAGTATTGAAAAAGAAAAAGATGTTATAAAGAGAAGAGAGCCGTATGGCTCTCTTTTACATTTTCTCTGGTTCTGGATAGTCCACTCCAAAGGTGTCTACTGTCATAGATTTGATCTTCTGTTCAACCAATGGTTTGTCACTATAATTGGTTTCTACACATGCAATCTTATCTACAATGTCTAAGCCCTCTGTTACTTTTCCAAATGCAGCATACTGTCCGTCTAAGTGAGGAGAAGTCTTATGCATGATGAAAATCTGTGAGCCGGCAGAATCTGGCATCATAGAACGTGCCATAGAAAGTACGCCAGGGGTGTGCTTTAAGTCATTCTGGAATCCGTTCATAGCAAATTCACCTTTGATGCTGTAGCCAGGTCCACCTGTTCCAATACCATCTGGACAACCACCCTGAATCATAAATCCTTTGATGACGCGGTGGAAAATTAATCCGTCATAATATCCTTTTTTAACTAATGAAATAAAGTTGTTTACAGTGTTAGGTGCGATTTCTGGATAAAGCTCAGCTTTCATTACATCGCCATTTTCCATTGTGATTGTAACAATTGGATTTGCCATAATTATAAGTCCTTTCTAGTTTAAATGATTTTATTATATAGAGAGTTGTTCTCTAATGCTGTTGACATTTTAGCACTTATGAAAAAACTTGACAAGATTATTAACAGGAATTCAAATGTTTGAAGTTTTAGACAAAATGTTGAACGTTCTGTTTAAGAGTTTTACCAAAGTAATTAGAAAGTGTCAAAAAATAATCAAAAAGATTTCATGGTATGTTAATTGCATTTCATAATTAGAAAGGATAAGATTGTATCATAAAACCCGTTGCGAATTACATAATAATATGCTTGCGAAACAAGGAAGAATCAACTATAATTATATTAATTATGGTGGTTTACTGTACCTTTTTACGAGAGTCGGTAGACAGGGTGATTAGTTTGTTAACAATATCATTGATTTAGAATATATTTCGCTATTGGAAGGGGATATTATTATGAGGAAGATCAGTTTTAGAGTCAGAAATTTTGATGCGGAACAATTTTTGACCTACGACGTTGACAACGAAGCAGTATTGGATGAAGAGGTGCTGGATTTTTTGGAGGACGAAGAACCAAAGGGGTTGGTTCCAATTATATTTGAAGAAGGTGAGGAAAGTGACACCTTCTCCTATGATATAACGAATAAGATTCGTTTGTGTGAATTGTCCAATCAGGAAATTAATGCAGAGATGGTGCTCAAGGTGATGAGAGGAGTGGTCTTGTCATTTATTGATATGGGAGAATATAGAGTACCATTGTCTTATTTGGTATTGAATCGTAATTATATTTATATTAATTCAGATTATGAAGTGGAATTCATCTGTGTTCCTTTAGAGGAGATGCAGGAGGATGTGGATCTGAATATGTTTTTGCGAAATTTCGTGGCGAGTTTACGCTTTGAATCGTCAGAAAATGGTGATTATGTAGCAAGATTGTTGTCTTATATCAATAATACGGCTATTTTTAATCTTCGTAATATGCTTGCCTTGGTAGAGGATTTGATGGATGCTTGTGGTGTGGAGATTCCGGAGGACACATCAGCAGATATTTATGTGGATTATCAAGAAGTGGAAGATGAAGAAGTTGCTGTGACAGAAGAGCCAATGGAAGAAGATTTGACAACAGAAGAGTTGGTGGAAGAGACTGTAACAGAAGAAGTGGTTGACGACGATGTAGATATGGACTCGGAAACTGCGGATACAGCTTTTGAAGAAACAGAGGATTTTGCAGAAGTAGAAGAATCAGAAGACTTTGAAGAAACAGAAGAGCTAGAAGCTTTTGAAGAAGCAGCAGACCAGGAAGAGATGGATTCTGCTGAAGAAGAGATTGTTGAAGAAGAAGTAGAAGAACAAGTGGCAGAGCCGGAACCAGAAGTGCCAGTGGTGGAAGATGAAATTGAAGAAGTAATTCAGAAGAAGTCGAAAAAGGCTACATTCAAGACTAAGGAAGCAGAAATTCCTACGGTTGTGATGGAAGACGATTTTGATGAATTTATAGCTGAAAAAGAAAGAGAAGAGAAAGAAGCGCAGCACGAGGAATCCGGATTAAAGATCAGAAAAAATATCAAGGTGAATCGTGCAAGTGTTGTGAAGAGTAATCAAGATGATATAATGGATACAGAGGAAACTTCCGAGTCATATGACGAAACCAGTGAACCGGTGGCACCAGTCAAAAAACCGGTGGAAGTTCCAAAAGCAAATCCATATTTGATTCGTGTGAATACCGAAGAGAGAATCATGATTACGAAGCAGAATTTTAAAGTCGGAAAAGCAAGTATGGGTGTAGACTATACTGTGAAGGGTAATGGTGCAGTAAGTCGTGTTCATGCGGTGATTACTTGTAAAGACGACATTTATTATATCAAGGACAACAAATCCACTAATCATACAGTTGTCAATGGAAAAATCTTAGAGGATGGTGAGAATGAAGCACTTACCAACGACTGTAAGATTATTCTTGGTGATGAAGAGTTTGTGTTCAAAATGGGATGAGTGGGACTTGATATAGATAAACATGTATAGGCAAACTTGTAATGTAAGAGCGTAGATAGAACGGCTCCCTTGATAGGGGGTCGTTTTTTTGTGTAAAAGAGGGAATCTATGAATATCAGAGTAGGAGCATATACCAATCAGGGCATTGTAAAAAAAGTAAATCAAGATGCTTTTTCGTTTAAAGTGGCAAATACAGCAAAGGGACAGATTGCTTTTGCGATGGTGTGTGATGGAATGGGTGGTCTGGAACAAGGGGAATTGGCTAGTAAGGAGGTCATTCTCTCTTTTGATGAGTGGTTTTGTATAGAGTTACCCGTCGCCATGTCAGAGGGAACAGCTTTTCAGGAACATTTATATCGTCAGTGGAAATTGCGGATTAAACAGATAGAGCAGAAAATGAAAGCTTATGGACGGAGAGAGAATATTGAAATGGGCACCACACTTTCTGGATTGCTGATTATAGGAAACCAATATTATATATGTCATGTTGGGGATAGCAGAATTTATTGTATTCGTGATGAAGTTACATTGATTACTACAGACCATACTTTGGTGGCAAGAGAGGTTTCTTTGGGACGCATGACGCAAGAGTCTGCACGGAGGGATGCAAGGCGCAATGTGTTGTTGCAATGTGTGGGAACTATGAATGCTTCCAAGCCGGAATTTTTGTCGGGAAAAATTGATAAAAACACAATTTTTTTGATGTGCTCTGATGGGTTTACCCATGAGCTGTCAGAAGAAGAAATAAAAGAAGCTTTTCTTTCAAAGGTTCTGCATAAAAAGGAAGAAGTGGAAGAAACGTGTAAAAGATTGACACATCTAGCTATGGAGAGAGGCGAGAAGGATAATATAACAGTAATTGGGGTGGTGGCAGAATGACGAAGGTTGGTGCAGTTCTTGGAGAAAAATATGAAATATTGAAAGAAATTGGTCGAGGTGGAATGTCTGTTGTATATCTTGCCATGGATGTTCGTCTCAATAAACAGTGGGCAATGAAGGAGATGAAAAGTTATCAGGGGATGGATAGAGAGCTTCTATGGAAGGGCTTGCAAATGGAGGCCAATGTCCTGAAAAAAGTAGACCATCCTGTGTTGCCGAGGATTGTAGATGTAATTCAGTGGAACGATAGTATTTATGTTGTTATGGATTACATAGAAGGAAGAACAATGGATGTGGTGCTTAGAACAGAAGGCCCCCAGTCTCAGGAAAAAGTTATTCAATGGGGAAAGGATTTGTGTAGTGCATTGGACTATTTACATTCTATGACACCCCCCATCATCTATAGGGATATGAAACCTTCTAATATTATGTTGAAGCCGGACGGCAAAGTGAAATTAATTGATTTTGGAACTGCAAAAGAATTAGATGAGAGTTGTATGGCGGACACTACGGCATTGGGGACGAGAGGCTATGCAGCACCAGAACAGTTTGGAGATTCTGAAGGGCGCGGTCTTCATATGACAGATGCTAGAACAGATATTTATAGCTTGGGAGCGACCCTATATCACATGGTTACGGGAAAAAATCCTGGCGAGCCACCGTATGTTTTGCAACCCATTCGCACCTGGGATACCACATTATCCAGTGGTCTGGAAAAGATTATTTATAAGTGTACAAGAATGGATCCCCGTGAGAGATATCAGAATTGTAAGGAATTGCTATATGATTTGGAACATTACGAGAAGTTAGATGACGCATATCGAAAAGCTTGTTTCAAAAAAATGAGAAGCTTTTTGCTTGTGATATTATTAATGGTTTGCAGTGTGGTGGTTTCTATTATAGGGTATGTGGGAAGAGAACGGGAGCAGCACAATAACTATGAAGCATACATAAAGGCAGGTTTTGAGCACACTCTTAGAGGTGAATATGAAAATGCTGCGGAACAATACATACAAGCTATTACAGGGGTGGACGGTGAACGAAGCACGGCGTACATCGAACTGTTAAGTCTATACAAAAATTATATGGATGAGCCAATGGGCGGGTTGAACCAGGTAACATACTATATTCAACAGCAGCATGGAAATATACATAAGAATCAGGATGTGTTGTTTCGCGTGGCATTGGATTATTTTGAAGTTGTGAAGGATTATAAGACTAGTGCCTACTATTTTGGATTGATAGATCCAAGGGATTATCCAGAGGCAACCTATTATAGCTCCATTGCACGCTCCATGGTGGAGTTTGATGTGGACCATGAAAGCCTGTTCATCAATATGAAACAGTTTGAGAAGATGGTTGATGAATTGCCTCTTTCTGCTAGAAAATTGACGAATTATAGATTGCTTTGTGTATCTTATGCCCGATGCATAGGGAAGGAGATACAGGCGTTAGAAGGGTTGCAAAGAGTGTCGGAAAAGGGGTTGAAAACCTTAGATTCGTATGAAGATGATAGTGTAAAGGCAGAGTATTATACGGTTTATTATCAATATCTGTCGCTGGCTTGTGAGAATCTGGGCCATTGGTGGCTTGCAGAGAAACAGGAGTTGGCGCAAGCATATTATAGCAAGACGATAGCGTGTTGCGATTTTATTTTAAGTATGGTTTCTGGAACGAGTCAAAAAACGATAGGTAATATGACAGATGACCAATTAAGACAGGCAAAGTATTGTCAAAAGGCAGCTGTTTATGAGTGCCTGCATGAATATGAGAGGGCTTGTGAGGTGTATGAGCTTGGGGAACGGGAATATGAAAATAGAGGTGCTGATTTGTATGTGGGACACTTATCTCTTTTATGCAAAATAGAAGAAGAGCGAAACGTGGATATAGAGCAGTGGAATAAGGATGAAATAAACAAACTCTATAAGAAAGCGTGTATGGTGCCAGGGATAGAACAAGATTATCGGTGGAAACAGTTAATACAAAAATTGTCTCCCATCTTAGGGAAAAAGGAGGTATACCAATATTTGATGTAATGTTTTACGGGGGAATGAGTAGCTCCCTACTACTTTTAGGGATTTCTATCATTTTGTTTCGAAAGAATCGTGTGGTGGAGTTAATAAGAGATGTATTGGGTAAGAGAAGGAAACCAGTTGTATATGAAGTGCAGGAAGAGATTGGTTTTCATCATGAATTGGTTACAGATGTGCTGGTAATGGAAGAAGTTTGCACAGAGCAATTCTTTGAAGTAGTCGAAGACGTAGTAGTGATACATACAAATCAGACAATGTAAGGAAGGAGTTGCTTATGAAAGGAAAGCGTAATGGAATGATGATTGTGGCTATGTTGGCTCTACTTGTGTGCACGGTATTAGGTGTTCCAAAGAATGGACGTGTGTTAGCGGAGGTGACAGAGGCTACCACAGAAGCATTTACCGGAGAAACGTCACAGGAGTCTACGCAGGAAACAACAGAACCGTCAACAGAAACAGATACAACAGAGGAATGTACAGAAGAGAATGTTGACGAGACATCACCTCAAATAGAGTTAATTTGTCTAGATGAAGATCAAATGGCACAAAGTGAAATAAAGTGTCGAATTACGGTGACAGAAGAACATTTGGCAGATACTACGGTGTATGTGGAACACACCGCTCCAGAAGGAGAAATGCAGTTCTCTACAGTAGATGATCTTGTTATAGAAAACGAAATTCCCAAGGAGTTTTGTTTCTCACAGGAAGGATTCTATCAGGTTTATGCAAAATCCAAGGATGAAGCAGGAAATGAAACCACAACAGAGAAAATATCTTTTGCCATTGACCGTACGGTACCAATGATAGGAATCAATATGGAGGGAATGAAGGAAGGTGGGAGTTATGCCACTCAAAAGAATAAATATGAAATGAATGTTGAAATACAAGATGTGTATTTGGTGATGGATTCTTGTGAAATCAAGGTGTGGAAGGATGGTGAAAAAAAAGAATTTGTATGCCAGTGGATAGAGAAATCTAAGGGCTATTATACAAACATTGTGTTAGATGATGGTTTTATGGACGGAACGTACACGTTTTGTGTTGAGGGAATGGATAAAGCGGGAAATTGTAATCAAAAGACGATATCCTTCGCGATTGATAACACTGCTGCTGAGGTTAAGTTGGAGAGTAATGCAGATATTAAACAATGGACCAAAGAAGATATTCTTTTTCAAACTGTGGTTGAAGATACCATATCAGGCTTGCAGGAGATTACATATAAAATCAAAGGAGAGGTTATACAAAAGATTCGTTTTCGAGAAAAGACATATCAATATTGTGGGGAGTTTTTGGCATCCGAAGAGGCGGATAAAAGCAGTGGATATACAGTGGTGATAGAAGTGACCAATGGGGCAGGTATAAAAAAGACCATTAAGAATCAGGTGTATATTGACAAGACAAAACCAGAAATAAGTCTCACAGGGGTTGAAAATGGAACACATTATAATTGTGCACAGGAAATCACAACCAAGGTTAAGGATGTATCTTATAAAGGTACAAAAACCACCTATTATGTTACTAGGACTGTAGATGGGAAATCAAAGAAAGAGATATGGAAGGATTTTTTGTCGAATGAAGAGGAGGATATGTGTGTAAGAGAAGTCCTGAGGGAGGGATATTACGAAATATATGCTGTTAGTACGGATAGTGTTGGGTTTCAAACACGTTCAAACACGTTAACGTTTGTCATAGATTGCACAGCACCTGTGGTGGATTTACGTGGTGTGGAGTCGGAAGCTATAAAAAAGGATCCCGTCACATTACATTTTTCGTGTGTGGAATCATTTTATTCTACCAATGATGTGAAGATTGATATAGAGAGAACGTTGGATGGAGAGACAACGGTGGAGCAGATTAGTGGATTTTCGACAGAGAAGAATGCAGTGTTAGATAAATCTTTTGAGCAAGATGGAACTTATGTAGTGGAAATTTCCGCAAAGGATAAAGCGGGTAATATCGCCATAACAAAGAGCATTACGTTTGTTGTGGATCGGACGAAGCCTGAATTGAAGATTACAGGTACGGGGAATCACCAAATGTGGAGCGAGCCTACAACGGTTGTGTTTCAGGTGGAAGAGTCTTTTTATGAAGGTAATGTAGTGAAAATCACTGGCACAAAGACAGATATAGATGGTATTGTGCAAAATCTAGAACTATCGCAAGTTGTTAGTACAGGAAAAAACAGCAGTACAGCACAATGGTTTCCGGAGGATGGAATTTATGATATACAGATTTGTGCAAGAGACAGAGCAGGAAATGAAAATGCCGAAAGTATTCATTTTGTGATAGATCAAACGAATCCGGAAATTAATGGGGTGGAGCAATATCATGGCGGCTATTTCCAGACCTTTCGTTTGGCACAGGTTATGGAAGAAATTTTCAAGGATTTGACGGTAGTGTCTTATCAGATGCGCTTAAATGGTGTAGAATACAATGGAACAGATGAAATTACCCAAGAAGGAAAATACGTTTTGCAGATACATGTGCAGGACGAGTTACAGCATGAGAATAGCAAGAGTGTGGAATTTGTAGTGGACAGTACTCCGCCAGAGGTATTATTCTATGGTGTTTCGGAAGGAGAAACAGTATATGCACCGGGAGAAGTGACGTTTCGTTTGGAGAATGCTGATGATAGGATTGTTGGAGTGTACATGAATGGAAAATCCTGTGATACAGATATTCAAAGCTTATCCTATGAAGAATATGGAAGTTATGAAATACAGGTGGCTAGCCAGGACAGGGCGGGTAATTATGCCACACAAACGCTTACATTTTGCTATGCCGATGCAGAGCAGAATGAGAGCGATTCCTATGATGTGATGTGTGGGGTATGTGTTCTAATATGCCTTGGTTTGTTTCTAGGGTTTTGTATAAGATGGAAAAGAAGGGAACATTGACAATGAAAATCAAAGCAATTGTATTTGATATGGATGGTGTGATATTTGATTCAGAGAAGCTGTATCGCAAGCATTGGATGATTACAGGTGCGGAATATGGAATACCAGAGGATACCATGAGAGAACTTTGCAATCTGATTGCGGGTGCTACAAAAGAAAGAAATGAGAAATTGATGAAGTCAAGGTTTGGTGAGGATTTTGACTATATGACGTTTCGCGAAAAGACCATGTCAAGAATGGATCAAGATATTTTGGAAAATGGAGTGGAATTAAAACCAGGTGTGTTGGAGCTGTTCACATATCTCAAAGAGAATGGCTATCGCATTGGATTGGCGACCTCAACGCAGAGAGAACGAGCAGAACGTAATTTAACCAATGCAGGAATATTGCATTATTTTGACAATATTGTATATGGAGGTGTTGTGGCCAATGGAAAACCGGCACCGGATATATATCTGAAGGCCTGTCAAGATATAGGAGTGAAACCTGTAGAAGCGATGGGAATAGAGGATTCTATCAATGGAGTAAAATCATCAGCAGCAGCGGGGCTGTATACAGTGATGGTGGTAGATTTGATAGAACCAACTGATGAGATTCGCTCATTGGCACATAATATTTTTGGTTCATTATTTGACGTGATAGACTTATTGAGAGAGGAATAAATTACTTTTCAGAATCATATATTGGACTAACAGGTAAGATGGGAGTGTGATGTATGAGTATTGGATCAAAAATAGGAGTCGTAATAAAAGGATTGATTATTTCCTATGCAATAACAGGTGTTTTGTTAGCGGTTTTGGCATTTCTAGTATTTCGTTTTGGATTATCAGAGGGAATCACAGATGCTAGCATTACTGCAATTTATGTTGTGGTGACGTTCTTGGGAGCATTTATGGTTGGAAAAAGAGTAAAAGAACGTAAATTTTTGTGGGGATTTGTCTTGGGCCTTCTGTACATTGTGATTATTTCGGGTGTGGCGATTGTGTTGGGACAGACTTTTGATGTGACTAGCACAGCTAATTTATCTACAGTTGCATTGTGCATTGGTGGCGGACTTTTGGGTGGCATGCTGAGTTGATGGAAAACCATGGAAACTAGAGGGGACTGGATAGTTTTTTCGTTGACCTAGGTAAAACCTTATGTTATACTATACCATAACTATTTTTATGGAATAGAAAAGTCTATTTCAATTATACAAAATGTGAGGTAAAGAATATGAAGCATATCAAGACATTAACAGACAAGACATTGAAGAACACAATGGAAAAGGGTGGTTGCGGAGAGTGCCAGACATCTTGCCAGTCAGCTTGCAAGACATCTTGTACAGTTGGTAACCAGACTTGTGAGAATAAGTAATTATCTTATGTCTGTATGGTAAGGCGAAAGTTTTTGGTAAAAGAATCAAGAGGACTGCTAATATAGCTGTCCTCTTTCGTTGCGTTTTTAATGCTGTGTTTAGGCATTGCGCGACGTAGAAGGAGATAAAGTGGTACATCAATATAAAAATAATGGGTATAACATCGTGCTAGATGTTTGCAGTGGTTCTGTTCATGTGGTAGATGATTTGGTATATGATGTGATTGCCCTGTATCAAGAATTGAATCGGGAACAGATTGCAGAACAGTTATCACAGTATTCCAAAGAAGATATTTTTGAGGCTTGTGATGAAATAGCGTTGTTAAAGGAAGCTGGACAGCTTTTCACGGAGGATGTGTACAAGGATGCGATTGTTGACTTCAAAAAGAGGAAGACGGTGGTAAAAGCACTTTGTTTGCATATTGCTCATGATTGTAATTTGGCTTGCAAATACTGCTTTGCAGAAGAGGGAGAATATCATGGTGACCGTTCTCTCATGAGTTTTGAGGTAGGAAAGAAGGCACTAGATTTTCTCATTGCTAATTCTGGAAATCGCGTGAATTTGGAGGTGGATTTCTTTGGTGGAGAGCCACTTATGAATTTTCAGGTGGTGAAGGATCTGGTGGCTTATGGTAGAAGCCAAGAGGAGAAGCATAACAAGAAATTCCGTTTTACGCTTACAACCAATGGTATGCTGTTGAATGACGATATCATGGAGTTTGCTAATAAGGAAATGGCAAATGTTGTGTTAAGCGTGGATGGGCGTAAAGAAGTGCATGATTTTATGCGCCCAACTAGAAATGGAAAAGGAAGCTATGATTTAATTATTGACAAATTCAAAACCATGGCTGAGCTTCGTAATCAGACAAATTATTACGTGCGAGGAACCTTTACACATCACAATTTAGATTTTTCGCAAGATGTTTTGCATTTGGCAGATATGGGCTTCAAGCAAATTTCCATGGAACCAGTTGTGGCACCGGATGAACAACCATATGCTATTAAGGAAGAAGACTTACCAAAGCTGTTTGAAGAGTATGATTTGCTTGCAAAGGCAATGATTGAAAGAGAAAAGGATGGAAAAGGATTTAACTTTTTCCATTTCATGATAGATTTAACAGGCGGTCCGTGTCTTTATAAGCGACTATCTGGATGCGGTTCTGGAACAGAGTATCTTGCAGTAACCCCTTGGGGAGACTTGTATCCGTGTCATCAGTTTGTGGGCATGGAAGCGTTTAAGCTGGGAAATGTAGATACTGGTGTAGAAAAGACAGAACTTGTGGATGAGTTTAAGCTTTGCAATGTATATGCAAAGGATAAATGCAAGGATTGCTTTGCAAGATTCTACTGTAGTGGAGGCTGCGCGGCAAACTCTTACAATTTCCATGGTAATTTGTTAGATGCCTATGATGTTGGTTGTGAGTTGGAGCGTAAGAGAGTAGAATGTGCAATAATGATAAAGGCGGCGCTGTCGTAAAAGAAGGAGAGAAAAAGAAATGAAGAAAGCAAAGAGAAACAGTGTACTGATTATCTTGGTGTTCATTTTAGCATTGGCACTTGGAACCTACACCACAGTGATTGGCTTAGGTAAGGAAAAGGTTGGTACAGCAAAGAATATCGTATTAGGTCTTGATCTTGCTGGTGGAGTGAGTATCACTTATGAGATTGTGGAGAATAATC
Organism: Lachnospiraceae bacterium; assembly: GCA_045537735.1. Lineage (GTDB taxonomy): Bacteria > Bacillota > Clostridia > Lachnospirales > Lachnospiraceae > CAG-590. Next base: position 44,007 of record JAZSPZ010000002.1, read on the forward strand.
CAACACAGCAGGAAATCGATGACACCATCGAGCGTTTACAAATGCGTGTGGATGGTTATTCTACAGATGGTAGTGTATACCAGGAAGGAACCGATCGTATTAGTATTGAGATTCCGGGTGTAACAGATGCCAATCAGATTTTAGAAGAGTTAGGTAAACCTGGTGCATTGGAATTTTTAGATGAAGATAATTTCGCATTGTTTGCTTCAGGTGCAGAATATGAAGCATTATTAACAGGTTCTGATGTGAAGTCTGCAGCAGCAGCTATTGATAGTTCGGGAACAACAAATGATCATATTGTTGAGCTTGCATTTAATGATGCTGGAACAGAGAAGTTTGCTAAGGCTACTGAAGAGAATATCAATAAAATTATTTATATTGTCTATGACGGTGAAGTGGTTTCAGCACCAGTAGTTGAACAGGTGATTACAGGTGGTAGTGCAATGATTAATGGTATGGCTGATTTGGAAGAGGCAGAGAAGCTTGCACAAACCATTCGTATTGGTGCACTTCCTTTGACGTTGACAGAGTTGCGTTCCAATGTTGTAGGTGCAACATTGGGTCAGGACGCCCTTACATCAAGCTTAAAGGCCGGTGCAATTGGTATGGCGATTATCGCTGTTATTATGATCGTAGTTTATTTGTTACCAGGCGTGATTTCCGTGTTGGCATTGGTTGCATATGTTGTCCTCGCTTTGTTATGTTTGAATTTATTCAATGCCAGCCTAACATTACCAGGTATTGCTGGTATTGTCTTGTCAATTGGTATGGCGGTAGATGCGAATGTTGTAATTTTTACACGTATCAAAGAAGAGATTGGTGCAGGCAATGGTGTTAAAACTGCAATTGATACAGGTTTTAACAAAGCATTATCTGCGATTTTGGACAGTAATATTACAACCTTGATTGCGGCGGTTGTATTGTATTTAATGGGTACAGGACCAATTAAGGGATTTGCTTTGACACTTGGTATTGGTATTGTGTTATCAATGTTTACAGCATTGTTTGTAACCAAGAATTTGTTAAAGGCTGCATATACATTGGGATTGAGAAATCCAAAGCTATATGGCACCAAGAAGGAATACAAGGTACAAGGCTACGTGAAGTTTAGTCGTGTTGCATATATTATTTCAGTTATTGCAATTGCAGCAGGAATAATTGCATTGCCAATCTTTAAGAATAAGGATGGCTCAGCTTTGAACTATACGCTTGAGTTTACTGGTGGTACTGCCATGACAGTTGATTTTGAGGAGTACTATGACTTGGCAGCAGCAGAGGAAAAGATTCGTCCTGTTATTGCAGAGGCGGCAGATATTTCAGATGCAAGCATTCAGGTTCAGAATGTAAAAGACACCAATGAGATTGTAATTAAGACACCAGAGTTAACGGTGGATCAGCGTAACAATGTAGAAAACCAGTTGCGTGAAAAGTTTGGCGTAAAAGAATTCGCGATTGAGAATATCAGTGGTACCATTAGTTCGGAAATGCAGAGAAATGCCATTGTATCCGTTATTATTGCTACAATTTTAATGTTGATTTATATAGCAGTTCGTTTTGATGATGTGAAGTTTGGTGCGGCTGCGGTTGTTGCATTGTTGCATGACGTATTGGTAGTATTTGCAATCTATTCCATTGGAAGATTGTCTGTAGGTAATACATTTATTGCATGTATGCTTACGATTGTGGGTTACTCTATTAATGCCACGATTATTATATTCGACCGTATTCGTGAGAATTTGATGCTGATGAAGAGCAAGGGTGAGTCTTATGAGAATATTGTAAATACATCTATTTCCCAGACATTTACAAGAACCATTTATTCATCCCTTACAACTTTTGTTATGGTATTGATATTATATATTATGGGTGTGACTTCCATTAAAGAATTTGCCTTGACATTGATGGCGGGTATCGTTTGTGGTGCTTATTCTTCTGTATGTATCACAGGTCCATTATGGTATATGCTCAAAACCCAATATGGCAAGCAGGACAAGGGAAGAAAAAAAGTTTCAAAGAAAGCTTAAAAGAGAGAAAAGCATAGGGACATGGCGAATAACCATGTCCCTTTCATAGCTTTACGGACTTGTGCCGTGAACGTGTATAGGAGACAAATATGGTAGGACAGAATTGGGTGATTTGTGCCAAAAGAGCAGATTTCCAGGCCCTTGCAGAACAATTTCATATTGATCCAGTGATTGCCAGAATCATGATTAACCGAGATTTAGAGTCTTCACAGTTTGAGATGTATTTGCATCCTGAGTTAGAGCGTATGCATGATCCATATTTAATGGAGGATATGAATCAAGCAGTACGCATTATATGTCATGATGTTGAGGAAGGAAATACAATTCGTATTGTTTCAGATTATGATGTGGATGGTGTAATGTCCAATTACATTTTATACAAAGGCTTGCGTCGAATTGGTGCAAATGTGGATTATGTAATTCCCCATCGCGTGAAAGAAGGATATGGTATTAGTGAAGATATTATTACAAAAGCTGCAAAAGATGGTATTCATACCATCATAACATGTGACAATGGTATTGCTGCCAATTCCGCCCTTTCTAAGGCGAAGGAGTTGGGAATGACAGTACTAATAACAGATCATCATCAGGTTCCATTTATGATAGAGGGCGACAAGAAGAGATATATTCTTCCTCCTGCCGATGCTATATTGAATCCGAAGAAGGAAAGCTGTCATTATCCTTTTGATGACTTGTGCGGCGCAGGCGTTGTTTATAAGTTGATCGAAGCAGTTTATCAAAAACGAGAGATACCCAAAGAAGAGTTATATCCGTTTTTGGAGTTTGTTGCCATTGCGACAATTTGTGATGTGGTTTCCTTGCAAGACGAAAATCGAATCATGGCTGTTCATGGACTAGAGCGATTGAGACGCTCAAAGAATAAAGGCATGCGAGCGCTTTTGAGTGCAGTGGGATTGGCGGACAAAGTGATAGATGCATACCATGTTGGATTCAAGGTAGGGCCGTGTATTAATGCTTCGGGAAGATTGGAGAGTGCTGTGGCATCTCTTGAACTCTTCTTGGAAGACAATATAGAAGTTGCTTTTGCTAAGGCTGAGGAGATTGTGAATATCAACGAAGAGAGAAAAGAACTGACAATTCAAGGTGTAGAGAAGGCAGAAGAGATTTTGCAAAATACACCGGAAATGAAAATCTATGTGATTTATATTCCTGATTGTCATGAGAGTTTGGCGGGTATCATTGCAGGAAGAATTCGCGAAAAATATAATCATCCAGTTTTAGTGCTGGTGGATAGTGAGGAAGAGGGGATCGTGAAGGGTTCTGGTCGTTCTATTCCGGAATATCATATGTTTGAAGCACTGCAAGATTGCGAAGACATCCTTATGAAGTATGGTGGTCATGCCATGGCAGCAGGATTCATGTTGCAGAAGGAAAACATAGAAGTGTTGGCGAGATGTCTCAATGATAATTGTACGCTAGATGAGAGCACATTTGTTCCAAAGGTTCGTATAGATGTTCCGATGCCAATGTCCTATGTCACGGAAGACTTGGTGCAACAGTTGGACGGGTTGGCACCATTTGGAAAAGGGAATGAAAAACCGTTGTTTGCTCAGAGGGAATTGAATGTTTTATCCGCAAAGATTATGGGCAAGGACCGAAGCGTTGTAAAATTAATGTTAGAAAGTCGAGATGGATTTGTGTGTGAGGGGATTTATTTCAATGCACAAGAATTTTCAGATAATATCACGCAGTGGTTTGGTCAAGAAGAATATGACAAGCTGTTGCATGGATGGCTCAATAACGTTGTGTTGAATGTGGCGTATTATCCGTCTGTTAATGAATATAATGGTACACGCACGATTCAATTGCAGATAAAGCGTTATGCTATGGCAACAGTAAGAGAGGTATTGTAGGTTTTTTTTGGATGATATATACTATTAGATATTACGTTGAAAACTTATATTATGAATAGGGTTTCATGTAAATGACAGAAAAGAAGGTGAGTATATGGCTGGAATTATGAATAAAGAAAAAGAGCTTAGCATGCCAAAGGATTTTACTCCACCAGAGGAGCTATATGATCTTTTGATCCAGAAGGTGCGAGAATATCGTCCCAACACGGATATCAGCATGATTGAAAAAGCATATTCCATTGCGAACAAAGCCCATGAAGGACAGTTCCGTAAGTCGGGAGAGCCATATATTATGCACCCTCTTTGTGTAGCAATTATTTTGGCAGATTTGGAATTGGATAAAGAGACCATTGTTGCAGGAATTTTGCATGATGTAATAGAAGATACCATAATGACAGATGAGGAGATTGAAAAGGAATTTTCTGCAGAGATTTTGTTGTTGGTAGATGGTGTTACAAAGCTTACACAATTGAACTTTTCTCAGGATAAAATGGAGGTGCAGGCGGAGAATCTTCGCAAGATGTTCCTTGCCATGGCGAAGGATATTCGTGTCATTATGATTAAGCTTGCTGACCGTTTGCATAACCTGCGAACATTGCAATACCAGTCTCCTGCAAAGCAGATTGAAAAAGCCAGAGAGACAATGGACATTTATTCACCAATTGCTCATCGTTTAGGTATTAGTAAGATTAAGGTAGAGTTAGATGATTTGTCTTTGCAGTATTTAGAACCTGAAAAATTCAAGGAGTTAAAGACAGAGATTGACAATCGTCTAGAGGAACGGGAAACATTTATTGCAGATATCGTGCACGATGTAAAGGAATGCATTGATGATGCAGGGATTCCAGCGGAAATTAATGGTCGTGTAAAGCATTTGTTCAGTATCTACAAAAAGATGGTGAATCAGAATAAGACGTTGGATCAGATTTATGATATATTTGCAGTGCGTATCATTGTGGATAGTGTAAGGGATTGCTATGCTGCACTGGGTATTATCCACGAGGAATACAAACCAATCCCAGGACGTTTTAAGGATTATATAGCAATGCCGAAGGCTAACATGTATCAGTCCTTACACACTACATTGATAGGTAAAAACGGACAACCATTTGAAATACAGATTCGTACCTATGACATGCACAAGACTGCGGAATACGGTATTGCGGCACACTGGAAATACAAGGAAAATCTTTCTGGTTCAGCTAGAGATAAAGAGGAAGAAAAACTTAGCTGGTTGAAGCAGATTTTAGAGTGGCAGAGAGATACAGAAGATAATAAAGAGTTTATGAGTGCGGTGAAAACAGATTTAGATTTGTTTGCAGAGCAGGTGTATTGTTTCACGCCGAATGGTGATGTAAAGAGTCTTCCTGCAGGTTCCACACCAATTGATTTTGCCTATAGTATTCATTCTGCTGTGGGTAACAAAATGGTGGGGGCTAGAGTCAATGGCCGCCAGGTTCCGGTTACTTATACCTTGCGAAATGGTGACCGAGTGGAAATAGTAACCTCTCAAAATTCTAACGGACCAAGTCGTGACTGGCTTTCTATTGTAAAGTCTGCGCAGGCACGTAATAAAATTAATCAGTGGTTTAAGCAGCAGTTCAAGGATGATAATATCGGCAGAGGAAAAGAGCTGTTATTGCAATATTGTAAGACAAAGGGGTACAACTACCCGGATTATTCCAAAGCAGAATATTTAAAGGCTGTAATGGAAAAATATAATTTCAAGGATTGGGATTCTGTATTGGCAGCAATCGGACATGGTGCTTTGAAAGAGGGCCAGGTCATGAATAAGCTGATAGAGGTTCGTAGTAAAGAAGCGAAGGCAAAGCTTACAGAGGAAGAATTACTGGATCAGTTGAATCACAGTACAGAAATGTATCGTAGTCGTGTCAGTAAAGGTGGCATAACTGTAAAGGGTATAGATGATGTAGCGGTTCATTTTTCTAGATGCTGTTCACCGGTACCAGGAGATGAGATTGTTGGATATGTTACGCGAGGCAGAGGCATCTCTATTCATCGTACCGATTGTACCAATGTTGTTAGTATGAGTGATAGCGATAGAAATCGTTTGATTGAGGCAAACTGGCAGGCAGGTGCAGCGGATAATCCGTTGGCGAGTTATTCTACGGAGCTTCGCATTTACTGCGCAAATCGTACAGGCATGTTATTTGATGTATCAAAGATTCTAACCGAGGAAAATATTAACGTATCTGCGATTAACAGTAGGTCTAGTAACAAAAATGAGAAGGCAACATTTACTGTGGTGTTTGACATAAAGACAGTAGAGCAGTTGAATCGCGTGATAAATAAGTTGCGTCAAATTCCAGGTGTAATTGATGTTGAGAGAAATATGGGCTAATATAATGTCACAAGGTACAAAAAGCGATTCTGCTTGCAGAAAGAGCTTTTTGACTTTGTGACATGAAAACCATGAGCAAGAAGCAATTTGCGAAGCAAATAAGCGGAGTGCGAATGGTTTTAGAATTGCGAGAGTTGCGAAGCAACGGAGCAATTCGTTATATTAGAGAAACGTGGTATAGGAGATTATAATGGCAGATTTAGAAATTTTTCAGAAAACATTGGGAGAGCTTTCTACCAATTGTTATATTATGGTAAATCACGACACCAAGGAGTGTATCGTGTTTGACCCAGCGGATGAGGCACATGTGTTAAAAGAGATTTTTGATCATCCGGAGTTTAAGCTACAGGCAATTTTTTTAACCCATGGTCACATTGATCATATTGGGGCTGCAAAGGAATTAAAGGATACTTACAATGTACCAATCTATGCATCAAAGGAAGAAAATGATCAGGTGCTTACGAAGGTAGGCGTGAATTTGTCTGTAATGTTTGGAAATCCGATAACTTTAGAAGCAGATGAATTACTAAGAGATGGTCAGAAGGTGGAGATTATTGGAACTACCTTGGAGTGTATTTTGACCCCAGGACATACTGCAGGAGGAATGTGTTTCTATTGTGAGGAACTAAAGGCTGTAATCGCAGGGGATACATTGTTTTGCGAAAGTGTGGGAAGAACAGATTTCCCTACAGGTAGTGGAAGTGTATTGGAACGTTCTATACGCGAGAAACTTTTTACCTTACCGGAGGATACCAAGGTGTTCCCTGGGCATATGAATATGACTACCATCGGATGGGAGAAGGAGAATAATCCGTACTTTTAACTGTTAGAATACAAAAAGGGAAAAAATGATTTATTTAGAACAGAATTTAGAAATATATAACAACGACATACGTGCCATGCTACAGGCATTTTTTGATAATGAGAAGGTCGTTCTTACCAAGGATGACACCAGAATATCTTTGCAAGTAGAGTATACTGGGGATTCTGATGTGGAAACACAGGTTATAAGTGGTGGCTATGTGACCTATACTTTAGAGGATGTGGATGGTTATCATGCTACTAAGACTGTGGTGGTGGATTACCTAAACAAGAAACTTGCAAGGAATCCACTGAAGGCAACACTATACCACATGCTTTCCGATTATACCGGAAAGAAACTTCCATGGGGAAGTATGACTGGAGTGCGACCTACCAAGGTGGCTACTGAGTGGTTGGAGAATGGAAAAAATGAAGATGAAATTCGACAGTTGTATATCGATACTTACTTGACTATTCCACAAAAGGCAGATATTTGTATTGAAGTGGCAAAGAAAGAACAAGAACTATTCAAGAATTTCTCTTACGATGAAGAATATTGTATCTATGTTGGAATCCCATTTTGTCCAAGTAGATGCTTGTATTGTTCATTTACTTCTTATCCGATTGCACAGTACGTGGATAAGGTAGAGGATTATTTGCAAGCACTTTATAAAGAAATGGATTTTGCAGCTAGTGCACATGCATATAAAGATAAGCGTTTGGTTGCAATCTATATTGGTGGAGGTACACCGAGTGCGCTGACTGCAGAGCAATTACAGGCACTGGTAAGTAAGCTAAAACGTACATTTGATATGCAGTATGTACGGGAATTCTGTGTGGAATGTGGAAGACCGGACAGTATTACAATGGATAAGCTTCGTGTCTTGAGGGAGCTCGGTGTGGAGAGGATTAGTATCAATCCACAGACTATGTCCAATGAAACCTTGCATTTGATTGGTCGCGCTCATAGTGTGGAGCAGACAAAGGAAGCATATGAAATGGCAAGGGAAGCAGGTTTTGATAATATTAATATGGATATGATTGTAGGGTTACCTGGAGAGGATATTGAGGATGTGCAACACACCCTTTCTGAGATCCGTAAGATGGAACCAGACAGTTTGACAGTGCATTCTTTGGCGATTAAACGTGCTGCGAATCTCAATATTGAGATGGAGCGTTACCAAAGCTTGATTAAGGGAAGCTCGAACGAGATGCTGTTGGCGGTGGATGCCTGCGCAAGGGACATGGAGATGAAACCATATTACCTATATCGCCAAAAAAATATTCCGGGAAAGCTTGAGAATATTGGTTATGCGGTGGAAGGAAAAGAATGTGTTTATAATATCCTCATTATGGAGGAAAAAATGGACATTCTTGGAATGGGAGCAGGTTCCTCTTCTAAGTTCATTTTCCGCAAGGAGAACCGCATTGAACGTGTGGAAAATGTGAAAAATGTGGATGAGTATATTAACCGTATTGATGAAATGATAGATAGAAAAAAGAAGATGTTTGCAACGCTGTGAGTGAGGGCGAAACTGTGAGAGGATTGTGCAAACCTGCATATGAATAGGTTGATATGCACAGGTAAGTCCAAATTTATGTTAGTTTCGCCCATATATGCGGTGGTGAATAGTAAAGCAATTTGAATAAGAAAAACGGTTCAAAAACATGCATAGATAGTTGAATGAGAAACAGTTGAAACATCTGAAGATAGAAAGGAGAGATTTCTATGATAGAGGCTGGAAGAGACGAGTTGGATTTGGAAGTAGACGAGATGTCTGCTTATCTGACTGAGGATTTGAAAACGGAAATCGCTCATGGAATTGAGGTAAGTCGCTTGGCTGGAAGGCTGGCCAGAGAGTTAAAATTAGATAATGAGTTGTGCCATGATATTGAGGTGGCAGGTATGTTACATGATATCGGAAAACTACGGGCCAGTACATATTTGTATGGTGGTGAGGAAGACACCTTGAACGTAGAGAAGATGCGTTATGTGCGTATGCATGCAACTGCAGGATACGAGGTTGTGAAGGATGAAGGATATCCGGACCGGGTATGTGAGATGATTCTACATCACCACGAGAATTATGATGGAACAGGATATCCAGATAATTTGATTGGAGATCAGATTCCGATTGGTGCAAGAATCCTTCGGGTTTGTGATGTCTTTGTGGCACTGACTTCAGATCGCCCGTACCGAAAGGCATTTGACAGCCAGACTGCAGTGGAATTGTTGATAGAGGAAGTGCGACATTTTGACATGAAGATTTTTCTGACCTTCCAAAGTATTGTTCATGAGGAAATTGTGGCAAGGGAGCTTAGAGGAGATATACCAGAAAAGTTGGTATGGTAAGCACGAATAAATGAGAAAGAGGAGAATAAAACAATGGCAATGAAGAAAAAACCGGTTACCGGTATGAAGGATATATTACCTAGAGAGATGGAGATTCGCGATTATGTGATTCGAGAGATTAAGGAAACCTACAAGACATTTGGTTTTTCTGGAATGGAGACACCTTGCGTAGAGCACATTGAAAACTTGAGTTCCAACCAGGGTGGAGAAAATGAAAAGCTTATTTTCAAGATTTTGAAGCGTGGTGATAAGCTTACATCTGCAGCAGAGAAGGTGGATGCAGAGAATACAGATATTTTGGTGGATGGTGGTCTTCGATATGATTTGACCTTGCCGCTTTCAAGATATTATGCCAACAACGCCAACGAGTTACCTAGCCCATTTAAGGCATTACAGATGGGTAATGTATGGCGCGCAGATAGACCACAGAGAGGTCGCTATCGCCAGTTCATGCAGTGTGATATTGATATCTTAGGTGAGCCAACCATCCTTGCTGAGATTGAGCTTATCACAGCGACTACTACTTTACTTGGAAAAATTGGTTTTGAGAAGTTTACGATTCGTCTTAATAATCGTAAGATGTTAAAGGCAATGGCAGCATACAGTGGATTCGAAGAGAAGGATTATGACAGCGTATTCATTACCTTGGATAAGATGGATAAGAATGGTTTAGATGGTGTGGCAGAGGATTTGGTGTCACAGGGATTTGCTAAAGAGAGTGTGGATAAGTGCTTAGATTTGTTCGCTAAGGTAAGCGAGGATGTAGCTGGTGTCCGCTTCTTGAAGGATACCTTAGGCGATTACTTAGAAGCAGGTGTGGCAGAGGATTTAGAAACCATCATGACAAGTGTAGATGCTACTAAGTCAGCAGACTTTAAGATTGTATTTGATCCAACCTTAGTACGCGGTATGGGTTACTATACCGGTCCGATTTTTGAGATTTCTATGGATGAGTTTGGTGGTTCCGTAGGTGGCGGTGGACGTTATGACGAGATGATTGGTAAGTTCACTGGACAGAATACTCCAGCTTGTGGATTCTCTATTGGTTTTGAGCGTATCGTTATGCTGTTGCTTGAGAAGGATTATCAGATTCCAAGACAGGGAGAGAAGATCGCATACCTTGTGGAGAAGAATATGCCATCCGATAAGATGTTAACCATCTTACAGCAGGCAAACGAAAAACGTGCCCAGGGCGAACTAATTAACATCGCAATCATGAAGAAAAATAAGAAGTTCCAGAAAGATCAATTGGTGGAAGAAGGATACAGTGATATCCAAGAGGTATATTGCGATAATCTGTAAATGTTGCAAAGATGATCGGGGAAAATTTCGTATCAGAAATAAATAGTGAGAAAGATAAAAGAAAGAGGAAAAATAAATGGCAGAATCAATGAGAGGCTTAAAAAGAAGCCACAGATGTGCAGAGTTAAACAAAGCAAATATTGGTGAGACAGTTACTGTTATGGGATGGGTTCAAAAGAACCGTAACAAAGGTGGTATCGTGTTCGTTGACCTTCGCGACCGTTCGGGAATCTTACAGCTCATTTTCGAAAATGGTGATGTAAGCGAAGAGGATTTTGAAAAAGCAGGAAGACTTCGCAGTGAGTTTGTTATCGCAGCAGTAGGTGTTGTTGAGGCTCGTTCCGGGGCTGTGATTGAGG
>JAZSPZ010000013.1:0-6893 GCA_045537735.1 Lachnospiraceae bacterium
ATGAAGGAAAAAGTACTTAGTGTTTTTATAGATGAATCGGGAGATTTTGGACAATACAATCCGGCTTCCCCCAATTACTATGTTGCAATGGTTTTACATAATCAGGAAATAGATATTTCAAAGAATATTGAAGCATTGGAAAGACAAGTAAGTAATTGGGGATATCCGGAGCATACAATTCATACAGGTCCGTTGATTAGGCGTGAAAGTGTTTATAAAAATGATTTGAGAGAACAAAGAAAAGCGTTGTTTAATGCATTGTATCATTTTACTCGTTTGCTGGATATTCAGTACATCTGTCCCGCGATTAATCAGGGAGATTGTGCAGAGAAATCCAAGTTAGCTTACACGGATAAATTGACAAAAGAGATTGCAAATCAACTTCGAGCAAAGGATACATATTTTTCATCTTTTGATAAAATTATTGTTTACTATGACTATGGACAGGTTGAGTTGGCGCAGATTCTTGTGTCTGTGTTTAATACTATGTTTTCTAATGTGGAATTTAGAAAGATAGAGACAAATCAGTATAAACTATCACAGGCAGCAGATTTGATTTGTACAGTAGAAGCGATAGCGCAAAAGACTATATTAACTAAATCGGAAAGTGAATTCTTTCATTCAAAGAATGAGTTTAGGAAAAATATTTATAAAAATATTGCGAAAAAGAAACTATAGGACTTTCCCTTGTTATTTGTTCGTGAGGGAAAGAATAAGGGAAAATTGAAAATTACATAGATGTTGATGGGTTGGGATGCCCGAAAATACTGGAAAGTTGAGAAAATACACGAGCAATTTTGAATTTGGTGGTGAGGTGGAAAATGATTAGAGTTATGGAGAACCTTGACTTAGCACAATGTGGTATGATTTATGCAAAAGCATTTCCGATGGAGCATTGGGGAATAGACTGGACGACAGAAAATGCAACAGAATATCTGAAAGATTTTTTTGAACAGAAAAGATTTGTTGGATATGTTTATGAAGAAAATGATGAAGTGTTAGGTTGTATATTCGCACTTTGTAAGATTTCAGGAAGCAAAGAAGAGATTTATATTAATGAGATGGCAGTACTTCCCAAACGGCAAGGACAAGGAATAGGTAAGCAATTATTAAATGCCGTTAAAGATTATAGTGAAGATAAAGGACTTGCAGGAATAGTTCTTTATACAAGTGAGTATGCGCCAGCGTCTAAGTTTTATGAAAAGAATGGATTTAAGTTGTCAAATGGAACTATATGTATGTATTGCGAGTAATTGAAAGGTAGCGCATAGATTAACTTTCGGCATTATCCAGAGATGAATTGAATTTTCTGTTGATTTATGGAGGACGAGAATCTTATGAATGAGCAGGTAAAAGAATATATAGACAAATATCCAAGTGAGATTATTGATATGTTCAATGATTTAAGAAAGTTGATATTTGATAGTGTTTCATGTGAATTAGAAGAAATATTGTGGGCGAAAATACCAAGTTATTATGTAGGGGAATCTTTTGTAAGACTTATACCATTTAAAGACCATATCAACATTGAGGCACAGGCAATAATACAGCATAAGGAAGAATTAGTAGGTTATAAAATAACGCCTAAAGGAATGGTGCAAATCTATTTAAAACAGGATATACCATACGAACTTTTGAAACAGATAATTGTAGCAACTTTAGAGTGAAAAACTTGAAGTTTACGAGGTGAGTTTATGCTAAAATTAAGACCATATCGAAAAAATGATAGTCAGAAAATAGTAACTTGGGCTCAAGATGAGAACACATTTTATAAATGGAGTGAAGGAAGGCTTGGCAGTTTTCCTGTTTCAGCGGAACGTATGGAACAGGCAGTTTCCGGTAGAATAGATAATGAAAAATATTTTCCGTTTGTTGCTTTTGATGAAGAAGGAATAGAAGGTTTTTTTTCCCTTCGCCAACCTGGAGAAGTAACAGGTGAATTAAGCTTTGGATATGTAATTCTGAATCCTGAGGTAAGAGGAAAAGGTTATGGAAAACAAATGCTGCAGTTAGGTATAAAATTTGCATTTGAACTTTATGGAGCATCAAAAGTGACATTAGAGGTTTTTGAGAATAATCCAAGTGCTTATCATTGTTATAAAGCGGTTGGATTTATCGAAAATGGAAATAGCTTGACTTATAATATTTGTAATGAAGAATGGAAAAGTATCGAGATGGAGATTCGTAAATAAAAATCAAGATTCGTAGTAAACAGAAACTTTCAGCTTTGTGAAGCGTTGAAAGCATGCAAGAATTTGAAGGAGGAAGAGTAAATATGGTTACCAAGAGCGATATATTCGAATTACTAGAAGGTTGTGGCATAAAGCATAACGACAAGGTTACAATTCACTGCTCCCTGCGTGCTGTAGGAGAGATTGAAAATGGCGCAGATGGCCTAATAGATGGCTTTTGTCAGTATCTTACGGATGGATTGTTTATAGTGCCTACGCATACCTGGGCAAATGTGGATAAGGAGCATCCGCATTATGATGTGAGAAACACAGAGCCTTGTATAGGAGCGTTGGCTAAGGTGGCTGCATTTAGAAGTGATGGGGTACGTTCCCTGCATCCTACACATTCGGTTACAGTGTTTGGTAAGGGTGCTGCTGACTATGTAAAGGGTGAAGAAAATGCGGCAAGTCCTGTACCTATGGGAAGTTGCATAAGCAGACTGTATGAGGAAAAAGGCAAGGTTCTCTTAGTGGGAGTAGGACATGAGAGAAATACATATCTTCACGCAGTGGATGAGCGTCTTGATATTCCAGATAGACTGAATCCAGAAGCATTTCAGATTACTATTAAGGATTATGATGGAAATGAAATAACTTCTCCGCCATTTCATACACATTTTACAGCAGCTTCTGATACCTGCGTATCGGATTATTATCCTAATTACAAAAAGGCCTTTGAATATGCGAGAGCAGTTACATATCATCAGTTAGGAGATGCCTTGGTGTACTGTTGCGATGTTGTAAAGATGACGGATACAGTTAGAAAAATTTGGGAGAAAACAGATAGGGATTTGTGTATAAAAGAGGATGATATTCCGGAGGAATATTACATTTAGAAATATTGATAATTGTTTCCTGTGTGAAGAGAATTGTAGGAAGGGACTCCTTGCAAAGATTAAACCTTATGGATTTATTTTGTTTGCAAAAAGATATGGTATTGAAACTTTACTGAACTGTTTCGAAGAAAATGAGAAAAATGGTATAGTTTATCATCGACAGGGAATTGTTAGAGACTATGATGAATTTGAATTTGTCGAAGAGATGAAACTTCCAGCTTTGTGAAGAGTTGAAAGCATGTGAGAATTTGGAGGTACATATGATTGGAAATACAGTAACAGTAAAAGTAGATAGACCAATGGGGAGTTATCATCCTAAACATAAGGATATGTATTATCCAATTAACTACGGATACATCGAAGGGATTATTGCTCCTGATGGCGAAGAACAAGATGCCTATTTGTTAGGCTTGGATGAACCAGTTCAAGAATATACAGGAATAATTATTGCAATTATTCATAGATACGATGACGTTGAAGAAAAATGGGTGGTTGCACCAGAAGGAATGATATTTACTAAAGAAGAAATCGAGAAACAAACCTATTTTCAAGAACAGTATTTTGAGTCGGAAATTAGAATGTAAGATTTGAAGTTTACAAAGCTTAGGAGCAATCGGTTATGGAATTTAAGGGTATAAGTAAGACCTTTTCAACAGTTGGTGAAAAACAGTATGAAACAATAGGTGCATTTTGGGATGAAATGTCTAGGATATATGGAAGAGAAAATCTTCGTGGTCTGGGTTATAATTGGACTGAGACTGCCATTGAATATGTGATAGGGCTAATATCTGGTGATATAAAGGGAAGTAATATTAGTATAATTCTACCAGATGATGGATGGAAATGTGTAAGTGGAAGAACGGAAAAACTAGGAGCGATATATAGGGAAATTTATAAGGAGGGGCCCCTTTTATATGAGATAGAGATGTTTGATGACGAGGGGAATTGTAGTGTTATGTATTTTAGATAAAGTAAGCGGAAATTTGAATTTGGTGGAGGGAAATATGGATATTTGGGAAAAATTATATTTAAAAGCAAAGGAACAATATCACCCAGAGGAGGTTTCTCCTTTTGTATATGCACATCACGTGGTTTGTGCTGTGGAAAGTGAGAATGGAGAAATATTTACAGGTTTTTGTATCGAAGGCTGCAGTGGGGTTATGAACCTTTGTGCAGAAAGAGTGGCAGCTCTTAATATGTATGTTAATAGTGGTCAAACTGTTATTAAACGACTGATTGCATTTAGAGATGAAGCTCCAGATGGAGCGATAGAGGGTAGCGGTATGCCTTGTGGCGCATGTAGAGAGTTTCTTATGCAGTTGTCATACGAGAATAGAAATATGGAAATAATGACGGACTATAAAACAAGAAAAACCATTACATTAGGCGAGCTGGTTCCTGGATGGTGGGGTGAGCGTAGATACATAGATGGCGAGGATTCTTGATATATTCTAAGATAGTAATGAGAACAGAAAATTTCAGTCTTACTGAGAGATTGAAAGCACGCATGAATTTGAAGTTTCTGTTGTATGACATATGTCCAAAGAGACTAATTGACAAGTGACCATTTGGTCACTATAATCAAAGGTGACCGAATGGTCACCTTTTTGATAACATACATTATAACCATTTTAGGAGAATAATATGGAAAATAACACAAAAAGCAAAATTCTAGATGAAGCCCTGGTAATGTTTGCTGAAAATGGCTATAAAGGAACCAATCTTCGTGATTTAGCATCTCGACTTGGATTAAGTAAATCAGCCTTATATAAACATTATTCTAGCAAGGATGCTATATGGAATGCTTTGCTTGATAGAATGGAAGCTTATTATGCAGAGCATTTTGGTTCGGCAGATAATTTACCAAATCAACCAAAGTCTATGGAAGAATTATATATTTTAACTATGAAAATGGTAGATTTCACTTTAAATGATGCAAGGATTATTCTTACGAGAAAATTGTTATTAACAGAGCAATTTCATGATGAACGAGTATGTAGCTTGGCAACTAAGCATTTTATGGTTGGTACGAAAAATATATTTGCAAATATATTTAAAAAAATGATGAATGACGGGATATTAAAAAATGATGACTCTGAGATGCTTGCATTTATTTATACTGCGCCAGTAACATCACTTATTCAGTTATCTACAAGAGAGCCTGATAAAAAGGGTGAGGTGTTAGAACAGATAGAAACTTTTATTAAGTATTTTATTGCTACATATGCAGTAAATTAAAATATATAAGGAGGTATTTATGAGTTACGAGGTTTATATGCATGGACAGGTGCTGGGTACCCATTCGTTTTGGCTGAAAGAGGGATTTTTACAGCCAGATGAGTATTCAGAGATAAAGGCAAAGTATTTCTTGCCAGGTGGTGAAACTGGCACAGCTGCTACTGTATTGGCATCACTTGGAGTGAGTGTAAAGATAGATGGCACACATATTGGTACAGAAGTGGCGCCTCTGCTAAAAGAGTTTTATAAGAATAAATCAGTAGATTTATCCTCCTTATATTTTGATAAGGAATATGAAGGGTTAATGGATTATGTTGTTATAGCCGGCTTAGTGCGTTCTCCTATGGGAGTATTCCAGTCATTATACGAGCCTGGAGCTAAAAAGCGTTGGAGTATGCCTAAGGAAGAAGATATTATAGGTTGTAAGATTGCGGCAATAGATCCATTTTTCTTGGAAGAAACTCAAGCCACTGCGGAACTTTGTGTAAAATATAATAAAAGTTATGTAACTATAGATTCAAAACATGATAGTTATCTGCACCAGCATTGTGCTGTTAATGTAGTTTCCAAGGAATGCACTGAATCGGATGGTTATAAAGATAAAAGCATAGAAGAAATATATGAGTTATTAGTTGAAAGTACGGATGGCCTTGTAATTATTACTTCCGGGGGAAATGATATGATATACGGCAGGAAAGGTCAGTTGATGAAGCGAATGAAGCCGTTTAGTGTAGATGTAAAGAGTACTCTTGGAGCAGGAGATACATTTAAGGCGGGCTGTGTCTATGGATTATTACATGGAATGGATGATGATGAGTTGGTACGTTTTGCAAGTGCTTGCTCAGCAATTGCGATTTCAAGATTTCCTCTGCCACTAAACCCTCCTACATTACTTGAGGTGAATTCGTTATTGGAAAACACAAAAAAATAAGTAGCATGAATTTGGAGTTATGGGAGAGATATAATGGCAAAAGAAATTCAACTAAAAGACACAACAAGAGCTATGGCATATGAGCTTTGGATGAAAGCCCCAAATCCAATGGTAACTTTTTTTAAGACTTTGGATGTAACAAATCTTATTAAAATTAGTAAAAGAAAACATATGAAGTTTAATATGCTTTTAGATTATTGCATTGGAAAAGCTGCTGTGAATGTAAAAGAGTTTTACGTACTTCCTGTTGGTGATAAACTTATACAATATGATACGATTGCAGTTAATACAATTGTGAAAAATAGAGATGGTGAAGTAAACTCTTGTGACATCTTGTATGTGGAAGATTTAAATAAATACAATAATGAATATTTAGAATATACTTCGTGGGTTGCAGAAAACTGTCAAGATAGAGATTTGTCAAATGATAGTATGGTAATAGGGACATCGGCAATTATAGATACTGAAATTGATGGTGCAGTTGGTATGAATAGTGGTATTTTTAATAATCCATTTATCATTTGGGGCAGATACAAAAAGAAATGGTTTAAGTATTATCTTACACTTTCTTTTCAGTTTCACCATACACAAATGGATGGCGCTCATGCAGGTAGATTTTTGGCGAATTTGCAAAAGGAAATTAATATTTTGAAATAA
>JAZSPZ010000012.1:0-126825 GCA_045537735.1 Lachnospiraceae bacterium
CCTCCTGGCGTATTGTAATAGCACCAACCTTCATCAACTCCAATATCGACATAAATGTAATAATAATATTCATTCGAGTTGGCTGTGACTCCAAAAGCGTACGGAAATTAATTCCCTTTAATCCACGGATATCCTCGCGTATCTGAACCATTCTGTCCTCAATATTAACCTCTTCTTTTTCAATGGTTCCGAACTTTGAGCGAATTGGATCAATCTTATCCACCTGCTTGCGCATAATTGACTTGAATATCTCATTTAACATATTCAAGGTCATTCCATCCACTAAGGTTGCCGGATCAATCTCTTCCCTATATGCAGCAACTTCTTTTGGAATTGTCGGTTTCTTATATAAGTTATGGGACGCATCTAGTTCCATGTCTTTGAGTTCCAACGCAGCATATTTGTACATCTTGTATTCTAGCAAACGCTTTACAAGCTCTGCTCTTGGATCGTCTTCTTCCTCTTCTTCCACCTCTTCCTTTGGTAGAAGCATCTTAGACTTAATCTGCAATAGCGTGCCTGCCATCACCAAAAACTCACTCATGATATCCATATCACGTTCTTGCATCTGCTCTACATACTCCAGATACTGTTCCGTAATGGTAACAATTGGAATGTCATAAATGTCTACCTTATTCTTTTCAATTAAATGTAACAACAAGTCTAATGGACCTTCAAAGACCTGCAGTTTGTATGCAATACCCATCTATATATCTCCGTATAAATAAATAAGCTATTCTACAATGTAAAATAGCTTACTTATTATATACGAATTTTTATCAAAAGGCAAATTAAACTATATTATAATGAACACCATACCGCCATTACTGTCGTTGATAATCTTTTCCATAGTATCTTGTAAACGAATCTGAGAATCATCATTAATCTTATTGGATTTTGAAATCAATCCTTCTTCCACCATTTGTTCTACTGTTTTACCGAAAATATTAATTTTCCAAAGAGATTCCGGTGCCACCTTCATCTGCTCTTTCATATTTGCCAGAAAATCTTTTGCCTGCTCTTCTGTACCTACAATCGGTGCAATTTCTGTAGAGACATTTGCTCTGATAAAGTGTAGTGAAGGTGCATTTGCTTTGATTTTGATACCATATTTGCTACCATGTTTGATTAATTCCGGTTCTGCCAACGTAATATTTTCTTTATTTGGCATCACTAATCCGTAGCCCTTCATCTGCACACTTTGCATCGCATCTGCAACATGTTCATATGCCTTTCGTTTATCTGCTACATCCTTCAAAATACTTAAAAAATCATATTCATTTTCAACCTTTGCACCAAATAGATTAGAAAGCATTTCATAGTAATAATTCTCTGGAATATTGATGGTAACATTAGCAATCCCATTCTTCATATCCAACTTAGAAACTACTGTATTACTGATATATTCGCTTTCTACTTCTGACAATTGATAGATGCTTTTCATTCCTTCACACTGTGTTAATATCTGCTTCGCATACTCTAGAATTGCCTGTTTGATTGGATGATTCACATCTAATGTTTCAGCCCATTTAGGAATATAAAAATGAATCTCATTCAGTGGAAATTCCAACAATATATTTTTCAATATTTCAATAATATCATTTCCTCTTAATTGGTCACAATTGACTGGTAAAACTTTCACTCCATATTGGATAGTTAACTCTTCGGCCAAATCCTGCACTTCGCGGCTAGAAGGTTTAATACTGTTAAGAACAACAATAAATGGTTTTCCTAATGCTTTCATTTCATCCACCAGCTCTTTTTCCACTGGATAAAACTGGGAACGTTCAATTTCACCATAGGAACCATCTCCTGTGATAATCACACCAATTGTTGCATGGTCCGTCATAACCTTTTTTGTTCCAATATGTGCTGCTTTAGTGAATGGTATTTCATAATCATACCAAGGTGTTTTTACAAGACGTTCTTTGTCATCCTCCAAATGACCACCTGCACCATCAACCATATAACCAACACAATCTACGAGCCGAACATTAATATCCGTCTCTTTACTTAAGGCAATATTGGCTGCCTGTTTAGGTATAAACTTAGGTTCCGTTGTGGTGATCATTCGGCCCGAACCACTTTGTGGTAATTCATCTATGGTTCTTTCTTTTTCCGCACCAGATTCCATCTCTGGCAACACTAACGTTTCCATAAAACGTTTAATAAATGTAGATTTACCAGTTCTTACTGGTCCAACTACACCTATGTACATATCTCCACCTGTACGTTCTTTTATATCCTGGTAAACATCAAACTGCTCTTTCATATAATCCTCCTTCAAATATAATGAGAGTCATTATTATCCTAAAGAGAATATATGCTGATACGAAATGGATTATGAATAGAAATAGAATACTTTGAATTATTACTTGGCAATAAAAAAACCTTTATAACACGTTAATGTATTATAAAGGTTTCAAATACATGATAAGTATAAATTTACAACATATGTATTACATTACCAATCCAAATTATCAGATTCTGCCGTACGGTCGCGCATCAACAATTTCATAGATGCTTCTTTTACATCTGCTCCATCGAACAATACTGCATTGATTGTTTCAACAATTGGCATCGACACGCCATATTTCTTGCCAAGGGCTAAAGCAGCTTTGGCAGAATATACGCCTTCTACTACCATCTTAACCTCATCCATTGCTTCCTGATAAGACTTACCCTGGCCAAGTAAAAATCCTGCATTACGGTTTCTAGAATGTTTAGAGGTACATGTTACAATCAAGTCACCAATACCAGAAAGACCTGCAAGAGTTTCCATATGTCCACCCATAGCTGTCACAAGACGACTAATTTCAGCAATACCTCTTGTCATAAGAGCAGCTTTTGTATTATCGCCAAACCCTAATCCATCAATGGCTCCTGCAGCCAAAGCAATAACATTCTTTAAAGAACCGCCTAACTCAATACCAATCACATCCGGACTAGTATAAACACGGAACACTTCATTCATAAAGGTATCCTGTACAGTTTCTGCTACTTCCTTACTCTTAGCACCAGCAACAACTGTTGTTGGTATCTTACGGCCAACCTCTTCTGCATGACTTGGCCCTGACAAAATCGCGACCTTGGCTTGTGGACATTCTTCTTCGATAATTTGTGTCATGGTCTTATATGTATCATCCTCAATACCCTTTGCCACATCTACAACAATTGCACCGTCCTCCACGTAAGGGGATGCACTCTTCATTGTAGAACGAACAAATGGAGAAGGAACTGCGCAAACTATAAATTCTGCTCCATTTAAAGCCATTTCTATGTCTGTAGTAAACTCAATCGTACCCGGCAAAATAACGCCTGGCAACTTGTCTCTTTGTTCTCGATAATCCTTTAACATCAGTACTTCTTCAGGATCAATAGACCACACAATTACTTCATGATCATTATTTGCTAAAACAATAGATAACGCTGTTCCCCAGCTTCCTGCACCTAATACACATATTTTCATTGCAATACAACCTCCTTCAATCTATATAACGCATGTTACGAATTAACAGTTTCCTTTGTCTCCTCCATCTCTGGTTTCTTAGAAAAAATCTTGTTCTCTTCCCCACGAATCAAGCGACCAATGTTTGCCTTATGACGCTCAAACGCCAACGCACCAAATAGGAACAAGATAATATAGCACTCAATCAAATCGGTTCCTGCATAAGGTGCATCTGTAATAGGATTAATAATATTGCCAGTCATTCCTAAAACAACAAATCCAGCAAACAGCAATGTCACTACAATCAACGACCCTAAAGAAACATAACGGGTAATTACTACACAAATGATAAATGAGAATAAGCAAATCAGCCATAATCTCCAATCTAATGTACCAAAAATCACACCAGCTGTAGCAGCAATACCTTTACCACCCTTAAAATTCATATAAAACGGAAAATTATGTCCCAATACAACACCCAATCCGCCCCAAAGAATCATAGGGTATAAAATCTCAGGAAAAAATATAGTTCCAATGACTCTGGCAAGAATACACATAATACCTGCCTTGAAAAAATCACCAAGTAATACAATCAAGCCTGCTTTCTTACCCAAAACACGCAAAGCATTGGTGGTTCCTGAATTGCCACTTCCATGCTCTCTGATGTCAATTCCATTCATTTTTCCATATATAAAGGCTGTCTGAATCATTCCAAAGCAATATCCGATTACAATACACAGCACTCTAACCACGATTTCCATATTCTCAATATCAACCTTTCTCTTTTCTTTCGCGATAAATGAACTTAAGTGGTGTTCCCTTAAATCCAAATGCATCTCTCATACGGTTCTCAATATATCTTGTGTATGAGAAGTGTGTCAAATTCTTGTCATTTACAAAGATAACAAAGGTTGGTGGTTTTACTGCAACCTCCGTCATATAGTATAGACGAAGCTTTTTACCCTTATCTGAAGGTGGTTCTTGCATCGCAACTGCTTCTGTTAAGATTTCATTTAACACACCTGTACTAATACGAAGAGCATGATTGTCAATTACCATATCAATCATATCAAACAGCTTCGGAAGACGCTGACCTGTCTTAGCAGAAATAAACATTACCTCTGCATATGGCATAAAGGAAAGAATTCTACGAACTTCCTCTTCAAACTTGTAGACAGTCTTATCGTTCTTCTCAATGGCGTCCCATTTATTCACTGCAATAATCATACCTTTTCCGCGTTCATGGGCAATTCCAGCGATTTTGGCATCCTGTTCTGTTACACCTTCTGTTGCATCGATAACAAGCACGCAAACATCTGCACGTTCTACAGCAGTAACAGTACGAATAATTGAAAAACGTTCAATTTCCTCGTGAATTTTGCTCTTACGGCGAAGACCAGCAGTATCAATAAATACATATTCTCTATCATCGCGAACCACTGGTGTATCAATGGCATCACGAGTTGTTCCTGCAATATTGGACACAATAACACGTTCTTCACCTAATAATTTATTAATAATAGAACTTTTGCCTACGTTAGGTTTTCCAATAATTGCAATCTTTGGTCTGTCATCCTCTTCCTGTCCTCTTGCTTCCATGTCAAAATGAGATACAACCTCATCTAACATATCACCAAGTCCTAACTGGGAAGCAGCAGAAACTGGGAACGGATCACCCAATCCCAAATTATAAAACTCATACACATCAGGCATGAACTTATCAAAATTATCTACCTTATTCACCACCAATACAACTGGCTTATGGGAACGGCGAAGCATGTCTGCAACCTTGTGATCTGCATCTACTAAGCCCTGACGAACATCCACCAAGAACATAATAACATCCGCTGTATCAATGGCTATCTGTGCCTGGGCACGCATACTCTTAATAATAATATCCTGACTTTCCGGCTCAATACCACCTGTATCAATCATTGTAAAATTATAATCTAACCAATTCACATCTGCATAGATACGGTCTCTGGTAACACCAGGGGTATCCTTTACAATTGAAATTTTAGAACCAGCTAACACATTAAATAATGTGGATTTACCAACATTCGGTCTTCCTACGATGGCAACAATTGGTTTACTCATTGTCATCCTCCTTTTTTTGTAAAGCATTACTGCTTTTGTAAAATCCAATCTATAAGCTACTCATATCAAACTACAACTCTTGATAGTTTACAATAGGGAAATGCATTTGTAAACATACATTTTCAACAAATAAAACACAAAACACCAGAAATATTACAACACAATAATCAACAAATTACGCTAAAATGTCTAGCATTTTAACATCATCACTCCAGCAAGGTTACCACGCATGCCATTGCTCGCACGATGCGAAAACAAAAATTTCGAATTACAACAAGTGCAAATATCTGTGATATCTAAGTGTTCCGGTCTAATTCCAGCTTCCAACAATGTAATTTCACATGCTTTATGAAGATTGAGTTGATACTTGCCATTTGCTTTTTGATAGAGCAATGCATCTCCGTGTGCATCACCAAACACAGCAAGAAAACGCAAAGCTACATCTTCGCTAACCTCATAACACGAATGGCAAATGGATGGTGCAATAGCACATACTATATCTTCTGGATTTGAACCATATTCTGTTCCCATATAGGAAACCATCTTTGCACCGATTCGTTCCACAGTTCCCTTCCATCCAGAATGCGCCATAGCAATTACTTTTTTCACAGGATCATAGAAAAATAACGGTACACAGTCTGCATAAAAAGTAATTAACGGTATACCTGGTTCATTGGTCACCAATCCATCTATTTCAAGGATATCACTATCTCGTGTAATACCTTTACCACAATCTTTATTCGTTACTTTATAAAAATTTGTCAAATGTACTTGATTTGAAAACACAAGCTTACTCTCGTCATAACCAAGCGCTTTTGCAAATCGTCTATGATTTTCCAAAACAGCTTCTTTGTCATCTCCTCTAGTAAAACTTAGGTTCATAGTACCCAAATGGTCTTTTGACACCCCTCCAAGACGTGTTGAAAATCCATGGAGTATCTCACAATTGTATCTTGATAGCTTCGGAAATGTAATATATGTCACTCCAAAGCGTTCATTCAGTTCACAAGTTTTTTCATTATGAATATAGGTTAACTGCATCTATAATACGCTCCTGTTTCCACCTTATAATTATATAACAAATTCGAAAGCATTTGAGAAATATGTAATCTCTTGACCTAAAACAGCAACCACATCAAACCGTATCGGTGTAAATGCATCCAAATGATGCGCGTACATATAATACTGTGCTGCTTTACAAATTCTTTTCTGTTTGGCAATACCCACCGCTTCCTGCGGCGTCCCAAACTGCGTATTGCTGCGATATTTGACTTCAATAAATACATAGTAATCTCCATCCTTTGCGATGATATCGATCTCTCCCTGTTTACATCGATAATTCATCTCCAAAACATAGAATCCATTCTGTGTAATATATTCTTTCACCATTTGTTCAATTTTAGCACCCAGTTTTCTTTTGTTGTGCTCTTTTATCATATATAATAAGTCCTTTATTTTGTTATTTTGCTCTTGATTTTATCCATTCGATCTACATAGACTAGGATTTCAGCAACAACTCCATATAACTCTGGTGGAATCATATCCCCCACATCAAGTTTTAATAGTGTATCCGTCAAACCTTCATCCTTATAGGTAGCAACATCTGCTTCCTTTGCTTTTTCAATAATGCGTTCAGCGACAACTCCCTGTCCAGAAGCAACAACCTGTGGTGCAGAATTACTAGGATCATAGGTTAATGCAACTGCTTTTTTCTTCTTTTCCGGTTTTTGATATTCCACAGTGTAACCTCCTTTCGCATAATACATCTCATGTTTATAGAACAAAATCTCTTTTCATTACGTTCTGGCGTCAAATGTATAACGTTTGATACTTCTTTCTGCATTCTCATCAATCACTTCATCCACAACTTTATTGATAGATTCCTGTGGTTGTCGTTTCACCACTTCATTTGTCAAGGAAAACCCTCTATCCGCGAGTTGTTTTGCAAGTTGATTCATATTATTTGTCACAATATCTACGCTATCTTGGTCATCCAAATAAAATCTGGCATTCACATTGGTTCCCGTCAATGTGACATGCACATCCGTCTTTCCAAGATTATCCATATCCAAATGCAACATAACACTAATACCATCTTTTTTCTGAGCAAGTTTTCGTTTATCGGCATAGACATACAATTCCGAATTTGCATTTTGATTCGTTAGTTTTAGAGGCATCTGGGCATAAATCATTTGCTGATTCAACTGCTCCATAAATTGCATATTTTGACGCATGTTTTGAAAACTTTGTTCAAATTGCTTTGGTTCACCGCCATTATTTGCAATCAAATTCTCAAAGGATTTGCTCTGCTTTACTATCTTGTCATAAAGTTCATCTATTTCTTTTGGATCCTTCATATTCTTTGGATTTAGCGCCCAATTCTTCTTAATCATATCAGTAAATATATCTTTGAATTCATTGGAATCCAAAACCTGTCGAATCGTATGTTCACCAGCCCCACTGGTGGATAAGGTTTGAAGCATGTTTTTCATCAACTCTTCTGGAGAGTTGGCATTTTGAAACATATTTTGTAATTGTTCACCAGACAAACCTGCTTTATTCATTAGATTGGAAAGATTCATAACAGTATCTTTGGTAAGTCCTATATTCTCTGTAATCTGTGCTAAGGATTCTGCATTCGTTCCTGCAGCTTGTTGTGTATTAGCATCACCTTCTATCGTAGTTTCAGCACCGGTCTGTACTAGCAGTTCCGTTGACGTCTTATCATTGACGCTTTGTGTGATGGTTTGTTCTGTATTTGCTGCATTCTGAGCTTTTAATAGGGCGGCTTGCCTGCCTTCTGTCTCTGATTCTGGGATTGGTAATCCTTGATCTCCTGTAAAAGTTGTGTCATCATTAACTAGCTGTCCGTTCTGATTTATCATTTGACTATTCTGTGTATCCCCCTGCGCAAATTCTTGCGTTGCAGCAGTATTATTCTGTGTTTGTTCTGGTACAAACAGATCTAATATCTGATTAGCCACAGACAATAATGTCTGCCCATTGGTCCCTTCTGGAAAAGCATGTGTAAAGGAAGCCATACCATCAGCTGCCATACTAATGTCTCCTGTTAGTTGATGCTGATATCCCTGATAACGTTCAAATTGCGCAATATTGGCTTCGTTGACTGGTATATTCATCTTGTTAAGACCCACTAATGTCTGCATGGAGGTTCCCTCAAACTTCATGCTTTGAGACAACAACTTTACCATGTTGCCTTTATCTACAGGCATACCTGCCTCCATTAACGCTTTCGCAACAGAAAAGTTTTTTTCTGTAGGGGAAAGTCCAGCGGCATCTAATGCACGCTCTAACACTTGTGTTTGGGCACTTTGAAGAGACTCAAATAATGGTTTAATCAAAATCTGACTCGCATTATTCTCCTTCACGGCAAACAACAGACGGTCACCCACCCCTAATTCTACACCTTCCTGCAAACGCGCCATAAGCTGCGCCTTATCCTCTAGGGAAATGGTGATTTTATCGTCTACAATATTCAAAACTTCTCCCTTAAACACTGCACCTTCCTTTAATGCTGCCACTGCAGATGAGGATTGTGTCTGTGTCGTCTGTTCTGCTGATTTTGCATGCTCTAATTTACTACCATTTTGAATATTAGCATCATAACTTTGTATAACACGATTACCAATTTGCATTACAATCCTCTCCTTTCCAAATGTCTTATGACCTATGTGTTTGCTTATATTAGGTTTCCAATAAAGCTTCTTCTATGTATCTCACAAGGGCCAATTTCCTTTAATGCAGCAAGATGCTTCGCACTACCATAGCCCTTATTACTAGCAAAATCATATTCTGGATATTTTTCGGATATCTCTACCATATAGCGATCTCTTGTAACCTTTGCAACGATACTCGCCGCAGCAATAGAAACGCTCTTTGCATCTCCTTTAATGATAGATTCTTGTGGAATGTCCACTTCTGGAATATGAACCGCATCATTCAGTAAAATATCAGGCTTTACCGATAATTTCGAAATAGCCTCTCTCATAGCAACATAATTAGCCTGTAAGATATTTATTTCATCAATGCACTTTTCGTCAGAAAATCCAATTCCAACAGCTATAGCTTTTTCCATAATGATGTCATATAATTCTTCTCTCTTTTTTGCCGATAATTGCTTGGAATCATTTAAGTAATATATATCTTCATTCTTTGGCAATATCACCGCTGCGGCAACCACTGGACCAGCTAACGGACCACGACCAACTTCATCTATTCCACATATATATCGACAATTATCATACTTTCGTTCATACTCCTTCATTGCATAGGTGCGGGCAACCTCTGCTTCAAATGCTGTAATGCGCTTCTTTGCACTTTCCACCAATTTGACAACCCCCGCACGTTCATCCTTCTCAAATTGTGGTATCAACTCTCTTAATTCTTCAATGGTTGCTTCCTTTAGTATATTTTTAATTTCTTGAATTCCCATATCACTACTTTGTGTCTATAACACACTTCCTCCTTATCATTATAAAGCAAAGAAAGCGGATATACGTATCCGCTTATACTGTTCCATTATTCAACTCCACCAAACTTTGAAAACGGCCAAATACGAATGGCAACCTTTCCTTCAAATTCGTCTCTATGGATATTTCCCACTTCCTCGAAACGGGAATCCTTGCTGTCATTACGATTATCACCCATGACAAAATACTCGTCTTCCCCTAGCTTAATCTCCTCATCAGCACGACCAATCATATTAGGGGATATCGTTTCGTATCCATAATCTTCCTCTAGAATTTCACCATTAATGTAAATGTTGCCCTCCTCATCAATGCGAAGTGTTTCACCTGGCAATCCAATGATTCGTTTTATGTAAAATACTTCACTGTCATGATACGGAAATACAACAATATCAAATCTTTTCGGATCTTTAAAACGGTAAGATAGCTTATCAATCCAAAGATTATCACCATCCTCTAGCGTATTATACATGGAATCACCACTTACCTCTGTTCGCTGTCCCACAAAGGTAATAACAACCCATACCGCAACAATAACAAACGCTACATAAATAAACATTTCAATGACTTCTTTTACGATACTAACCTCATTTGTATCCATTGTTCTTTTTGACATTTTCTCTCTCCTTATACTGGTTTTTCGATGGAGATTCGTCCTAGTTTTCCATTACGAAACTCATCAAGTAAAATAATTGCAGCCTTTTCATAGTCTAATTCATTCCCCTTCAATAGACATCCTCTGTTACGTGCAATTTCTTCCAATATCGTTGAGGAAACTTCCGTCTCATCAATCTGGTATCGTTCACTTAAAATCCCTGGATAGTGTTCTATCATAAACTCTATCAAATTGCATGCCAGTTCTGTTCTCTGCAAAATCTCATCATTGATAGAACCAATAAACGCTAAATGTTCACCCACTGTATCATCTTCAAACTTTGGCCAAAGAATACCTGGCGTATCTAGCAGTTCAACATTTTTGTTAATCTTAATCCATTGCTTTCCCTTTGTAACACCAGGCTTATTTCCCACCTTGGTACAAGCCTTTTTTGCATAAGAATTAATAAATGTTGATTTTCCCACATTGGGAATCCCCACAATCATTGCTCGGATTGGACGATTCATAATTCCACGTTTACGGTCTCGTTCAATCTTTTCTTTACACGCTTCCTGCACTTTGGCGGTAATAGCTTTCATACCCTGACCATTTCTAGCATTGATTGTCACTACCATAATCCCCTTTTCTTTGAAAAAGGTCTCCCACTGTGATGTTACTTTATCATCTGCCAAATCACTTTTATTTAGTAATACTAATCGAAACTTATTATTTGCCAAAGTATCAATATCTGGATTTCTGCTACTAATTGGAACTCTAGCATCTAGCAGTTCTATTACAATATCAATTAGTTTTATATCCTCCTGCATCATACGTTTTGCTTTGGTCATATGACCAGGATACCATTGTATGTTCATATTTCAACTGTATTGCTGTTATACAATACATCCTCCTTGTTATTTGATAAAGCCAAATTGCTCTCTTGGTGTCAAACGAAAAACAACCTTGCCACTCATCTCTTTCTTAGAAACATTACCTATGTTAACGTAGCGCGAATCTTCACTATTGTTACAATTATCACCCATCAAGAAATACTCATCCTCTTTCAACGTGATTTCATCAATAGCAAGGCCCTCTGTCATAATCAAATCATCAAAGGGCAAATCATTTAATACATTACCATCAATAAATATATGACCGTTCTTAATCTGAATTGTCTCCCCAGGCAATGCAATAATTCTCTTAATGTTAAAATAACTTTCTGTGTCATCCTTTAATTTGAATGCAATAATGTCATATCGCTGTGGATCATCAAATGTATAAGCTCGTTTGTTAATCAAAACAATATCCTGATTTGATAATGCTGGATCCATGCTTTGACCAATCATTGTTACAGACTGTATACCAAAGGTTACAATACTATAAGCTAAAATCACTACCACTAAAATGGATATCGCCCATTGTCCGACTTGAGACATAAAATCCTTTACATCAAATTCTTCTCTATCATAACTGCTTCGATATCTTCTTCGACGCCTCATAAAGCCTCCTTTATTCATGTAACATCTATCTAAATATCATAAAACGAATCCTCGAAAATATACACCATAGTATTATACAACAAAACCCAACAGAAATAAAGGCTAGAGTATCAATACTCCAGCCTTTTTCTTTGATTATTTTACTAACTCTTTTACTCTTGCTGCCTTACCTACTCTATCACGTAAGTAATATAACTTAGCACGTCTAACTTTACCACGTCTTACAACTTCAATCTTCTCTACAATTGGAGAATGTAATGGCCAAGTCTTTTCTACACCAACACCATTAGAGTTCTTACGAACAGTAAATGTTTCTCTGTTGCTTCCACCCTGACGCTTAATTACAGTACCTTCGAAAACCTGAATTCTTTCTCTGTTTCCCTCTTTTACCTTTGCAGATACCTTAACAGTATCTCCTACGTTGAAGTCTGCAACTTCAGCCTTTAACTGTGCAGCTTCGATGTTCTTAATAATATCGTTCATCACGAACCTCCTTAGAATATAAGATGTTCTTGCAAGAATGTCTACTTGACGTTTTATGATAACTCGCAGAGGACCACCCTTAATATGTCAGATTTCCCATTGGAAATCACAACTTCATTAATGTAACATAAAACATAGGTAAATGCAAGCATTTTTTATATGAATATTACAGATCTAATGCCTTCTTTTTTTCTTTAATTCCTTCTAGTTCTAATTGAAGTGTTGTCATCTTTTCTAAAATTTCTTCTCGCTTCAAACGAACCGGAACCATATTATGACAAAATGCATACTCTTGAATCATAGGATGCTCATGCTCTACAAGATATAAAATCAATGGCAGCTTACATTTCTTTTCGGCGTAAAACACCATGGCAATTGTTATAAAAATACACAGAACACTTGTTATTGCACCCAAAAAACCCGAAAATATACTTTGAATCATAACCAACAAAACATATGTACAAATTACAAAAAAGCATGTTTTTTTCACACCCTCAATATCATCATCAATGCGTGTAATCTGCTTATTAATCTGTTGTACTTTGTTCTCTAGCTGTTGCAAATAATTCCGCGTATATTGCTCTTCCTTCATATAAAATTCATGCAATTCTTGAATACTCACAGAATTCATACTGTCTTCTCGCAAGGAAAACTTCTTATCCGATTGGAAAGTCTTAGGGTTTTCATCATATAAAACACCCTTTTTGCGCAAATACTCTTCACCTTTGCGTTTTTCCTCTAACAATTGCTTCTGACGCTCTTCCAATTGCAATATTCTCTGCTCAATGCTGGTAATTTCGCTTTCTAACATTTCAATTCGTGTTCTAGAAACTTCTTCATCATTTTGAAATGTATTGATATCGTGTTTTTTTGCAAAGGAAGTCGCTTTTTCTGTATTCTTACTAACCCACAGCAACGTTAGCATATGTATTTCTCGTTTCCATAGGCGAAAAGCCGTGTATCCACCAAACACCATAATTAGCATTGCAAACAGAAAAAGAACTCCGATCGGACCATTTGCAACCAATTCGTCTGAATGGAATATGTAGTAAACAACCATACAAATGGACGCAATCACAACAAATGTTACTGGTATAATCCACAGCAATCGAAATGTCACCTCATGCTCCGCCAAATGCTTACGTTTTGGAATATATTGAAAATGAAACCGTTCACTGTGAAGTGTTAATTCCAAATCCTGTTTTTTACTTTTTAAAGAATAAATTTCCTCTGCAATTTTTAAAAGTTCAGGTTTATCAAAACCATAGCCACCAAGCTCCATGTTATTCCCCTCGTTTCTCCAACAAATCCGGTCTGCGCTCTTTTGTCCTCTGTAAGGATTGTTCTCTTCTCCACGCATCAATGTTTTTGTGATGACCACTTAACAACACATCCGGAACTCTTTTTCCCATAAATTCCTCTGGTCTGGTATATTGTGGATACTCCAACAAATTGTCATGAAAGGTCTCGAACTCAGCACTGACATCATTGTGAAGCACCCCCGGCACGAGACGAGACACTGTATCAATTACAACCATTGCAGGTAATTCTCCACCAGTCAACACATAATCACCAATGGAAAGATTATCCGTTACAATCATTTCTAATACACGTTCATCAATTCCTTCATAGTGACCACATAAAAGAATTAAATCATCTTCTTTAGCTAATTCCTCTGCAATAGACTGGTTGAACACCTTACCTTGTGGTGTCATGTAAATAACACGTGGCTTCTTTCCTGATGCATTTTCAATCATAGCTTCAGCTGAATCCTTGTGATTCATATTATGCTCTATTGTTTTATCATCACCTGCATTGCGTGTATCAATTGCGTTCTTCACATGCTCATAAGCGCGATACACCGGTCCTGGCTGCATCACCATTCCAGCACCACCGCCATATGGGTAATCATCCACCTGGCCATGCTTATTCTCTGCAAAATCACGTATATTAATTGCTTCAATTGTAATATGTCCATTTTTCACTGCACGTCCAGTAATAGAAGTATTAAGTCCTTCCATTACCATTTCTGGAAACAGTGTCAATATATGAAAATGCATATTTAGTCCTCCATTCCCTTCATAAGACGTACTGTCATTTTCTTATCTATCATATCTACATTTAATATACACTCTTTAATTGCTGGTAACAACCATTCTTTTTTGTCCTCTCCAACAATTACATATACGTCATTGGCTCCCGTTGGAATTACTTCCTTTAAAGTGCCAAGTAATTCTCTATCTTCTTTATATACGGAAATTCCAATCAGGTCTGTAATAAAATACTCGTCTTTTTGTAATTTTACCGCATGTTCTCTGTCAACATAGAGCTTACACTGCTTGTATTTTTCTACATCGTTAATATTATCAATACCCTCAAATTTGAGAATTACCATATTCTTGAAAAACTTACATCCATTTGCTTTAATGGGAATCATTTCACCACGAAATTCAATAAAACAATCTTTTAACTTTTTAAATCTATTATTATCATCTGTGGTAGGAAACACTTTTACTTCACCGCGAATTCCATGTGTGGATGTAATCACACCAATTTGTAATAAATCTTCCATTCTTCCTCCTGAATTTTAATAAATCTACTCTATGAATCACTATTCTTATTTTCAAAGTCACATTCAAAAATAAGCCAATAACTGAACAGCTTCCTTACAGAAATTCAATCAATCTGAATGGGAACTATTCAATCATCGACTTATGCATTACGAAGACATTACTACTTAATGTCTACAATTACCTTCTTATCACCCTTAGAAGCAGCTGCTTTCACAACTGTACGGATAGATTTTGCAATTCTACCCTGCTTACCGATTACCTTACCCATATCTTCCTGGGCAACCTTAAGCTCAACATAAATGGCGTCATCCTTTGAAGTCTCGATTACTTCAACCTGTTCAGGGTGATCAACTAGGGATTTTGCTATTACTTCTACTAATTCCTTCATTTACGAATAACCTCCCAAGTCCTACTTCTCAATTCCTGCCTGCTTCAAAAGCTTAGCAACTGTCTCTGTTGGCTGAGCACCATTTGCCAACCACTTTTTAGCTGCCTCAGCGTCTACCTTAACTACGCTTGGCTCCTGATTAGGATCATAAGTACCGATCTCATCGATAAATCTACCATCTCTTGGAGAACGTGCATCTGCAACTACGATTCTATAGAAAGGATGTCTCTTATATCCCATTCTCTTTAATCTAATCTTTACCATTGTCATTTCACCTCCTTTAATATTTGCACCCTATGTGCTCTTTTATGTCCAAACCATAATGGTTTTTACATCAATGTTTGCAAAAATATAGTCAAACTTAAAACCCAAACGGCATGCGGAAACGTTTGCCGCGCTTTCCACCCATCATACCTGACATCTGCTTCATCATCTTCTGCATCTGTTCAAATTGCTTAATCAAACGATTCACTTCACTGACATCTACACCTGCACCCATTGCAATTCTACGCTTACGACTAGCATTCAAAATCTTAGGATTCGTACGCTCTTCTTTTGTCATAGACAAAATAATTGCTTTGGGACGATTCATCTGCTTCTCGTCAATGTCAACACCGTTCAATTGATTTCCCATACCTGGTAGCATGGATAGCATACTTTGCATACCACCCATTTTTTCCATCTGGGCCATACTATCTAAAAAGTCATTGA
Source organism: Lachnospiraceae bacterium (assembly GCA_045537735.1). Taxonomy (GTDB): domain Bacteria; phylum Bacillota; class Clostridia; order Lachnospirales; family Lachnospiraceae; genus CAG-590. Next base: position 16,282 of record JAZSPZ010000012.1, read on the forward strand.
AATCAAAAGTTGCTTTCCGCATCTTCTGTTCCATTTCCTTGGCTTTTTCTTCATCAATGGCGCTCTGTGCTTTTTCAATCAGGGATTCCACATCACCCATACCAAGAATACGGCTTGCCATTCTATCTGGATAGAACTGTTCCAAATCAGAAAGCTTCTCACCCATACCAACATAGAAAATTGGCTTACCGGTTACTGCTTTAATCGAAAGTGCTGCACCGCCACGGGTATCACCATCTAACTTTGTAAGAATCACACCATCTATACCAATCTGTTCATTGAAGTTGGTAGCAACATTGACTGCATCCTGACCAGTCATGGCATCTACCGTTAAAATGGTGTATGTAACTGCTACATTTGCCTTAATCTGCTGTAGCTCCTCCATCATGGCCTCATCTACATGCAAACGACCTGCGGTATCCAAAAATACAATCTGTATATGGTTCTTCGCTGCATGTTCCACAGCGGCTTTTGCAATATCCACTGGTGAATTATTGGCACCCATTGTGAAAACAGGTACTCCTTGCTTTTCACCGTTAATCTCTAACTGCTTAATGGCAGCGGGACGATATACGTCACAGGCAGTCAGTAAACATTTCTTACCTTTTTCCTTGTACTTACCAGCAAGTTTGGCAACGGTAGTTGTCTTACCAGCACCCTGAAGACCACACATCATAATTACTGTTACTTCGTTAGAGGGAAGTAACTTAATCTCTGTCGTCTCGGAGCCCATCAACTTATCCATCTCTTCCTTAACAATCTTGATTACCATCTGTCCAGGATTGAGACCTTTTAAAACATCTTCACCAACAGCGCGTTCACTTACAGAATTGATGAATTGCTTTACTACCTTAAAGTTAACGTCCGCCTCTAGCAATGCACGTTTAACCTCTTTCATAGCCTCTTTAACATCAGCTTCCGTTAACGCACCTTTACTTCTTAATTTCTTAAATGCATTCTGTAATTTATCTGACAAACTTTCAAATGCCATAGATATATCTCCTAATAACTCTCATAAATCGCCTTAGAAATCTCTTCAATCTCGTTGAGCTTTTCTTGCAATTCTTCCCTATCTGTCATACCCTTCAAATCAGTAGCCAATTCATGAATACGACTTACTCGCTCTTTCGTATCTAAGAACTTCTCTACTAAGCGAAGCTTATTCTCATACTCTTCTAATATCTTATCGCACCGTTTAACTAGGTCATATACACCCTGTCGGCTAATTCCTTCGTCCCTTGCAACTTCAGAATAAGATAAGTCATTCAGTACAATATCGGAATAGATGTTCTTCTGGTGCTCTGTTAAAAGTTCACCATAAAAATCAAATAATAACGCTTGTCGAACTATCTTTTCCATTGCTTTCACCTCTGTAAAGTATTTTTTCTTTACATCAACCTTGATTAGTATATACAATAAAAAACACTCTGTCAAGCTTTTTTTCTTGACAAAGTGTTTTGTGTTATAACATTTGTTGCTTCATTGATTCAATATCATTTTCTATCTGTAATTTCAATTCATTCACACTGGAAAACTTCTCCTCTGGACGAATATAGAACAATAATTCCACCTGTAATTCTTGCCCATACAAATCACCATCAAAATCAAGAATATAGGTCTCTAAACCTACTTGGTGTTCTCCTCCAATGGTTGGTTTCTGTCCTAGATTGCTAATTCCATTATAATACATACCATCAATACAAACTCTGCTCGCATAGACACCATATGCCGGAATTAACTTCTGTTTCGGTATGCTTTGATTGATCGTTGGAAAACCAATGGTATGTCCAAGATGATTACCATGCACCACCTCACCATATACAAAGTATGGATTACCCAATAATTCATTCGCAATATGGAAATGCGTTTCCAGCATATCTCGAATCAGTGTAGAACTTACTACTTTTCCATGTCGCGTTTTCTTTGGAATTGCATGTACTTCAAAACCATATTCCACACCTAACAGCTTTAACAACTCTATATTACCACTTCTGCCACGACCAAAATGAAAATCTTCACCGACATAGATAGAACGGGCACCTAATTGCTTTACCAGACACGCTGTAACAAATTCCTCTGGGGGACAGGAAGCAAATTCTTTGGTAAAAGGATACTCTAACAAAATATCTACGCCTAGCTTTGCAAAATAATGTGCCTTTTCCTTAGAGGTATAGATACTCTTCTTAGAACCACCTGAAAGCACAGACATGGGACTATCCCCAAAGGTGAATACCAATGCCTGTCTGCCTCTCAAACGTTCCTGTTTCAAACCATCAATCAATAGCTGATGTCCGACATGAATTCCGTCAAACTTACCAAGTGCAATTGCTGTACCTGTTGTATGAAATTGTATTGCATCTTCATTTTGTAAATATATCATATTCCGTCTTTCACTTCCGTCCATTTTGCCGATTACGACCAAATGTCATTGAAAATTTTATTCTTATAAAAACATTTTGTCTGCCTTCCAGGCTTTCAAATCATTTCTATACTGATATGTAGCGATAAAATGATCTTCCATATCATAGACAAGACACAACTTTCCATCTTCTTTGCTTGGGCAACCCGCCATAAAATCTCTCGCTTTCAGAAGGTTCCCATTCATCAGCTTTTTGTGACCTTCTTCTGTTACCTTACACTTCTCATATAACGGAAACAACGAATCAATTGGTAATATATATTCCGAAATACGGTTATCATGTGCCAGTGTTTCAATTTCATCTAATCGAAGTGCATCTTCCACAGTAAAAACCTTGCCTGTTTCTGTTGCATTGACACTTCTACGAATCAACTTGTCCATGATTCCACCACAACCCAGCTTTTCTCCAATATCACGACATAAGCTCCGAATATAAGTACCTTTTCCACAGGAAATTCTCATTCTTACATAAGGAAGCTCAATGGAAAGAACATCAATGGAATAAATCACAACCGGTCTTGGTTTCCGTTGGATTTCGATTCCTTCTCTTGCTAATTCATAAAGTTTTTTTCCATTGACCTTGATAGCGGAATACATCGGTGGAATTTGCTCATATTCCCCCACAAAAGAACGGATTACATCTAGAACCTCTTGTTCTGTCACATGTACCTCTGACTCCGATAATACCTTACCTGAACTATCCTCTGTGTCTGTTGTCTTTCCTAATAGCAAGGTTGCTTCATAACTCTTATCTTTGTCCGTTAACACATCACAAAGCTTGGTAGCCTTTCCTAAACAAACCACCAGTACGCCTTCCGCATCTGGGTCTAAAGTTCCTGTATGGCCAATTTTTTTCTGTTTCAATATACCACGAAGTTTTGCTACAACATCAAATGAAGTAAATCCCGGTTCCTTATATACATTGATTACGCCGTTATACATATCATCTCTCCTCAGTCAGATACGAATCATATATTCGCGACTTACAAACAATCAATTCACTATTCATTATCACTTAGCTCAGCATCCAACTGTTCCTTAATCATTTCTGTAACCTTCAATATAATCGTATCCTTGTCACCTTCCACTTCACAGCCAGCGGCCTTTACATGACCACCGCCACCAAGTGCACAAGCAATCAGATTCACATTTATTAAGTCATTAGAACGAAGGGAACATTTAAAGGTTCCCTTCTTAGGGTATTCATACATCCAAAGTGCACACTCTACACCTTCTGTAATACGAAGTGCATCCACCACACCATCAGTATCAATATTGGTTGCATCATACGTATCAAATACATCCTTTGTCAAGCAAGATACAATAACTTTACCATCAAACATTAAAAATGCCGCATCCAAAGCTTTCGCAAGCATTTTATTCTGTTTAAATGTTTTCTTGTAAAAGGTTCCATCAATCACAAATGGACTTCTTGCACCCTTTTCAATCAACTTTCCGGCAATTTCCATTGTCTGTCTTGTTGTATTGGTATACTTAAACACGCCTGTATCGTGAACGATTCCAAGATACAAGCACTCTGCACACTCAAATCCAATCTTGTCTTCCTCCAACAACGTATATATTGCTTCTGCCGCTGCGCTACACTCTGTTTTCAAGAAACACACATCACCAAAACCAACATTACTGACATGATGATCTACACACATGGTTCTTTTTGCACTATGAAAATAAGATTCAAATTCACCATGTCTATCCAAATCACCACTATCTAATGAAATGCACAAGTCATAAGACTTGTCCTGTTTCTCATGAAGAATCTGATCTGCCCCACGAAGGAACATAAACTCTTCTTTAAATGTATCCAAATATATATCTACTTTTTTTTCAGAATAATTGTCTACTATATAATTATATATTCCAAGACATGAACCAACACAATCGCCATCTGGACGCTTATGGCCCAATATGACAATCGTGTCTGCATTTTCAATTTCTCTTAAAAAATCGTTCATATTACTCCTTATTCTTCATCTGTATCCGCATCATCATCAAAGTCGACACCCACTGTTTGTGTTGTGCCACCCTGGTTGCGAATTACATCGTCAATCTTTTTTGACATGTTAATAGCATATTCAATGGACTGGTCCATAAAAAATGTAATCTCTGGTGTATTTCTAAGATTAATACTTCTTGCAAGCTCTCGACGAATATACCCTGCAGCACTTTTTAGTCCTGCCAGCGTATCAGCCTGTGCCTCAGCATCTCCCAACACTGAAATATATGCTTTGCATTCCTTCAAATCCGGCGTAACAAATACATCTGTTACAGTTGTCATAGGATGGATTCTAGGATCCTTAATCTCTCGACTAATAATCCTAGAAAGCTCCTTTTGAACCTCTCCATTGATACGCGTATTTTTAATACTTGTACGTCTCATTCTATTTCCTTTCTATCTGCCAAGAAAGACTATCTTGGCACCTCTACCATCTCGTAAGCCTCGATCATATCGTCTTCTTTCAAATCATTGAAGTTCTCAAGTACGATACCACACTCGAAGCCGTTCTTAACTTCTTTAACGTCATCTTTGAAACGCTTTAATGAAGCAAGTGGTCCTTCGTAAATCAATTCCTCTGCACGAGTGATACGAACACTTGATTTCTTGCGGATGATACCATCTAATACGAAACATCCTGCGATAGTACCAACACCTGAAGCTTTAAATGTCTGACGGACAATCAAATGTCCTGTTACCTGTTCTTCAAATACAGGATCTAACATACCCTTCATAGCTGCCTCGATATCTTCAATTGCGTTATAGATAACCTTATAAAGTCTTAAATCAACCTTTTCTCTTTCAGCCACATCCTTAGCTTGTGCATCTGGACGGATATTAAATCCAATAATAATCGCATTAGATGCAGAAGCAAGAATAACGTCTGACTCATTAATTGCACCAACACCGGCATGAATTACCTTAATTACAACTTCCTCGTTTGACAACTTGAGCAAGCTCTGCTTAACCGCTTCAACTGAACCTTGTACGTCCGCTTTAACAACTAAATTCAATTCCTTTACATTACCAGCCTGAATCTGCGAGAATAAATCATCCAATGACATTCTTGCCTTTGTTTCAGCCAATAATTTCTCTTTATCCTGTGCAATATATGTTTCAGCCATGGTACGGGCTTCCTTCTCGTTCTTCGTTGCTACAAATATTTCACCTGCAGCAGCAACACCATTCAAACCAAGAATTTCAACAGGCTGTGATGGCCCTGCTTCTTTTACATTCTGACCCTTATCATTAATCATCGCACGGACACGACCATATGCACTACCAACTGCAATCGTATCACCAACCTTCATGGTACCCTTTTGAACTAACATCGTAGCAACCGGACCACGACCCTTATCAAGTTCAGCTTCAATTACAATACCACGAGCCTTACGATTTGGATTGGCCTTAAGCTCTAATACTTCCGCTGTTAACAAGATCATTTCAAGAAGGTTATCAATACCTTCCTTAGTATGCGCAGAAACCGGACAAAATACTGTAGAACCGCCCCAATCTTCTGCGATTAATTCATATTCCATCAACTCTTGTTTTACACGCTCAACATTCGCACTTTCCTTATCAATCTTATTAACCGCAACGATAATTTCAATACCAGCAGCTTTTGCATGGTTTATGGCCTCAATAGTCTGTGGCATAACACCGTCGTCTGCAGCTACTACCAAAATAGCAATATCTGTTGACTGTGCACCACCCATACGCATAGCTGTAAATGCTTCATGTCCCGGAGTGTCTAGGAATGTAATCTGCTGGCCATTGGCTTCTACTGTATAAGCACCGATATGCTGTGTAATACCACCAGCTTCTCCTGTTGTAACATGAGTTGCACGGATTGCATCCAAAAGGGAAGTTTTACCGTGATCAACGTGACCCATTACACAAACTACAGGTGGACGTTCACTCATTAACGATTCATCCTCTTCCTCTTCTCGAAGCATCTCTTCAATCACATCAACCTTAACTTCTTCTTCCGCAATACAGTTATACTCTAAAGCGATTTCTGCAGCTCTATCAAAATTAAGGTCTGTATTTACAGTAACCATTTCACCTGCTAAGAATAATTTTTTAATTAACTGCGAAACTGGTGTCTTCAACTTATCTGCCAATTCTTGAACAGTTAAAACCTCTGGTAACTCAATTGTGCGGATTACCGGTTCTTCAGGCTCCTTTGGTTTTGGTTTCTGAACTGGTTTGTTAACTGGCTTTGTGCCCTTTACAGTGAAATGTTCATTTTTCTTACGATTTCTCTTTCTGCTGTCACCATCTTCATACAAGGAACTCTTATCTCTTTCCTTCTTTTCTTTGTGGCGATCTGCTCTGTCGCGATCCATAGATGCACGATCCATTGGTGCTGGGATTGAGATTTTCTCTTCTCTTCTGTCATCTCTTCTTCCATCGCGACGGCCATTCTGTCCACCACGATTATCACCAAATTCTCTTCTGTCACCTTCTGGACGTTCTCTACGCTCGCCGTATGGACGACCTCCTTCTGGACGCTCTCTACGCTCGCCGTATGGACGACCTCCCTCTGGGCGTTCTCTACGCTCACCCGGACGGCCTTCAGGTCTTTCTCTGCGCTCATTCTGTGGACGCTCTGGCTTTGCCTGTGTCATAGAATTCGGTGTTTTCTTAACTGTCTCCTCTTTCTTTACTGGAGCTTCCTTTTTCTCCGCTGTAACAGTGCTTGCCTTTTTAGAAAAACGACTACGTACTTTTTCTGCATCCGCATCTTCTACAGAACTCATATGGCTCTTAACTTCAACGCCATCTTTCTTTAAAATCTCTATAATCTCTTTACTGTCTTTTCCAAGACTTTTTGCTAATTCATGTACTCTCACTTTTGCCAATGGTTACACCTCCAAATTATTATAACGATCGATTTGTTTTATAACCGCATTTGCCAAACCTTCATCTGTTACTGCTAAAGAAGCTCGAAACTCTTTACCACAAGCATTTCCCAATGAATTTTTGTCTGCAAATACTTTTATAGTTACTTGGTAATAATCACACATATTTCTAAATTTCTTTTTGGTATTATCTGATGCATCCCCTGCTACAACAACAAGATACGCCAAACCTTCCTTGACTGCTTTTTCAGTGGAAAATTCACCTGTTACTGTTTTACCAGCCTTTGTAGCAATACCAAGCATAGATAATGCTTTGTTATTCAATGTCCATCATCTCCTCACTTAACTTCTCATAAACATCCGATTCAATAGACATTTTAAAGGATCGCTCAAGACCTTTTGATTTGACAGCTTTGTCAAAACATTCTTTATTCAAATGTATATATGCACCTCTGCCGTTTAATTTACCGGTCAAATCCAACATAATCTCATTATCCTTTGTTTTGACAACACGAAGCATTTCTTTTTTTGCTATCATTTCACCACAGCCGACACATTTACGAAGCGGTGTTTTCTTTGTCATTTCTATCACATCCTATCTTACACAATCCAAAATCAAAAGAAATTATTCGTCATAATTCTCTTCTGCGTACTCATCATCATAATCATCGTATTCATCATAGTCATCATAATCATCATAATCATCATATCCATATGCTTCTCTTGCCTGAGATTCGCTCTTGATATCAATCTTAAAACCTGTAAGTCTTGCGGCAAGACGTGCATTCTGACCTTCTTTACCAATTGCAAGTGACAATTGATAATCTGGAACAATAACCTGAGCACTCTTTGCTTCTTCATCTACAGTCACGTCAACAACTTTTGATGGACTAAGTGCATTCTCAATAAAGATTGCTGGATCTTCACTCCAAGTAATAATATCAATCTTCTCACCCTTTAAGTCATCAACAATTGTATTTACACGATTACCATTCATACCAACACATGCACCAACAGGATCTACGTTTGGATCATTAGACCATACAGCAATTTTCGAACGAGAACCTGCTTCACGGGAAATAGACTTAATCTCAACCGTTCCATCTGCAACCTCTGTAACTTCTTTCTCAAACAAACGCTTAACAAGCTCTGGATGTGTACGTGAAACAATAACCTTTGGTCCCTTGTTTGTTTCCTTCACTTCTACGATGTATAATTTAATACGGTCAGTTGGTCTATAATGCTCTGTTTTTACCTGCTCGTTCTCCATTAACAACGCATCCATCTTGTCATCAAGGCTAACTGAAATATTCTTTCCAACATAACGCTGTACCACACCAGTTACAACATCCTTTTCCTTGCAGTAGAAATGCTCATATAATGCCTTTTTCTCTTCTTCCTTAATCGTCTGAACAATGACACTTCTTGCCTGCTGTGCTGCGATACGACCAAAATTCTTTGGTGTAATCTCAACATTGACAATATCTCCAATCTTATGTTTCTTGCTAATCATTAATGCCTTTTCAATTGCAAGCTCTGTCGCCTCGTCTACAACCTCTTCTACAACTGTCTTAGCTGCAAACACTTCAATGGCTCCAGTTTCACGGTCCATATTAACAGTTACATTATCACTCTTTCCAAAATCCTTCTTGCAAGCATCTAACAATGATTTTTCAATTGCCTCAATAATTACTTCCTTTGAAATACCTTTCTCCTTTTCGATTTGCTCTAACGCAATCATTAACTCAGTCATTTTTCCGACTCCTCCTTTATTGTATATTCTTTTCTTAAAACTCAAATGCCAAACGAACTAGTGCTAAATTGTTTCTATCAATAACAGTTTCTTCTTCATTCTCTGTCAAAACTGTAATTGTCTTTTCATCAAACTGCAATAACTCTGCTTCAAACTCTTTAATCTTGCTATTCTCTAACGGTTTAAACAATTTGATTTCTATCATTTTCCCAAGATTTCTTGCAAAATCCTTATCTTTTTTCAAGGGACGCAACAAACCTGGCGAACTCACTTCTAGAATATAAGGATCTTTAAATTCCTTATCATATGCATCTAACAAAGGATTCAACTCTCGACTGACATCCACACAATCATTGATTGTGATTCCTCCTTCTTTATCTGCATACACTCGCAAATAGTAATTAGAACCTTCTTTCACATACTCTACGTCTACTAGTTCAAATCCGTGTTTCTCAATAATGGGCAACACCAATTGTTCACAGGTAGCTTCAATTTCTTTTTTAGTCATTAAATGACCACCTTTCTTATTCAATTTTTGAAAGTAACACATAAAGAGAGTGGACAAACTGCCCACTCTCTTGCCAAATCAATATGTTACTATGAAAGAATAACACTACTTTACATAAAATGCAAGTAATTTTTTACACAATTACTATGGGATTCATAGGATATACTTGAATATTTGCGCCGCAACACGCAAAAATAATGTCATTCCCCTTATTTTTCTTGTAATATCTAGTGGTAAATACATATTCACCAGAATTAATATATATTTCAATAATAGAGGAATCAACCAAAAGTCTTATATTGTTGACTCTATCCACAATACATTTTCGTTCATCTCTTCCTCTCCCCACTTCTTCTTTTAAGTTAAGTACAAAAATATGGTCATCATAAGTTAACTTCACACCCTCTGCTATTGTAATGCAAAAGGCATCAGGCAAATTATCACCTATAATATCCAAATATTCCTCATCCGTATGTAATATATCATTTAATATGGATAATGTTTTCTTTTTTCGAAGTGTATTAATTTCTTGAATTGGATATTGATATACAATTGGTGACTGGTACTGTTCTGAAAAGCGAATCGACAATTCTCTTGGAACAGTCAAACAATGCTGCCAATTCTCCTCCACCTCTCCATTGGTATATTCAGCATATGGTACCCCCACCCATCCAATCAAAATTCTTCGATTCAAATGGTCTACAAAAGTTTGTGGTGCATAAAAATCAAATCCCATATCCCACTCTCTAAAACTTTCCTGATGATAAACCACATCCTGGTCAATAGGATTATCTTCTGTTAAGAAATAACCTGCATGATATATATTTTGGTATCGAAACGCTTCTCTTTCAATTCCCTGTGGCGAAAAGGATAAAACATATTGATCATCCAAACAATATAAATCTGGACACTCCCACATATATGCAAATGTATCCTTTGTCATTAATTCTTTATATAATGTAAATGACTGTAAATCTTTTGATGTATATACCAAAATTCTCCCTTGGTCATTCTTGGTTCTAGCACCTAGTACTAAAAAGTAACGACCATTTTCTTTCCAGACCTTAGGGTCACGAATATGGCAGCTATAATGTTTAGGATATGTATCTGTGTCAATTACAACCTTTTTTTCTCCAAACTGTATTCCATCCTGACTTTCAACCAATATTGTATCTGCACGGCGTCCTGCAGTTGTATAGTCGTAATCCCCTGGTAATTCCACATTTCCTGTATAAAAGATATGCATCCCTTCCTCATCCACATATGCACTACCTGAAAACACACCATCTGCATCAAATTCTTGATCCGGAACCAATGGTGCTCCACAATACGCATAGTGAACAAAATCCTTTGTTGTATAATGTCCCCATGCTTTCATCCCTCCATTTACATGCAACGGAGAATATTGAAAAAATATATGATAGGTGTCACCCATTTGACATAAGCCATTTGGGTCGTTCAACCAACCTGTTGGTGGCATAAGGTGGAAACCTAAGCGATACAGACAAGTTTCATTATTTATCGCATGTTTTTCTGCCTCTTTAATTAAATTCTGTATTTTTAAATATTTCTCATTCATATTAATTCCTCTGGCTATCCTGCATTCTTGTAAGTAAACATACAGAAGCGATATCTACTTGACAAGTATTATAAAACAAAATCCGAGGGATGCATATCCCTCGGACAATTCATTGCTACTATATTCAGATTAAGCCTCGATGATTTCTTTCTTGTTGTAGCTTCCACACTTCTTACAAACTCTGTGAGGAACCATCAACTCTCCACACTTAGAACACTTAACTAAAGTTGGAGCGGTCATCTTCCAGTTCGCTCTTCTCTTATCTCTTCTTCCTTTTGAAGATTTGTTCTTTGGACAGATAGACATTATTCACACCTCCTTAAATTGATTGAAGATATCACTAAAAACTGCCATTCTTGGATCCGGAACCGTCTGGTCACAATTGCATGTGCTCTCATTCAGATTGGTTCCACACACCTTGCAAATTCCTTTACAGTCCTCTTTGCAGACGACATTCATTGGGAGCATGGTATATAACTCATCCAAAACGAGCATGTCTATATCCAGATTACAGTCTTCAATATAACTTATCTCATCAGCTTCAGAAGCATCCTCTATGTACGCTTCTTTACTCACTACATTAATATTGCGGAACACGGATAAATCATAAGAACATTCCACGTCCGATAAACATCTGCTACAAGTTCTTACGACGTCAACTTGTGTCTTAAATGCAATGGAAACAATATCCTTGCTCACATGCGACATCACAACCTCAAAAGGTTTCTGGCAGGTTACTACAATATCCTCACCACGAAAACTTGTCTTCAACTGTGCCATTTCAACCTTTGCTGTTGATTCTTGACCTACAACAGATAACACATCATATAAGTTTAACATCATAAATATCTCCTAAACTCACACGTCAGCTATTATACATATTTTAAAAAACTTTGTCAACATAATTTTTGACAATAAATTATAATGGTGTGACGTAAAATCATATTACAAAACAAGTGCTACCGTTTCTCTTGCAATCGCAAGCTCTTCATTAGTTGGAATTGCATATACAGGAACTCTGGAATCTGCTGTAGTAATCACAGCCTCCTTACCACGAACCTTATTTGCTTCCACATCTAATGTGATACCAAGATATCCAAGATACTGACAAATTGCAGCGCGAACCTTATCATCATTTTCTCCAATACCGGCGGTAAATGCAATTGCATCCACACCATTCATAGCTGCCACGTAAGAACCAATATATTGTGCCGCGCGATATGCAAACATTTCTAACGCAAGAATTGCTTTCTCATTGCCTGCCATACTTGCTTCATCCAAATCTCTAAAATCACTAGATACTCCCGACAAACCATCTACACCAGACTTCTTATTCAATACATCCATAACCTGGTCAATGGAATATCCCTTCTTATCAGCAATATACTGAACAACTGCTGGATCTATGCTTCCCGTTCTAGTTCCCATAATCAAACCATCCAACGGGGTAAATCCCATACTGGTATCAACAGATTTACCATCTCTTACAGCTGTCACAGAAGCACCATTCCCCAAATGACAAATAATCACCTTAGAAGGTTGACCTGTCTTTCCTAAAATTTCAATCAATCGCTTTGAAACAAAACTATGTGATGTTCCATGAAAACCATATTTACGAATCTTGTATTCTTCGTAATATTCATATGCCAATCCATACATATAAGCCTTCTTAGGCATAGTTTGATGAAATGCTGTATCAAACACAGCAACCATAGGAACATTTGGCATCAAATCTCTACATGCAGCAATACCAATTAAATTAGCAGGATTATGAAGTGGTGCCAAATCATTGCATGCTTCAATTGCTTTAATTACATCATCTGTAATTATAACTGAACTTGCAAACATCTCACCGCCATGTACAACACGATGTCCAACCGCATCAATTTCACTTAAGTTTTTAATGACGCCTGCCAATTCATCTGTCAATGCATCTAATACATAGGAAACTGCAGCTTTATGATCAGGCATTGCAACCTCTTTCACCAATTCCTCTTTACCTGTTGGTTTATGCTTTAACTTTCCGTCAATTCCAATTCGCTCACAAATTCCCTTTGCGATGACTTCTTCTGTATCCGTGTTAATCAACTGATACTTAAGAGATGAGCTACCGCAATTCACTACAAAAACATTCATTGTATCCCTCCTAATCGATTATTCATCTACAATACTTCGTTAATTATCTGGTATTTATACACGCTCAATACTACCATCGTCCACATTAATCTGATGTCTGCCGTGTTCTTTGGCATAATACATACACCAATCTGCTCTTTTTAACAATTCATCTGCATTTTTACAAATCTCTGGATATGATGTCAATCCAATACTCACACTGATTGGAATATCGTATTCATTATACTTCACAACCTTGCTACAAATCTCGTCAAATAATTCCTCGATAATTGGTTGTGCAATTTCAATCTTCGTATTAGGCAATGCAGCAACAAATTCCTCTCCACCATAACGACACACAAAGCCATTATATTTCTCTATGCATTGTTCAGCAACAGAAGCAATACACTTAATCACTTCATCACCAGCCAAATGCCCGTACGTATCATTGACACTCTTAAACTTATCAATATCGAACAGGGCAACACTCATGTAACCTTCTTCTTTTTCAATCAGTGAGAGCTGTTCTTTAAACAGTTGATTAAAATAAATACGGTTATTAATTCCTGTCAATCCATCTTTACGAGCCATTTGCTGCATCTCACCATAAATTTTGGCATTATGGATTGCAATGTCATACTGTGCAATAATCGCATCGTAGAAAGACATATTCTCTCTAAATAGATTCTTACGACTATCACCGATAATAAACAAACCATAGGTTTCTTCGTCCGTTCCCAACACCTTAATATACACTGAATTAATATTGACATTCTGTAAGAATGGAACTTGTGATGTCTCTTCGTTGTGCAATGCAACTTCCATAACATCATTCTGAATCATAATATCGTAGATGTCAGAGAGCGATTCTTTTATCTTTTGATATAACTGTCCAATTGTTGTTTTAATAACATAACTGGCATGTTTGTTAAGATATACATCTTCTTTGATATACACACCACAAAAACTCAATTGTTTAACCTTCATAATGGCATCTGTAATTTGGTTAGAAATCTTAGACAAGTCAAAGGACATGGAAATGTAATGTAAAATTTCTGCCTGTGCAACCATTTCCTTATTGGCATTTTGAATCTGCGTATTCGCATTCTGCAAATTGACCCTCTGAACATTCAACTGATCGTTGGTCTTCTTTAGCTTTTCTTGCATACTTAAGATATTTTCATTTTTTTCAACAATCTCTTGAAATTCTCTCTTTTGGCTAAAAATTGTCTCATCCTTTTGTCCAATGTAATCAACAAATAAATACCCCTCAAAGAACAGAATAACAAATATCATTAGCACATCAAAAAACAAAAAGAGCCATCTATAATCCAAGCTAATTGACATTTTTAGAATAATTACCAAAATGATTGGAACAGCAACCATAGATGTATAAGAGATAACTTTGTCCTTATCTGCAATTTCCATTGTAAGAAAAAAATCCACCATAAACAACAAGCTTAATCCAATCGTGGCAATCTCAGAGCTTTCATGCAGTTGTAAAAAAGCCATTATCAAAGCAGAAATGACACATTCTGCATATCTTAATACACGTATATATCTAATGCTATTGAAATAATTTTTAATATTAGATATTTCTTCTAAGACAAAGAATACGCCCACCAAAACACACACAATTATCGTAGTATACACTGAAACATCTTTCTGCAATACTTGTAACAATAATCTTTGCAACAAAAAGATAATATATACCAATCGATGTAAAAATATTCCCTTTTTTTGAATTGAAAATATTGATTCTGTGTTCATTCATTATTCCTTCCAATACAATTCTACAACTGCACCATTATGTAACGGACTAAAATGCTGTGCTTCAACGCCATCTATCATTTGTACAAGTTTCGAACCTCTAACATTTTTAAGATCAAATTCATATTTGTCAAAAATATCAACAAATACATAGCTTGATTTTCCTGTTAAAATAATACTTTTTCCATTAACTGTGACATGAACTTCTACATGAGGTGCATCTTTTTCTCTGTTTTCAATCCATTGATTCACCAATTCATTCTGTGTCACACCAATCACATCACCTTTAAGTTCTGCTGGCTTACCCAACGAACTATTCATCTTCAAACTGCCAAAATCAAAGTTTGCGGGTTCAGAATCTGCCTTCTTAACCATTTCTTGAATTTTCGATGCATTAGAATTCAAATCATCTGCCGATTGGTCATTTGCTTCAGATGTTTCTTCCGCCTCTTGCAATTGTTCTTCCGTAACAAAGCGTTCAGACTTGTACACCTCTGCTTTATCAATCCATGCTACATTGAAATTCTCATAGACCTTGGTATCTGCATTCGCTCTAGCACCATTTACAAACACCTCATGCGGCGTTTCAATATCCATAAACTGCATAATTTGACTTAATGTATAGTAATTCAACACCTCCACCTTGTCACCATCATTCAATTCATAAAACTCTGATTCCAACTTGCCATTGACACTGGCAACCTTTGGACAATTCACATTCATATCATTTACAATGAATGTTAATGTTTCTGTAAAATCAATAATCTCATTCAAAACAACTTTTGCATTTTCACCAACGGTTGATTCCACAATCCTAATCTGATCGCCTGCTTGAATCAAATGATTCATACCAACTTCTTTTCCATTCAAAGTAATAACTGCAGGCTCTCCACTCTTGCCTCGCTGGAACTTCTTTTTCCCATTCAATGTATAATTCAAATCTAACCCGCGTTTAGGGAAAATGGCTTCATTAGACAATCCATGTGCTAAAGCGGCATCAAACACCGTTAATTTGTCTGTGTCATATAATTTTACCCGTTCGTCATTAACCATGAGGTATATGAAACGATTCTTTTGATCATAAAAATTCAAACAAATTCCAATTGGAGTTACTAACAATGGGTCTTTCTTTACACCCTCTACGTGAATGTTGACAAATCCCAGCACTTCTTCTCCTCGAAGAGCAACACGGTCTATCGACAAACCGAGATGTTTGGCAAGCTTATCCGTAAAACCAGGAATCTTACCTCCACCACCTACTACAAAAACAGCGGAAACTGGTCTTCCACCATTCAAATCTACAATTCGTTCCGCAATCTGTTCTGTAATGTTATCCATTGTGACATCCACACAATTATACACTTCCTGAGGTGTCACCTTATGACTAATACCCATAATATCCTTATAGGTCATACTTTTACGCTTTGGTCCAATTGTTTTAATCTTCTCAGCAGTGGCAAAATCAACCAAATACTCCTTGATTAAATTCTCTGTAATTTCATCTCCTGCTTTTGGCAACATTCCATATCCAATAATTGTTCCATCTTTTGTGATACAAATATCTGATGTACCTGCACCCACATCCACCAATGCTATATTCAACAATCTATAATTCTCAGGAATTGCAACCTGAATTGCAGCAATTGGCTCTAACGTCATATTGGATATTTCCAAACCTGCAATAGAAACCGCAGCGTACAAACCATCTACAACTTCTTCTGGTAAAAATGTGGCCAAAACCTCTGCACTAATAGTATGGGCTTTGTGACCTTCTAGGTTTGTTATCTCGAAATCATTTAAAAAATATTTTACAACTGTATATCCTACACAGAAAAATTTCACATCTGTATCATTCTCTTCTAACATCGTTTCATGTGCTTTTTCCACACCTAGCATTTCTAGTGAATGGATATACTCCTGATTCACAACAGTATTCTCAGAAAATTCATAATCTGCTCTTGCCAAAGCTGTTTTTAATACACGACCAGCCGCAGCAATGCAGACTTCCCTTAACTTACGTCCCTGTAATTGTTGTTCCAAATTTTCTTTTACATAAACAATTTCTTCCCCAACTTTATTGATATCATGAATCTGTCCATCTAACATAGCTCGTGTATCATGATATTTTACGCATTGGGCTACAATATGAAATTGGTTTCCCTCTCGATATCCAACCGTTCCTACAATACTTCTTGTACCAATATCCAGCCCAAAAACTAATGGTTCCGGAAATTTTGTAACTACTGCCATAACATTATCTCCATACAAACAAAAATTCTGTAAATGGAACTCTTTTTACCGCACTTTGTTCCACCACAATTATAAAATCCCATATTGATTAATTTTAACATATTTTAATTATTTGCACAATAATTCCTTGATGGTTTCCGCCGTTTTACCAACATCTTCTCCGTTATCAATCACCACATCACAATGTGTTCGATAAAACGCATCTGTTGATTGATTTTTGATAATCTGAAGCCATTTTTCCTCAGTGCCCCCCCTGCTCTCAAGCAAACGTTGAATCCGAACAGACTGCATGGTATAAACATACCACATTTCATCACATATAGACTTGTATCCATCTTCAATTAACAAAGCTGCTTCAATTACATAATAATCAAATAAGCCCTCTCGTTTTTTTTCATCAATGTCTTGTAAAATATACGCCTTTACAGCGGGGTGAACAATTTCATTTAATTTTTGCAACTTTTCTTCATGATTGAAAACAATCTGTCCTAATTTGCCACGATCAATGGTTTGATCATCATTTAAAATCTCTGTTCCAAAAAAATCAACAATGCTATGATACGCCAACTGACCCGGACACATTAATTGGTGTGCCAGTTTATCTGTTTCCATAATAAATGCGTGATATGTCTTCTCTAATATACCTAAAATGGTACTCTTACCCGTTCCAATACCACCAGTGATTCCAATTACCTTCATGAAATTACCTCTTTGATCTATTATTTTGCCTCATACCAATTCTTTCCCACACTTAATGATACCACCAGTGGAACAGAAAGATTTGCAGCTTGCATCATTTCTTCTTGAATAATCTGTTTCACTTGTTCCACTTCATCTTTATGGGTTTCCACTAACAACTCATCATGAATTTGTAAAATCAATGTGGATTTCAACTGTTCACGCTGCAGACGTTCATGTACGCGAATCATTGCAATTTTAATAATATCTGCTGCTGTACCTTGGATTGGTGAATTCATTGCAATTCGCTCTCCAAAGCTTCTCTGCATAAAATTAGACGAAGACAATTCCGGTATCTGTCTAATTCTTCCGTACATCGTTTTTACCATACCTGTTTCTTTCGCTGTTTCCACAGCACCATCTAAAAAGGCTTTAATACCAGGATAGGTTTTAAAATAACTTTCAATATATTCTGTTGCTTCCTTTCTGGAAATCGCCAAATCCTCAGATAATCCAAAAGCACTAATTCCATAAACAATACCAAAATTAACAGCTTTTGCATTTCGACGCATCAAATCATCCACTTTCCCCATCGGAACTCCAAAAACCTGTGACGCTGTCAATGCATGAATATCCTGATTTTCACGATATGCTTGAATCAGTTTTTCATCACCAGAAAAATGGGCCAAAACACGTAACTCAATTTGAGAATAATCTGCATCAACAAATACATAATCCTCTTTTGGAATGAATACTTTTCTAATTCTTCTTCCTAACTCGGTACGCATTGGTATATTTTGTAAGTTAGGCTCAGTAGAACTAATTCTTCCTGTCGCAGTAATCGTCTGATTAAATGTACCATGTATTCTTCCATCTTCTTGAATATAACTCGCCAGACCATCCGCATACGTAGATTTCAATTTCGCAACCTGTCGATACTCCAACACATCCGCGACAATCGGATAATCGCCTTTTAGTTTGTTTAAAACATCCACATTAGTGGAATATCCTGTCTTTGTTTTCTTTGCACCTGGCAATTGCAGCTTATCAAATAGCACTTCCCCTAGCTGCTTTGGTGAATTGATATTGAATTCTTCTCCAGCTGTCTGGTATATTTTTTTCTCTAATGCTTGCACCTTTTCTCCCAGCATTTCACCATAGGAACATAAAGCGTCCGCATCAATCCGCACACCTTCACGCTCCATGTGTTCTAATACATATACTGTAGGAATCTCAATATCCCGATATAATTCATACATTTTCATTTCTCGCAAGTCATCCATCAACCTTGTGATTGCAATAAATGGGATACAAATCTCGTAGGATAAATACTGCATAACCTTTGGTTCTTGCATAACAAATAGTGACAACTCCATTTTTCCCAATAATTCTTTTCTATTAGGCAATGTCACACCAATATAATCTCTTGCAATATCATCATATCCATAGGAATCTTTCAATGGACGTAATAAATACGCTGCCACCGAGGTGTCATCAACGCGACCCTCGCAAACCAATGGTAAGACTTTTCGTAACGCTTTCAAATCATTGGTTATGATATGCAGCTTATCATTCATCTTATAACAATCCATAAATCTGGATATAATCAAATCTTCCGTAATAAACATAGAGCAGACAATAAAGTCCGCCTGTTTACCATCCTTTGTAATACCAAGCCCCAAAAAATCACCATTCTCAATTAAAGCAAACACTCCAATCTGGGTACACTTGGATAAAGATGTAAAATAGTTCTCCATTTCAACTAAATCATCGATGATATTGGTTTGAAACGCCAACTCAACCTTCTCATCTGACACATCAAAATGCTTCAACAAGCTCTTTAACTCTAACTGCTTTACATACTCGTAAGCTTCTTTTGTAAACATTGAGCCATATTTCATACTATCAAAATCTACATCAATTGGTGCATCACATTGAATCGTTGCCAATACCTTGCTCATAATTGCTTGCTCATAAAATGCTGATAGATTCTCTTTTGCTTTGTTCGGTTTGATATCCTCTATATGTTCATACGCATTTTCAATGCTGTGATAGGTGGAAATAATTTTCCCAGCAGTCTTTTCACCAATCCCCGGAACACCTGGAATATTATCGGAAGCATCCCCCATAAGACCCTTCATATCAATAAATTCCAATGGTGTCACACCATATAATTCCACTACATCGTTGGCATAATAATTCTCAACTGTGGTCTGTCCACCCTTTGTCTTCGGAATCTTGATTAAGATACGTTCTGTAGCTAACTGTAGCAAATCACGGTCTCCGGATAATACCGAAACATCCATCCCAAAGGATTCCCCTTTTCGAGCTAAGGTTCCAATAATGTCATCTGCCTCAAAGCCCGGACACTCTAACACTGTCACCTTCATGGCACGTAACAAATCCTTTATAATCGGCACCTGGCTGCGGAGTTCATCCGGCATTCCTTTTCTTGTACCTTTGTATTCCGTAAACATCTCATGACGGAAGGTCTTTTGGTGTACGTCAAAGGCAATGGCAAGATGGGTTGGTTTTTCTTCTTCCAAAACCTTCATAATAATATTAATAAAGCCCAAAACGGCATTGGTATGTTCTCCTTTTGAATTGGTCAAATCTGGTAGACCATAAAATGCTCGATTTAATATACTGTGACCATCAACTAATAAAATCTTATTCATATTACAACCTCTCTTATTCAAATCTACATTGATTGTTCAAAAAACCACATTAGTGTATGGTCTTATAATATCTCACCTTTTCATAAAATGTCTTTTCCGGTTCTTTTTCTTCTACATTCAACGTAATTTCTTTCTCTTCCGGTTCAAATAAATATGAAGCGAAGGTTTCACTATAATAATATTGTCCCTGGGCAAGTTTCAACTGCTCCTGCTCCTGTTGATGTAAAAGATTGAGAAAATTAACATACGCTATTACGGCAAATGTAAAAATACCTATTATTACCAGTGCAACTGAAGAACGTAATACTCCTTTTTTTTGTCGACTTTGCTTTAGTTCGCCCTCCATTCGCTTATCCAAAGCCATAGAAAAGTCCTTGGTCAGCTGTTGGTTGCTGTCTAGCTGTCGCATACCTTCTATCATTGTGTAATATATATTCAGTTCTTCTTTACAATCTTCACAATTCTGGATATGCTTCAGGAATTCTATCTTCCGATCTTTCTCCAGATTGCCATCAATATAGGCAATAATCTTAGATTGTGCTTCCAAACACGTCATTCTAAAACTCCTTTTCAATAAATGTTTTGAAAGCAGTTGGCAAAGCAAATCTACTTTCAAATTCATCTTTATGAATCCATGTCAGTTCAGGATGTCGATTATGACAGGATATATAATATGCCGTCATATTCCACTCAATATGAGTAAAAATGTGAGTATATGGTATTTCCTTTTCAATATCGATAGGTTCATATCCCTGCTTGCTGATGTATTGTAATGCTTCTTGTTTGTCCATATTAACATCCACATTGAGAAACTCCCACATATTCGCCAACAGACCAGAACTGGGTCTTTTACGAATCCCATAGAAATCTCCATCTCTTAACAAAAATACGGTTTTCTTCTGTATCTTTCTTTTCTTCTTTTCTTTGCGGACAGGATATTGACCATAACTTTGATTCTTATAAGCTTTACAAACTGAAACCAACGGACAAATCTCACATTTTGGTGCTCCGTTTGGCACACATACCATTGCACCAAGTTCCATAAGCGCCTGTGTCAAGTCTGAGCAGTTTCCCGTCTGATATAACGCTTCCAGCTCTTGTTTAGCCAGCTTTTTTGTCTTTGCATCATCAATATTGCTCTTACATTCTGTCACCCTGGTCATCACACGCAGGACATTGCCATCCACCGCAGGGGTAGGTAATTCATAACAAATGGAGCATATCGCACCAGCTGTGTATTCTCCAATCCCCGGAAGATTTAACACTTCCTGATAGGTTGTTGGAAATGTGCCATCATGCTCTTTCACAATCAACCTGGCTGCCTTTTGCAAATTACGAGCTCTGTTATAATACCCTAAGCCTTCCCATAGCTTTAGCAATGTTTCTTCTGAAACATTTGCCAGAGCTTCGATATCTGGAATATCATTTATAAAGCGAGCATAATAACCTTTCACAGCCTCTACTCTGGTCTGTTGTAACATAATCTCTGAAATCCAAATATAATACGGCGATTTCGTCATTCTCCATGGCAACATTCTATGTTCATTTTCATACCACTTTAGAAGTGGTTGCTTGATCTGTATCCAATCAAAGTTCATAAACTCACCTTATTCACACAATTATACAATATAATATCATTTCTTCTATGTAATTACAAATCACTTTTCCACTTATTTTTTGAAATAATGCTGGTAAAATATGCATGTTATATGTTAGTATATAGTCTAAGTTTTCGATTGGAGGATAACTATGGATTTAATTTACTTTCGACAGAACTTAAGAGATAAGCTTCAAAAGAGCAAAATCAGCTTAAGCTACCTTTCTGCCCAAGCAGATATTTCCGAAGATACGCTTCGTTCCATCATCTATGGAAAGTCACAGGATATCAAGCTATCTTCCATACTTAAAATTGCACGTGTGTTGGATTGTTCACTAGACAGCTTAATTGGACGGTCTGTCTATTCCATTCAAGAGGAAAATATGATTAAGCAACTACGCAAGCTATCGGAGCATTCTATACGCACGGTACAAGTACTGATTGACTTAGAGGAACAGACAACATTACACAATAGCACAACTGGTAGAGAAACCACTACTGTCTTTTTGCCAACAGGCAATATGAAGGACGGACTCTTTTATGATAATAGTCGTTTTGAAACACTAGATGTTACAGATTATCCAAAAGAACTGAAAGAACGGATTGACTTCGGTGTCAAGATTGTATCGGCTCATTTTGAACCAGTATATTTTACAAATGATATCTTGTTATTTTCAAGACACAATCCACCAGTGCGCCACGATGTTGTACTATGCATCAATGAAGCTGGTCGTCTATTTTTACGTAAAATGACACCGTTTGGACTGGACCCCATCAATCGATTTGGAAAGAAAATCCCATTAAATGAAATGAACAATTATACCATTATGGGGGTTGTAGTGAAGGTTGCAAAGGAATTTAATATTGAGCAATATCGATAACACTATACTAATGATGAATATACATTTTAAGAAAGAAAAAAAGACACAGAAAGCTGTGTCTTTTTTTATATGCCGATGACCGGAGTCGAACCGGTACGATGTCACCACCGCCAGATTTTGAGTCTGGTGCGTCTGCCAATTCCGCCACATCGGCTTGGTTAAACCAACGAAAATTATTATATTATGGTCTTGTATTTTTGTCAACAAAAAAAATGGAATTTAATCAATCTTTTTTGCAATCACCGCAAATCTACCATCTGACACATGGTATGCACAAGTGGAAAGAGTCACGAGTTTATCTCCATATTCCACTTCTACGTCAGCATCAATGATTGACATGTTCTTGATATTCTCCACAAATTCCATAAACTCCTCTTCGCTTCCTGCATTGACAAATTCGTAGTATTTGAAATCTGTAGACTCTTCTGGTAACACTTGTCCATAAAACGCAGCCACCACTTCATAAGTACCATCACCATAAATTGTATCAAAAGTAAAGGTCTTGTGTGCTTCATAAAATTCTTCACTCTCATATCGAATGATGTCATGAAACATTGTTCCCGCATTCATATTGTGACCATATATAATGATATTATCTGTTGGATTCTCAATGATACAATTTCCATCTATAAATGGTAATCCTGCAGAAGAATATTGCTTTTCAAAATCTCTGTGTATATAGAATTCTCCGTTTTCATCATCGTGAGGTGTGTGCATAACAGGATAATCTATCAAGGTGTCTTCAATGGTGATCCATCCAATAAAATCATGGTTCTCTTTGTATAACTTCTCAAATTTCCTTTGAACCATCATACCATCTACAGAAACCATATCCACATTTATTTTTTCAGATTCAACTTCTTCATCCTCATCCTTAGATTCTGGCACATCAATTACCATATCCCGCAAATCTTCAAAGGCTGCTTCTGTTGTAGAACTTGTATAGTAATAATATGCCAAATAGCCTCCACAACCAATTGCAATTACAAGACACAGTATCATTAGAATATTCAAAACTGTTTTCTTTTTCATAGCATCATACTCCTATCAAAACGCCCATCACAAATTTTGGCAAAGAAAAAGTCAGAATCACTTCTGACTTTTTCTCTAGAAATACTTCTTAGAACCCCACAAATTGCTTTGTTTCAAATCTTGGTATTCACTATAAGCTTGCTCTAAAATCTGCTTTTCATTTGGAAATTTTAACAAATGATATGCTTCGTGATACTTATAGTACCCGGAATCCATAAAGTACTCTTCCCTTTGAGGTTTGCTGTAATAGCTGTCAGCCATCATCAGATACCAATGCACATCTTTATTCACTACGTCGTATGCAGTATTAAAAGTATAATTACTCTTATTCACATACTTGATAATCTGAGCACTTACACCTGTCTCTTCTTTCACTTCGCGAAGTGCTGTTTCTTTGTACTCTTCACCTTCTTCTACCGTTCCCTTTGGTAAAACCCAGCCTTCGTACTTATTCTTATAGTTCTTATAAAGCAACAATACCTTGCCTCTGAAGATTACCACACCACCACAGCTTACTGCTTCTATCATAGCTGTTCCTCCTTCATGTAAAGTGTTAACACTTCACTTACCTAGGTGTGCTGTTAATTGTATAAAGTATAGCAATTTATAAGTAAAAACGCAAGATAAAGTTCATTATTTATAGTAACTATCTAATATTTTTCTCGCAACGGCAGTCGCTTTTACTCCATTCACATCTGACTCTTCCACTAAAACACTGACAACAATCTCAGGATGCTCAACACTGCTAAAACCAACAAACCAAGAATAATCATGTTCACCATTGGCATACTCCGCTGTTCCAGTCTTACCTGCCACTGTATAGGATGCTCCCGCAAAATAGTCTGCTGCTGTCCCCTCATCCACAACATGACGCATGTAAGAAGTCAGCACATCCACTTCCTTAGAAGTCAGTAATGTATCATAAGAAGAAGGTGAAATTTTCTTAATACGTGCACCTTTATAATTCTCAATACTGTCAATCAAATACGGTTTCATCATCAAACCACCATTGGCAATAGTAGAAACAATCATTGCGTTATGCAGTGGCGTAATCAACGTATCACCCTGACCAAATGCTGTCTGTGGAATATAACCTTTATCTGATTTTCCATCAAGATAAAAACGACTGGTAGCACTGGCATCGGTGTACGGTAAGGACTTGTTAAATAAAAATTCTTCTAAAGTATCTCTCCATTGGTCTACATCCAAATCAATACCAATATCGGCGTAAGCTTGATTACAGGAATTTGCAAGCGCTGTGGATAGATCTTGTTCCCCATGGGTTTTATTGTTATAACAGTGTACGGAAACCCCATTGAAAATATTTTCTTCGTAAGCACAATCATAACTATACTTTTTATATTTGATTGGATTCTGTCGCATGTAGGACAATGTGGTTAACACTTTAAATGTAGAACCAGGTGGATATAAACCTTGACTGGCACGATTCAACAAAACAGAACTCTCTGAACCTTCTTTATTGGCTTCTACCCATACTTCATCAATGTTATTCGGGTTAAAATCCGGCTTTGATACCATAGCAAGAATCTTTCCTGTGTCTGGTTCCATCACCACTACTGCACCATCCGCATTTCCCAATGCATCATAGGCGCACTTTTGCAAATCATAATTCAAGGTGGAAACTATCGTGTCTCCTTCATTCTTCTTTTCTTGCAGCGTATTGACAAAACGTTCAAAAAGATTTGCATTGCTGTCAGACAAATAATAGTTACCTACTAACTCGATTCCAGCTTTTGAATATTTGGAATAGCCCACAGCATGTGCAAACATATTATCATAAGGATAATATCGATTGTCACCTTGATTAGTAGCAAGTACTTTACCATCACTGCTCACAATGTCTCCACGAACAACATTGGCTGCATATTTGTCCAAACGGCTATTAGCCGCATTTGCAATCACCTGATCTTTTTGCACAATCATAAAATGCATAATATATGCCATAAGACCAATGATCAAAAAAGCAAATATATAAGTAATTCCCAAAACTGGTCTATTCAATTTTTCATTAATTTTGTTGATTTTTTCTTCCCGTTCCAAAAACGCTTGTTGTTCCAGTGTCAAAAGCTGTGGATCCACCTCTTTTTTACGCCTTCTTCGTTTTGGTTGCGGCTGCTTCAATGTT
This sequence comes from Lachnospiraceae bacterium, assembly GCA_045537735.1. Taxonomy (GTDB): domain Bacteria; phylum Bacillota; class Clostridia; order Lachnospirales; family Lachnospiraceae; genus CAG-590. The sequence continues at coordinate 42,566 of JAZSPZ010000012.1, forward strand.
TCTTCTTTCTTCTTCAATCTTCTTCGCCTCTTTATTTTCTATTGTACTAATCCCTTGCATAATGGAAAACATTACAAGGGAGCTTAGTACAGAACTTCCACCATAACTTACCAACGGAATCGTAACACCTGTTGATGGAATAAATTTAGTTACGCCACCGATAGATAAAAATGTCTGAAAAATATAACAAATTGCAAAACCAAATGCCATGGTTTTATAAAATCGATTACGAACCTTCATTGCAATATTGATAAAACAAATAAAACAACTAAAGCATACCAATATCAAAGCAAGGGCAAACAACACACCAAACTCTTCTGCAATAGCAGAGAAAATGAAGTCACTCTCGCTAACCGGAATCACATCTGGAGAACCTTGGGTAAGACCCGCACCAAAATAGCCACCACTGCCAATGGCAAATAAGGATTGTGTAATCTGATAACCTGCACCACTAATATCTGCCCATGGATCCTTCCATACGTTGACACGCACCATAACGTGATCAAACAATCTATCCTTAAACAAAAGGAACGCAAGACCTACCATGGCAACGCCACCTGCAATATAGATGATCAGATACCGCAGTTTTCCTGTTCCAACATAAATCATCAATGTAAACACCACAAAGAAAATCAGTGCACCGCCTAAATCCTTTTCTAGCACTAAAACTGCCATGTGAATTCCCGCAAAGCCTGTTGTAATGCAAACTTGTTTGAAATCACGACTTTTTGAAAGCATACTTGCAATAAAAAAAACAAATAGAATCTTTACAAATTCCGATGGCTGAATGGTAATCCCAAATAGGCTAATCCAGTTTCTAGAACCGTATTGCTCCACACCAATTACAAACACGGAACTAAGGGCAATGATGCCAAGAATTCCATAAGCGATTCCATAATTTCGAAGATTCTTATATCGATCCATAATCCAAGGAATCACAGAAACCAAAATCAGAGAAGCTGTGGCGATAACAAATTGTTTCTTTGCCTGTGAAAAATCCAATCTCGTTAACATGGTATATCCAATCAACAATAAAAAACTCATATTGTTTGCAATCACTCTAGATGAATACGGATAAATATAATGATAAATATACATGTATATAGTTGCTACAAAAATTTGTACACCATAAAAAATCACAATTTCTTTCATATGCTCTGCATTATCAAGCGCCAATGTCAAATAGGAAAGAAAATGAATTAGAAATACGTATATAATCTGTGTATTCAGTTTTTTGCTTTTGGCACTCTCACTACTTTCCTGAAAGATTGTAAAACAGGATAACGTATAGAATGCCATCAATATCAAAATCACATATTTTGATACATTCATAATAATACTCGCCATTATTCTACTCCACGTTTGTAATGTCCTCTGGTTTTTTCACCCTCCGGAGAATTTCCTTGTAAAAAAGCATCCATCACTGCACGTAATTCGGTTTCATTCTCTTTGGTAAAATGAATCCTTTTTGTGACACGAGCACCAAAGGTTCGGTCCACAAGATCATACAGCACAGTTGGAATTCCGTTGTATATTAGATTATAACAGTATTTGCAGACAGAAAAAATAAAGAAATTCTTAAAATATCTGTCTTTCATGATACTTTTATTATTCATTCCGTTACACTGCTTAGTTGTTTGTTGTAAACACTGTGCACTCACCATAAGCTGTTGGTACCCATAAACCACCATTTCAAAAGGGTTAGAATCAAGATGCATATCTTGAAGCTGCTGCTCATTTAATTCCACAGGAAGGGTAATCTTCGCATTTGGAAATACATTTTTTATGAAAGTGACAGACCAATGATTCATCACATATAAACTATAATCGGTGATAATCGGTCCGCTATATGCTAATTTCTTCAATAGTGCCAACTCATCAATGTTTCTCAAAACGATACCAGTATTCGGTGCATTGTCATTCAACCATATGATAATGTCTGATATTTCATCTAAATATCGTTTTCTTATAATCGGTGGCAACACTACCGCCAAGGTGTTCTCTATATGGTTTGTTACAATACTTTTCATTTCATCCAATGCAAAATACTGAAGATCCAAATAAATCGCATCCATACAATCATAGCTTTGCAATATCTCATATTGGGCATTGTTAGAAACCATTGCCACGTTACGCCATTCTTCCACATTACAAGAAGAATTGGAATTGGCAGGATTGGATGCATCACATATTGAATTTTTGCTCCTTCTATCCTTCTCTATTATCATTTGTTCTAACTTTTCTATTGCATTTCTTCTGATATCTTTCAACGCCTTTAACGGATAAAATGCATCATCACTCATCACAATCTGTAATGTATCAAATTGGTATCTTGTATTACCAATCTGGGAAACCTTATCTCGTACCGTATCAACAGATAATGGCATTTTCGTTGCAGATTCCACCACGTCACCGAAAACATTACAAGTAAATGTATGCTCCTTTAATGTTACTTCCAACGTAAAGGATGCTGGCAAACCTGTGGTTAATTGCAACGTACCTGTTAAGGATACTTTTCGCTGTTCATCTACAAAACACTGCAGTTCATCCATTAATACTTTATTGGATATGCGGCGAACCACCTGTCCCTTGTGAAATTGCTGGGTTTTGGCAGCATTTAATGTGATACTTTCTCCCTTTTTACCCTCTACATTGCTTGTTAAGGTCACATCATCTTTTGCATCCTCAAGGACCAACAGATCACCTTTATGAATGGCTGTATTTAATTGAATAGACAACTGATTTCTGTGAATGCATACAATGCTCCCAACAGCTGTTCCGATGTTTCCAGGATACGATGTAGACATCATAGCTTTACCATTCTTTTGATTGTAATATCCTTCTGTAAAGCCACCACGATTAAACACCTCTGCCATCTCAGCTTTATACTGCCTAACCAATGCATCTGAGAACATTCCTGTATACCACGCATCCACCAAGATACGATAAGCACGAACACAAGCCGCCACATATTCTGGTCGTTTCATTCTTCCTTCTATCTTAAAAGAATCCACTCCAGCCTGAATCAATGCAGGAATTGCTTCTAAACCGCATAAATCCTTCGGACTCAACAAATAATCGCCCTTCGACGGAATCTGTCGTCCTGCTTCATCAAACAAGGAATAAGGCAACCTACAGGTTTGTGCACAACGTCCCCTGTTACCACTTCGACCACCTAACATAGAACTCATCAAACATTGTCCTGAATAACAATAACATAGTGCACCCTGGACAAACACTTCCACTTCCGGCTTACACGTCTCATTTTTCAAAGATGCAATCTCCTCAATTGACAGCTCTCTTGCTGGAACAATTCTAGTTACTCCATAATCCTTCAAAAGACTGTAAGCATAACCCGTTGTAATGGTCATCTGCGTTGATGCATGAATTGCCAAATCAGGAAACACTTCATGAACATATCTCATAACACCAAAGTCTTGAACAATCACGGCATCTAAACCTGCAAGATAAAGGGGTGTCAAATAATCCGATAACTCTAAAATTTCCGCATTACGAAATAAGGTGTTAATGGTTAAATAAACCTTAACACCGTACAAATGACAATATTCAATTGCTTCAATCAAAGCAGCCCTATCAAAATTGTTGGCATAAGCTCTTGCACCAAACTTGTCACCACCCAAATAGACTGCATCTGCACCAGCATGTACTGCCGCTTTCATAGCCTCCATGGAGCCTGCCGGTGCTAATATCTCTGGTCGCATAAATGTTACCTCATAATTATTGTCTTGTCTTTTCCGCTTCCAACTGAATAATCTTTCTCTGTAAAGCGTTTACCTGCTCTTTATATTCTTCCACCAAACGCATAGATGATTCATATTTGATCTGCGTTTCAATCACTTCATGGCGCAAATCATAAATCTGCTTTTCCTTTTCATCATCCTTTGCTACAAGCTGTCCAGTCTGATTCTTCGCCTTAAAATAATCATCTGCAATATTGATTGCAAGCAAAATATTCTGGTATTCAGCATTTAATCTACGGAAACCATCGGATGCCTTACATTCTGCAATCTTGCTATTCATATAGTTTGCAACTTCCTGCAAATAATCCGTATCTTCATAGCCACTTAAATTGTAAATTCTTCCGTTAATCACTACAGGAATATCATTCTTATCTGCCATTGTTATTCTCCTTTATCTAATAAGTATTCTAATCCAAAATGCTTGTAAGCTGTCTCTGTTGCAACTCTTCCTCTTGGTGTACGGGATAATAAGCCATTCTGAATCAAATATGGCTCATACACATCTTCAATAGTACCCGCATCTTCTCCAATGGCTGCTGCCAATGTATCTAATCCAACTGGTTTCCCAGCAAATTTCTGAATCATTGTCAAAATGATATTGCGGTCAATCTGGTCCAAGCCAAAGGAATCCACTTCCAAACGGTCTAATGCCTTACGGGCAACCTCTTCACTGATATGACCTTCAAAAGAAACTTCCGCAAAATCTCTAACACGCTTCAACAAACGATTGGCAAGACGAGGGGTTCCTCTTGAACGCTTCGCAATTTCTAATGCTCCACGTTGATCAATAGTAATGTCTAATACAGCTGCAGAACGCTCCACAATTTTAGAAAGTTCTTCTTTGGTATAGAACTCTAAACGATTGACCACTCCAAATCGATCTCTAAGGGGAGCAGTCAACATTCCTGCTCTAGTTGTTGCACCAACCAAAGTAAAATGTGGTAAATCCAGTCGTATACTTCTGGCAGCCTGGCCTTTTCCAATCATAATATCGATTGCAAAATCCTCCATGGCTGGATACAACACTTCTTCAACTTGACGGTTCAATCGATGTATCTCATCTATGAATAACACGTCGTTCTCATTCAAATTATTCAGAATTGCAGCTAACTCACCTGGTTTCTCAATTGCAGGACCAGAAGTTATTTTCAAATGGCTTCCCATCTCATTGGCAATGATGGATGCCATAGTTGTTTTACCAAGTCCTGGTGGACCATATAACAATACATGGTCTAAGGCTTCCCCACGGTTTTTTGCTGCTTCTATAAACACTTTTAAGTTGTTTTTTGCTTTTTCCTGCCCAATATAATCAGCCAACATGGTAGGTCTAAGATTGTTCTCAATCTTAACATCCTCTGGCATTATTTGGGTACTTATCATTCTGTCAATCATATCACACCATTAACCTAAAACATTTTCTTTAATGCAGCCTTCAACAATGCTTCCGACTCCATCTGCTCTGCACCCGGAATCTGTTTGATTGCTTTCACTGCTTCAAACTCAGAATAACCAAGACTTACTAACGCAAGGACTGTATCTTCCGCGCTATTGTTAACACGTGTATGATCATCCATACCTTCGTATTCTTGTTCTTCTCCAAAGTAGTCATTATATGAAAGTTTGTCTTTTAATTCCATAATTATTCTATTGGCACCTTTGGCACCTATTCCATTGGCCTTTGTGATAGCCTTCGTATCACCTGCCATAACCGCTAAAGACAAGTCTCTCACTGACAGCACTGAAAGAATCGCCAACGCAGCCTTGGGACCAATGCCATTGACACTCAATAATAACTTGAAAGCATCTAATTCTTCTGTTGTTGGAAAACCAAACAAAGACATCTCATCCTCTCTTACATGAAGATAAGTAAAAAGCATTTGTTCTTGATGTAATTTTCCAATTTGCTGAATCACCATACCGGATGTCATAATCCGATATCCGATTCCATGATTTTCAAGAAGAATGCAATCCTGCATAATTCCTTCAATTGTACCTTTTATATATCCAATCATATATACCTCTTCTACCACAGTCCATAATTATTTTGATTATAGCACATTTTTCGTCAATATGCTATGATAGAAAGAAAAAACTTGCTTCTGGAAAGGACGTTTCATGAAAACAATTGACTATACCATTCCGATTACAAATGAATATACATTAAATGGATATTTGTCTCAGAATTATGATGTGAAACAGCTATTATTTTTTGACATTGAAACAACTGGATTTATCGCCAAACATACTACGTTATACTTAATCGGTGTACTCTGGTATCAAGACAATCACATTTATATACGTCAATGGTTTAATGAAGATGGAAAAAGCGAACAAGAAATTCTAACTGCTTTTACTACATTTTGTCGTGATTTTTCTCATCTTGTTCATTTTAATGGTCTAGGATTTGACATTCCTTACTTAAAGCAAAAGGCACAAGCTTGTGATGTAAGCTTTGATATTGACCAGACCCTATCCCAGATTGATATTTACAAGGAAATCCGTTCCTACAAGGAGCTCTTTGCTCTGGATAATATGAAACAGATTTCTATCGAACAATTTCTGGGGATATCCAGGGATGATGAATATAACGGAAAAGAACTGATTCAAGTCTACCAAAGATATGTAGCAAAACATGATGCAGAACTAGAACATTTACTCCTATTGCATAATCATGATGATTTATTAGGTATGACGAAGATTAGTCAAATCATGAATTATAAAAGTTTTATGGAAGCACCATTTATTGATAACATCGAACTAGCAATTAAAGAAGATAGACTAATTCTTCAATTCAAAATCAGCCAAAATGCACCGTTATCTAAGCGAATCACCGCTACCAAAAACGGAATACATTTGAATGCGATTGAACAAAAAGGAACCTTATCCATTCCAATTATTCATGATACCTTGCAACACTATTTTAAAGATTATAAAAATTACTACTATCTTCCACTAGAGGATATTGTAATTCATAAAAATGTGGCCAATTATGTTGATGCCCAGAATAAAACAAAAGCAACGAAAGAGAATTGCTATGCAAAGCAAACCACTAGCTTCATTCCATTCTTCATGGATGGTGAATATACAACCTTCCAGCGTTGCTACAACGATAAACAACAATTTATCACACTTGATACCTTGTTACTAGCTTCATCAGAGGAACAGGCTGCCTATATAAAAAATACGCTTTCAATCTTTCTATGATTGAAAGCGTATTTTTTTATAAGATATTTATCCTTATATCATACCTCATATTTTTTTATAAAAGAAAGAATTCGTAGACTCAAATCCAATTTCCTTTGCATGAATAATCTGTTCCGTACTACCTATAAATAACATACCATTGTTTGCTAATGTCTTATGGAACTTCTTATAGACACCATCCTTTGCTTCATCCGTAAAATATATCACAACATTTCTACAAACAATCATATGCATATTTGCTGGATATTTGTCCTCTAACAAGTTATGTTTCTTAAACTCCACACATTTTTTAATATCGCTATTAATTTGGTAACCATTGTCCTTCTTTGTAAAATGCTTAGAGAGCATATCCTTTGGCAAGCGTTCTAAACTTCTAGCTTGATAATACCCCTCCTGTGCAAATGCTAACACATCTTCATCTATGTCCGTAGCTAGTACATGAATCTGATTCAACGGAATGTGTTTTGACAATAACATTGCAATGGTGTATGGTTCATCACCTGTAGAACAGGCAGCACTCCATATGTGAATATGATTGCCAAATTCTTTTTTGAGATACGGAATCATTTGCTGTTCAAACACTTCCCACTGCTTTGGATTTCGATAAAACTCGGAAACATTAATTGTTAAATAGCTTACAAAAGAACGTAGTAACGTTTCGTCTTTTTTCATAGCTTGAAAATATGTATCAAATGATGTATACCCTTTACGATTCATCAATGATTCAATGCGACGTTTCATCTGACGTTCCTTGTACATGGACAGGTTAATATTTGTCAGTTTGTATACATCTTGTTTGAAGTTTTCATAATCATATGCCATACCTTGTCCTCCAAAAAAGAAAACCTCGCCTTAGCATATCTAAAGCGAGGTCAAAATCACAATTATTCCTCTGTAGTTACTTCCTCTGTAACTTCTTCAACTGCCTCAGTAGCTACTTCTTCTGTAACTTCTTCAGCTGTCTCAACAGCATCAGCAACTTCCTCAACTACTTCATCTTCTGGAAGCAATGCCTTTATGCTAAGACTAATCTTCTTATCTTCCAACTTGAAATCTACAACCTTTGCCTCGATTTCCTGTCCAACAGATAATACACTTGCAGGCTTCTCAATATGCTCTTTTGCAATCTGAGATACATGCAACAATGCATCTACACCTGGTTCTAATTCAACAAAGGCACCAAAATCAGTCATTCTAGCAACCTTACCAGTTACAACATTACCAACTGCATACTTATCAGCTGCTGTCAACCATGGATTACTATCTGCAAACTTAAGACTAAGTGCAATCTTCTCGCCCTGAATATCCTTGATAATTGCCTTAACAGCATCACCAACATTAAATAACTTCTTAGGATTATCAACTCTTCCCCATGACATCTCTGAAATGTGAAGTAATCCATCAGCACCACCTAAATCGATAAATGCACCAAAGTCTGTTACATTCTTAACTGTACCTTCAACTGTATCACCAACGTTAATCTTAGCGAATAAAGCCTCCTTAGCAGCCTTCTTCTCTTTTTCGATTAACATCTTACGGTTACCAATGATTCTTCTCTTGCGAGGATTAAACTCTGTAATCTTAAACTCAACTTCCTGACCTTTGTACTTTGATAAATCCTTCTCATAAACATCTGATACAAGGCTTGCAGGAATAAATACTCTTGCTTCTTCAACAGTAACACTTAAGCCACCATCAAGTACCTGTGTAACAATACCTTTTAATACTTCTTCATTATTAAATGCCTCTTCAAGCTTCTCATTTGCCTTCTCAGCTGCTACACGTTTAACAGACAACAATACCTGTCCATCGCCATCGTTGGTTTTAACAACCTTTGCTTCGATTGTCTCACCAACCTGAACCTTATCCTTCAAAGAAACATTCATATCATTAGAGTACTCAGCCTTTGTGATTACTCCATCAGCCTTATAATTGATGTTCAAAATGATCTCATCATCCTTCACATCAATAACTGTTCCTTTCACTACTTTACCTACGCTAATTCTGCTTTCTTCAGCTAAACTAGCTTCAAACATTGTTCCAAAATCTTCTGCCATGCTACCATGAACCTCCTTAATAATATGATTAGGGGTAGATGCCCCTGCAGTAATACCTACCCTACCAACGGATTCAAAAGCAGCTAAATCCAAGTCAACGAGTGTCTGTATATAGTAAGTATTTGCACATTCTTTTTTGCTAATGTCATATAGCTTTTGTGTATTAGAACTGTTTCTCCCACCAATTACAATCATCGCATCTACCTGCTGTGCAATAGAAGCTGTTTCTCTTTGTCTTTCTTCCGTCGCATTGCATATGGTGTTATAAACGGTTATATTATAACCTTTTTTCTCGAAAATTTCAACTATTGAATTGAATTTCTTATGATTAAATGTTGTTTGAGACACTAAACTTATTTCCTGCTCTTTAGATATCTCCAATTCCATAGCTTCCTCAACAGATTCTAACACAATGGGATCCGAATTACACCAACCAACAATTCCCATAACCTCAGGGTGATTTCGATTGCCAATGATAATAATTTGTTTTCCTTCGGTACTATCTTTATCTACTATGTTATGAATTTTTTTTACAAAAGGACACGTGGCATCCACAAGCTCCAAAGAATTTTCTTTAATTACATCATATATTCTGCGCTCCACACCATGAGAACGAATAACAATCGTACCATCATTTATAGATTGTAACCCCTCTTCATCATCTACAACATGAACACCTTTGCTCTCCAAATCCTTCACAACTTCTTCATTATGGATAATGGGACCATAGGTATAAACATTTCCTTTACCCGCCTGTTCATATACTGTATCTACTGCTCTTTTCACACCAAAACAAAATCCGGCAGTATTTGCTAATATTACTTTCATATAAACCTCTTTTATTATTCTTATTTTGATTTTACAACGGATAAAATTGCCTCAACAACTTCTTCAATTCCCATGTCAGAACTATCCACCAAAATTGCATCCTCTGCCTTTTTAAGTGGAGCAATTGCACGATTCATATCTCTTTCATCACGCTCAATAATATCTGCTTCAATCTGATTAAAATCTGCCTTTTCGCCCTTTTCAATCAATTCTTTGTATCGGCGATTAGCACGCTCTTTAGATGACGCTGTGAGGTAAATCTTAACCTCAGCATTCGGTAATACATTGGTACCTATATCTCTACCATCCATAACAACATTATGTTCTTTCGCCATATTTCTCTGTAAGTCTAACAATGCAGCACGCACTGGGGCTTTTGCAGAAGATTTGGATGCCATGTTGCCGGTTTCTTCTGTACGTAAAAATGGGGTTACATTTTCTCCATTCAAATATACCTGTTGCATATCATTTTCGTATCGAATCTCTACAGATATACCTTCGCATGCATTTGACAATACATTCTCATCTTCAATATCAATATTATTCGTTACAAGATAATATGCAATTGCGCGATATAAAGCGCCTGTATCTACGTAAATATAATTCATTTTCTTTGCTACTAATTTTGCGATTGTACTTTTTCCTGCACCTGCTGGTCCATCAATTGCGATACTCGTCATATCATTTCTCCTTTTCATCACATTTTGTCATTCATCATATCATCATATTCATCTTCTGTATATAAGACTACTTTTTCCATGGTAGATATCTTCCCAGGAAAAGGAATGGTCTCTACTTTGTCTACATTCGGTTTGTCACCTTGTCCTGGCATAACCATATTGGGACGTTTCACATTACTAATATAATCTAAATTGTCAGTTGTGACAATACCATAATCATTGAGAATATTTTCTTGATTGAAATTTTAAGTCAATATAAGCTAATATCTATATTAGATATTTAACTTCAATCCATCCATATTGACAGCATCAGTTACGAGATCGAGATTTAGAATGTCGATAACATCAAGAATCTCCTTCAATTCAGTATAACTCTTTACAATTTCAAATTGTATATCAATCGGATGTTTCATATTAGGTTCAAAAATACCATCAATATGATTTCTCAAAATATAGATATGATTTTCCGCAATTCGAAGAACAAAATCTCCTCTCACATTCAATTCCATCATATATTCCATAAATTGAGGAGTTAATAAATAATATGCAACATGAGGATTTGTTGTATAGGTATCAAAACGACTATTAAAAGTAACTGATTCCATATCAATCTTTGTTAATCCACCAGATACGATATTATGGTTTCCTCTGTTTGCAATCAAAACCTCACCATTCAAATTTTTATTAAAATCATATACAGCTACACGTCCCGCAAAGGCAAATTCTTTGCTTTCTCTGTTTGTATTCTGACGTTTTACATCTACTTGACGGTAAAAAATACCTTTGTATCTTCCTTCAATCAAATCCTCTGTATATGCTTGTCGAATACTTTCTTTGTATAATTTGAAACTAGTCAACTCATCAATAGAAATCCCTTGCTGTGGATGATATGTATATTCTTGAAACAAATGGCCCAAAATTGGTTCAGCAATCATCTTCTTATATTCTTTATAGAATTCGCCCTCATCACCAGCCAAATTTTCTTTGGCCTTTTGGATACGCTTTTCTGCTATTAATCGCAAAGCCACATAAATCAATGCAAGAATAACATTGCCTCCTACAGCAACATTCACCCAACGTTCAAGACGTTCTACCTTTTTCCTTGATTTTTGAACTTTATTACGTAAAGGCTCTAAAATACGAAATACACGATTGCGATCAATCATAATATCAATATTTTTATACTTTTCCATATTATGTGCAATGTCTTGACGAATTTGTTCTTCATATTCCCGATTCTCAACAATTCTCTTTCTTTTCTTGAGAATGATTATAACAAGAAAAATAATAGCAATGCCCTGTGTGCATCCAAATAGAACCTTTACTGTTCCCAATTGTTCTAACATTTCTTCAGCACTTTGATAACCAGAAATCTTCGATGGATTGTTGGGATTATAATATTTCTCTACTTGTGTACCCTCCGAAATACTACTGGAACGTTTTTCTGTTTTTTCGTATTGTACACCATCTATTTCATATATATAATGACATTCATATTGTGTTTCAAGATCGCCATCCGAATCTCTTTTTGTGTATGATTCAACACTATCATAGGTAACAGTTATCGGTAAATACTCTATTCCTTCTTCAAATGTTGTCTTCGCACTTATGTACATAAAAACAATAGCAATTAAAAAAATGATGGCAAATGCTTGACTTATTAAAAAAGCAAATTCTAACCCAGTTACTTTTTTTCCTCCACCTCGACTTCTTCGCATAATCTCCTCCGGTATTAAAATTTCTAATCAAAGTCTTCAATACTATTTGTAGCTTCTTGTAAATATGTTTTATTATTCATTTTCTTCGCTACTCTTAAAACATAAACAATAACAACACCTTGTGCCAATGACGCTAATAAAATCCAACCAAAATTACCTATAACCGCAGCCGAATAACTGCTATATTTCGAAAGTATCTCTGGATTATTAGGATTGTAATATAATATCTTATCCTTACCTACAGTTCGTTCTGCATAATAAACCCTTGTATAAGTCTTCTCGTTCACAACATATTCATATGTGTTCTGGAACCACTTCCTTCTATTTCTATATAAACCATACTCAATTTTTTCTGAAGCAATACATTTCACAGCAACAGGTTTGAATTCTTTCACATCTTCGAACAAAGCCTGTTGCTCACCTAGTACGCCACAAAAATAAAGAAAAATTCCAAGAGCACTAATTTGCACTAAAATCATCAGTGTTAATAAATTCATTTTACCTTTGATATTTCATCACCTCAATATTATATATTATAACAAGGTATTATTCCTTTGGGAACATAACCATATCATCAATCACACATTGCAACCACAAAAAAAGTTGCATTTTATAATGAAACCAAAACAAAACAAATTATGACCATTAACAATTCATTCCAGCTAGATAACCAGTGGACCAAGCAATCTGCAAATTAAATCCACCTGTAAGTGCATCCAAATCCAACACTTCACCAGCAAAATATAGACCTGATATCAATTTCGACTCCATTGTTCCCGGGTCAATTTCTTTCACTTTCACGCCACCTTTGGTAATAATAGCCTCGTCCCATCCTCGCAAACCTGTAATCGTGAAAGGTACGTTTTTAACCGTTTGAACCAATCGATGACGTTCTTCCTTTGTTAGTTCATTAATTTTCTTATCTCCATCCAAACCACTCTTGTCGATCACTACTGGAATCAAAGAGCGCAGTAATAATTTGTCCAAACTATTTTTTAATTGTTTATTTTGAAACATTTTAAAATCTTTCAAAAGTCGTTCGTCCAACTGTTTCTCATCTAAAGCAGGTTTCAAATCAATGGACAGCGATAAATTCTTATCTAAATACTTGTGAAGATATGCACTGGCCTTAATGATAATGGGACCACTAACACCAAAATGTGTAAACAACATTTCTCCAAAATCAGAATATACCTTCTTTTCATCTGCATAAATAGTTACAGATACATTTTTGAGAGAAATACCCATCAAATCTTTGCAACAGGCATCAGCCAATTCAAAAGGAACCAACGATGGTTGAACCTTCACAATACTATGACCCGCTTTTTCAGCAAAAACATAACCATCTTTACATGCACCAGTTCTTGGATAAGAAACACCACCCGTTGCAACAATAACACTATTGGCAAACATTTTTCTCTTATCATTTAGCACAACACCTTTACAAATAGCATCTTCTATGATTAAGGATTTTACTTTCGTGTTCAGTAAAATCTCCACATGTTCTTTTTTCATCTCTTTTTCTAGTATCTTAATCACATCTGACGAATGGTCAGATACTGGAAATACTCTGTTTCCCCGTTCCACTTTATATGGCAACCCAATCTCCTCAAAAAAGTCCATTACCATATGATTGGAAAACGTATAAAATGCACTATACAAAAACTTAGGATTTGTTACAACATTTTGAAACAAATCCTCTGTATCACAAGCATTTGTAAAATTACATCTACCTTTACCTGTAATAAATAACTTCTTTCCTAACTTTTCATTCTGTTCAATTAAAGTAACATTCTTTCCGTTTCGTGCAGCAAAAATTGCAGCCATCATTCCAGCTGCGCCGCCACCAACTACAATAACATCCAACGTTCTACTCATCTAAAACAACTCCTGTACACTTACTCAAGTGCTATATTTTAACTTGCTTATAAAAAACAAATTAAGAAAAGGCAAATAAAATATCAAAATATTTCATTTGCCTTTCAGCTTATCTTAATTAAACTGGATATACTCCATTTTCTGTATCTGCAACAGTTGCATCAACCTTCGTTTGCTGTGCTTCTCTATACTTAAAGAAGTCTGTAGCAACCTGTGGGAACAATGCATAAGAAAGCACATCCTCATCTTGCTGCTTGTACTGAGCAACCTCTTTTTCTAACTTCTCAAGCTGTGGCTCAATATCATCTGCTGGACGATGTGTAATTGGCTCTTTCATACCAAGTGCATCCAATGCAATCTTCTGAACATCTGGATTCATCGGCTTAACTGTCTGACCATACTTACCAGCTAATAATTCACGAGATTCCTTTGTCATATTCTTGTATCTTTCACCCATTACAACGTTCAATACAGCCTGTGTACCTACAATCTGGCTTGAAGGTGTAACTAGCGGTGGTTCACCGAAGTCCTTACGTACACGTGGGATTTCCTCTAATACTTCATCGAATTTGTCTTCCTGCTTCATTTCCTTCAACTGAGAAACAAGGTTCGATAACATACCACCTGGCACCTGATATAACAATGTCTTAATGTTAACACCCATAACCTTAGGATCTAACAATCCAGATGCTAACCACTCTTCTCTCATTGGCTTGAAGTAATCAGCAATTTCAGCTAATAAATTCTGATCAAATCCTGGATCAAACTCTGTTCCTTCAAATGTCTTAGCCATAACCTCAGTCGCTGGCTGAGAAGTACCCATAGCAAGTGGAGACATTGCTGTATCAATTACATCACATCCTGCTTCGACAGCCTTCAAATATGTCATAGCAGCTACACCTGAAGTATAGTGTGTATGCAACTGAATTGGTAACGATGTACCATCCTTTAATGCCTGAACTAATTCTGTTGCTGCAGAAGGAACCAAAAGACCAGCCATATCCTTGATACAGATAGAATCTGCACCCATGTCTTCAATCTTCTTTGCAATATCTTTCCAATAATCCATTGTATATGCATCACCTAAAGTATAAGAAAGTGCAATCTGAGCATGTCCTTTTTCCTTGTTTGCAGCCTTAACAGCTGTCTCTAAGTTACGAAGGTCATTCAAACAGTCAAAGATACGAATAATATCGATACCATTTGCGATTGATTTCTGAACAAAATACTCTACAACATCGTCTGCATATGGAGCATAACCTAAGATATTCTGTCCTCTAAATAACATCTGTAATTTTGTATTCTTAAATCCGTCTTTTAACTTTCTAAGTCTCTCCCATGGATCTTCCTTTAAGAAACGAAGGGAAGCATCAAATGTTGCACCACCCCAGCACTCTACAGAATGATAACCAACCTGATCCATCTTCTCGATGATAGGAAGCATCTGCTCTGTACTCATACGGGTAGCAACCAATGACTGATGCGCATCACGTAATATTGTCTCGGTAATTCCTACCGGTTTTGCTGCCTGTTTTGCCATTATTATTTCCTCCATAAAATTAATTAATTTATCAGAATACTCCGAAAATCGCCATAAATGTACCAGCTGCTACGGCTGTACCAATAACACCTGCTACGTTAGGTCCCATTGCATGCATCAACAAGAAGTTTGTAGGATCTGCTTCCGCACCAACCTTCTGTGATACACGTGCTGCCATAGGTACCGCAGATACACCTGCTGAACCAATCAAAGGATTAACCTTACCCTTTGTTGCCCAGCACATTAATTTACCGAACAACACACCAGCACAAGTACCAATAATAAATGCTACTAATCCTAATACAACAATTTTCAAGGTATCCACATTCAAGAATGCCTGTGCCGTTGTAGTAGCACCAACTGATGTACCAAGTAAAATAACAACAATATACATAAGTGCATTAGACGCTGTCTCTGTTAACTGTTTTACAACGCCACACTCACGGAATAGGTTACCTAACATTAACATACCAACCAATGGTGCTGTTGTAGGAAGAATTAATACTACCACAATTGTAACAATAACCGGGAATAAAATTCTCTCTAACTTAGAAACAGGTCTTAACTGTTCCATCTTAATCTTACGTTCTTTCTCAGTTGTAAGTAATTTCATAAATGGTGGCTGAATAACAGGTACTAAAGCCATATAGGAATAAGCTGCCACTGCAATCGGACCCATTAAAGTTCCTCCCATACCAAGCTTACCAGCTAAGAAAATAGAGGTTGGACCATCTGCACCACCAATAATCGAAATTGCTGCTGCTGCCTTGTCACTAAATCCCCACAAAATCGCAAAGAAATATGCAGAATAGATACCAAACTGTGCAGCTGCACCTAACAAAAAGCTCTTAGGATTTGCAATCAACGGACCAAAGTCAGTCATTGCACCTACTCCAAGAAAGATAAGGGATGGTAAAATACTCCACTCATCTAACAAATAGAAAAAGTGTAATAGTCCGCCCTCAGCAATAATACCAGGGAACATGTTCGCCAATAACATACCAAAGGAAATCGGAACTAACAAAAGTGGCTCAAAGCCAAATTTAATTGCAAGAACAAGGAAGACACAAGCAACAGCAATCATTACAAAGTTACCCCAGTAAAGATTGGCAAATGCTGTCTGTCCAGCCAGGTTCTGCAATGTATTCCAAATATAATCCATTCTCACTGCCTCCTGTCTAAAATGAAACGTCTACATCAATTAGTTCAATGAAGCAAGAGTATCACCGGATTCTACGCTATCGCCAACTGCAACATTAATGCTTGCAACTGTACCATCTTCAGGTGCAGTAATCTCATTCTCCATCTTCATAGCCTCAAGAATCATTACAACATCACCCTTCTTAACTGCCTGACCTGCATTTGCTTTGATTGCAAGAATCTTGCCTGGCATTGGAGCTGCAATCTTAACTGCACCATCTGCACCACTTGCTACTGGAGCTGCTGGAGCTACTGGAGCTGCTGCCACTGGAGCTGCTGCTACTGGAGCTGCTGCTGGAACTGTACCTGCGCCTAATTCTTCTACTGCTACGTCATACGCTACACCATTTACTGTAATTCTATAATTCTTCATTATGATATTCCTCCTATATTATCTCTTTGCTTTTCTGATGGAACGAACAATCAACTTATCTGTACCACCAGCTGCTGTGTTAGCAGCCACAACAGCTGCTGTAATCACTGCTACTAACTGTGAATCATCCATCGGATCCGCTACTGTCACAGGAGCTGCTGCCACTGGAGCAGAAACAACTTCAACAGTCTCTTCTTGACTCTTCTTATTCTTGCGGTTAGCCCACCAATTGCTAACTGCAGCAGAAGCTTTATTAATCTTCTCAAACTGAGCAATAATAAATGAAATGAAAATCAATACAACAAATACTGTTCCCATACCCATCAAAGTATTCGCACCAGCTTTTGACATCTTCTCACCAAATGTATAATTCGGTGCTGCAGTTACTTCTTTGATCTGATATGCAGCAACTGCTTGGTTGTATAATTCCTGCGCATAATCATATGCTGGATTTCTTTCATATACATAAGTATATACAACGTCACGATACTCATGTACAGCAGTTACTGTCACAATAACAGTATTACCACTCTCTTCAATGGATGAATCAACATTGGCAACCAATGTATTCAAATCCTCAAGTGCTGCATAATATACTGCTTCATCCTGAACCTGTAAAGCTGCAAAATCAAAACTCTTGCTGTCTCCATCCTTCAAACGATATCCAACAAAATTACCACATTCCTCAATTGCGGTATCAAAGTTGTTAACACCACCTAACAAAGCTTCAGCCAATGCTTCATCTGAATCTGCCAAGTAGGCACGATATGCATCTGTTGCATTTTGAAATTGATAAGACTGATATAAAGTGTCACCAACAATATTCGTGCTGGAATATTCAAAGTCAACTTTTTCCTGACCATCACTACAGCCAGTCAATGAAAAGAGTACAGCAATCATAGAAAATAATAAAACAATCTTTTTCATTTTCATGTAGCTATCTCCTCTCTTATACTGCACCATGCTTCTTTAATGGTCTATCTTCTCTCTTTGTATAAAGCATTTCAAATGCAGCAATCAAACGCTTTCTAGTAGCTGCACCGTCGATAATATCATCCACATAGCCACGCTTAGCTGCAGCCTCTGCACTTGACATCTTAGCAGTATACTCTGCTTTAGCAGCCTTTAACTGCTCAGCATCATAACCTTCTTTTGCATACATAATCTTAACAGCAGCTTCTGGATCCATTGTTCCAATCTGTGCTGTCTTCCAAGCGTATTCCATATCTGCACCAATTGACTTAGAATTCATAGCAAGATATGCACTACCCATTGCATTACCCATTACTAAGTTAACTTTTGGAACAGTTGCATTAGCAAACGCATAAGTAAGTTTCGCTGTTGCCTTTGCAATACCTGCTTCCTCAGAGATGGTTGCCTTGTATCCCTTTACATTTGTCAATGTTAATACTGGAATATTAAATGCATCCAAGAAGTTAACAAATTCAGCAGCAATATATGCGCCCTTTGTTGATAACATATCACCACCATCAGCTACCTGATTGGCTACACAGCCTACTGTCATGCCATTCAACTTGATGAATCCAATTACCATATCCTTAGCATATTCTTTCTTTAACTCAACAAATACATTGCTGTCAGAAATATGTGTAAGAACTGCTCTTGCATCATCTGCAAGACCTTCTAAATTAGGAATTTCTCTGTTTAAATCATCTAAACAATCTGCATAGTTAGAATCATCTTCATTGTTAGAAGGAAGCATTGCCACTACCTGTCTAATTCTACCAAGTACTGATGCATCATCTTCTAACACTTCATCAACTAATGCATTGTTGCTTTCCTGATATGAAGCTGCTGATGTATCTAATTTTTCAATATAGTTACTATCTAAAGCATTCGGCGTATTAACAAATAACTTTGCCTGATCCTTAACCATAAATGTGATATCAGAAAGTGCTGGAATAATGGCACTACCACCACCACATACACCAAAAATACCTGTAATCTGAGGTACCACACCTGAAGCCATAGACTGCTTCAAGTAAATGCTACCAAATGCATTCAAAGAATCAGTTGCCTCCTGTAATCTCAAACCGGCACAATCTACCAATCCAATCACTGGGGCACCCATTTTAAGTGCCATATCATAGATTTTTGCAATCTTGCTTGCATGCATTTCACCAATCGATCCGCCTAATACCTTAGCATCCTGGCTGTACACATACACCAATCTTCCGTCAATTGTACCGTAACCTGTTACGACACCATCTGCCGGTGTTTCATGATCCTGGGTGTTAAAGTCGGTTGTTCTAGCTGTCACATAAGCACCAACTTCAACGAAACTTGAGTCATCAAGTAATGCTGCAATTCTATCACTTGCTGACAACATAAGTTTATTGCTCATTTTTAGCCCTCCGTTTAAATTTATTATAAGGCTCACTTCGGTAAGTAAACCAAATTTTAGCCAATTATATTTTAGTACTTTTATGATATGAATGCAAGGACAACTTGTAACAAACAGGAAATGTTTTCATCAAAAAAGGATATAAATCATATCCTTAAAAAAGGAAATATTTATACCCTAATTCTTAATTAATTTAACATAAGCTATTATATTCATTCACAAACAGCAAATTTGAGTTCTATTTGTTATTCTCTGCAAGAACATTTTTGTTATGCAACAAATAATCAAGCAATGAAATAATAGTCAGAATCAATGCAACATAAATCAAAATATTTTCAAACAACGCAATACCCGATGCCGCTGCAGGAAACACACTTCCAAAATCTGCAATCAAAATACAAAGCATAACCATCTGCTCCGCCGTCTTAATTTTGCCCCAGATACCTGCAGCAATTACAATTCCATTATCCGCTGCCACTAAACGGAATCCACTGATAATAAACTCTCTTGCAATAATCACAATAACAATCCAACAAGGAATCCTCTCCAACTCTACAAAAGCAATCATTGCTGAACAAACCAAAAGCTTATCCGCCAACGGATCCATAAACTTCCCAAAATTTGTTACAAGATTGTATTTCCTTGCAATCATACCGTCTAACATATCTGTAATCGATGCTACTGCAAAAATAGCTAGTGCAATCCAATTGCCATACGGCACTACATCCCACAACATTGCAATTAAGAAAAACGGAATCAATACAGTTCTTAAAATCGTTAATTTGTTTGGTAAATTCATACTCTTTCTCCTATCAAATCATATTCATTAAAATCTGTGATTAATACATCTATAAAATCACCCGACAACAACTCTTCTTCTGAAGAAACAAACACACAGCCATCAATGTCCGGTGCATCCATATAAGAACGACACATGTACATTGCTTCATTATACAAATATCCTTCCACAATCACTTTCATTCTTTTTCCAACCATTGTGGAATTCAAATCATAAGATACTTCTTGTTGAAGTTCCATAATCTCATTTTTCCACAGCTGTTTTGTTTCTTCCGGAATCTGTTCGGAAAAAGTCGCTGCTGGTGTGTCCTCCTCAGGAGAATACGTAAAAACACCAAGACGATTAAATTCCATTTCGTCAACAAAAGCAAGTAACCTTTCATGATCCTCTTGTGTCTCACCTGGAAATCCTGTGATCAGTGATGTTCTAAGTACCATATCAGGAATCAATTCACGAATTCTACTGATTATTTTCTTAATATCTGCATTCGTAGTTCTTCTTCCCATTCGCTTTAAAACGTTATCTTCCGAATGTTGCAATGGCATATCCATATAATGACAAACCTTTGGATTATCACGAATTTCTATCATTAATTCTTCTGTTATTTCTTCCGGATAACAATACAACAAACGAATCCATTCCAAATCCTCTATTGCAGATAATTCACGAAGAAGTCTCGGTAATGCCTTCTCCCCATATATATCCTGACCATAAAGTGTGGTTTCCTGTGCAACCAAACACAGCTCTTTTATTCCATTAGAGACCAAAAACCTAGCTTGTGCAAGTAAATCTTCTAGTGGAACACTTCTAAAATTACCACGTACTTTCGGAATAATGCAATATGTACAATGCTTATTACATCCTTCCGCAATCTTTAGATAACCCATATGGGTTCCCGAAGTAATAACTCGCGTCTCATGACTTGGCGGCAGATAATTAATGTCTTCAAAATGTTCATATACCTGTCCTGCTAGAACCTGTTCAACAGCTTCTACGATTGCTTCTGTACTGGTGGTTCCAAGAATTGCATCTACTTCGGGCAATTCTTTTCGAATTTCATCTTTATAACGCTGTGCCAAACATCCCGTTATAATTAATGCCTTCAGTTTTCCTGTTTTTTTCAACTTTCCCATTTCAATGATGCTTTCAATGCTTTCTTCTTTTGCATCGTGGATAAAGCAACAGGTATTCACTACTACAACATCTGCATCCTTTTCTTCATTTGTAATTGTGTATCCTTTCTCTTGCAACAAGCCAAGCATCACTTCACTATCCACCAGATTCTTGTCACACCCAAGAGAAACGAATAATATTTGAACCATAAATGAATCCAATCCTTTTTCAATCATTCATTACAAATCAACCACTAGTCAAACATGGTTGCGGCTTCCACACAGTTATTCATTAGCATTGCAATGGTCATAGGACCAACACCACCCGGTACAGGTGTAATAGCTGAAGCCACTGGCTCAACACTGTCAAAATCCACATCACCACATAGCTTATTATTCTCATCTCTGTGAATGCCCACATCGATTACCACTGCCCCATCTTTCACATAAGAAGCATCTATCATCTTTGGTCGCCCTATGGCCACAACCAAAATATCTGCTCTTTTACAAACCTCTTTTAAATCCTTTGTTTTAGAATGTGTAACTGTGACTGTACCATTTTCTCTTAATAACAGTAAAGACATTGGTTTGCCAACAATGTTACTTCTACCAATCACAACACATTCTTTCCCTTCAATTTCGACACCACTTCTCTTCAATAGCTGAATAACACCTGCTGGTGTACAGGAAACAAAACCTGGTTGTCCAATACTAAGGGCACCAACGCTTTGTGGATGAAAACCATCCACATCCTTTTTAGGCGAAATTGATTTAATTATGGTATCTTCATCTATATGCTTTGGTACTGGTAACTGAACAAGGATACCATGGATCTTATCATCTGCATTCAGTTTTTCGATCAAAGAAATCAATTCTTCTTGCGTTGTTTCCTCAGGTAACTCATAACTTTCAGAACGAATCCCAATATATTCGCATGCTCTTTTCTTGTTCCCCACATACACAGAAGATGCTGGATCGTTTCCAACCTGAATAACAGCCATGCCAATCTCTTTACCCTGTGCTTTTAGAACTGCAACTTTTTCCTTTAATTCGTCTTTAATCTGCTGACTAATTATCTTTCCATCAATTAAATGTGCCATATTACCCTCCTAATCAATTACTATATCTAGTTTCTTACTTTTTCTAGAACAGGCCTACAATCTTATCATCCACTACATCAATACCTTCTGCTGCTGGAACCTTAGGAAGTCCAGGCATCGTCATAATGGAACCCGTAATAGCGACCACAAATCCTGCACCAGCATTTACATACACTTCTCTCACAATAATATCAAAATCTGTAGGACGTCCAAGCTTTGTCTGGTCATCCGACAACGAATATTGTGTCTTTGCCATACAAATAGGGAGATTGCCAAAGCCCAAATCTGTAATTGTCTGTAATTGTTTCTTTGCTGCTGCTGTATAGTTCACGCCATTCGCACCGTAAATCTTTGTTGCAATGGTATGAATCTTCTCTTCCAATGACATTTCATCCTCATAGAGCATCTTGAAATTTGCCTTCTTATTCTCTAAAACATCTACAACCTTTTCCGCCAAAGCAAGACCACCTTCGCCACCTTGCTCCCACACCTTTGCAAGTGCAAAATCGCAACCCATATTCTCAACAAACTCTTGCACAAAGTTTAACTCTGCCTCAGAATCTGTAATAAACTGGTTCAATGTCACAACAATCGGTACACCATATTGTTGCAAATTCTCAATGTGTTTTTCAAGATTAACAATACCTTTTTTCAAAGCATCTACATTTTCATTGTTCAATTCAGATTTTACAACACCGCCATTGTACTTTAATGCACGTACCGTTGCAACGATTACAATTGCATCAGGTGAAATACCTGCCTTGCGACACTTAATATCCAAAAACTTCTCTGCGCCTAAATCGGCACCAAAACCAGCCTCTGTTACAACAATATCAGAAAGCTTTAAAGCCAGCTTTGTTGCACGAACAGAGTTACATCCATGTGCAATATTAGCAAATGGTCCACCATGTACAAATGCTGGTGTATGCTCCAATGTCTGAATCAGATTTGGTTTCAACGCATCTTTCAAGAGTGCCGCCATAGCACCAACAGCTTTCAAGTCGGCAGCTGTTACAGGATTACCATCTACAGAATAAGCAACAACAATCTTTCCTAGTTTATCCTTTAGGTCTTCCATATCATTAGCAAGACAAAGAATCGCCATAATCTCCGAAGCAACGGAAATTACAAAATGATCCTCTCTCACGTATCCATCCATCTTACTTCCCATACCAACAACGATATTTCGAAGCACACGATCATTCATATCCAAACATCTTTTCCACACAATCTGTCTTGTATCGATATTCAAGGCATTGCCCTGTTGAATATGGTTATCCAACATTGCAGCGAGCAAATTATTAGCTGATGTAATCGCATGAAAATCACCAGTGAAATGAAGATTTAAATCCTCCATCGGTACTACCTGCGCATATCCACCACCAGCAGCACCACCTTTCACACCAAAACATGGACCAAGAGATGGTTCGCGAAGAGCAATCGATGCTTTCTTACCCAACTTTCCCAAGGCCTGACCAAGTCCAACTGTAACAGTGGTCTTACCTTCACCTGCAGGTGTTGGATTAATAGCAGTAACTAAAACAAGCTTCCCGTCTTTTTTGTTTTCTATACGTCGAATCAATTCATCAGATAATTTCGCTTTATATTTTCCATATAAATCCAACTCTTCTTCTGCAATATCGAGTTTAGCTGCAACCTCCTTGATATGTACCATTGTCGCTTCCTGTGCGATTTGAATATCTGTTTTCATAGTAATCTCCTCTTAAATTATATGTTCTTTATAGATATCTCATTTATGTTTATTTAATATTCTTGTAATTGTAACGATTGACGCAACATTCGTCAACAAGATTCTTAAAAATATCAAAAGTATTCGTCAACATATTCGTCAAACTGTTCTTCACTCATCAAAACTTGTCTCGGTTTCGTGCCTTCTTCCGGACCAACAACACCAGCCTCAAACAATTGATCCATAATTCGTGCAGCCCTGTTAAATCCTATCTTAAACATTCTCTGCAACATACCAATAGAAGCCTTATCTTTTTCAATGATAAATCTACCTGCTTGAACAAAATACTCATCACGATCATTGGCGGCTCCACCTTCACCTATTGTGGTGGCACTACCTGAACTAGATGAAGTAATCTGACTAGTCACTTCTTCACTATACTGGGATTCACCATTTTGTGCCTTTAGGTACTCTACAACATTTAATACTTCATCATCCGAAATATAAGCACCCTGTACACGAACAGGCTTTGGATACATTGTTGGATAAAATAACATATCACCATTACCCAAAAGCTTTTCTGCCCCCACACTATCAATAATCGTTCTAGAATCCACACCAGAAGAAACAGAAAGGGCAATTCTAGATGGAACATTTGCCTTAATCAAACCAGTTACAACATCTACAGAAGGTCTCTGGGTTGCAATCACCAAATGAATACCAGCTGCTCTGGCAAGCTGTGCTAGTCGCACAATCGCTTCTTCCACTTCTGCCTTCGCAACCATCATAAGATCCGCAAGCTCGTCGACTATAATGACAATTTGAGGCATTTTTTCTAGTTTCTCCTCTTCTACGGCTCCAGATTCCTCTAATTCTCTCACTTTCTCATTGTAGCCTTGAATGTTACGAACATTGCACTCAGAAAACATTTGATAACGCTTTGTCATCTCTGCCACAGCCCAATTTAACGCACCAGCAGCTTTTTTAGGATCCGTTACAACCGGCGTTAATAGGTGTGGGATACCATTATATACCTTCAACTCAACCTGTTTTGGGTCAACTAATATCAACTTCACTTCATCAGGTCTTGCCTTGTATAGAATACTCATAATTAAAGTGTTGGTACAAACCGACTTTCCTGATCCTGTTGCACCAGCAATCAACAAATGTGGCATTTTTGCAATGTCTTCTACCACAACATTGCCTTCAATATCTTTACCTACAGCAAATGATATTTTAGATGGATGTTTAATAAACTTTTCTGTATCAATCAATTCCCTAAAACCAACACCACTTCTTGCACCATTTGGTATCTCAATACCAACTGCAGATTTCCCCGGAATTGGTGCTTCAATTCGAATACTCTGGGCAGCTAGATTCATCATAATATCATCTGCAAGGCCAGTGATTTTACTAACCTTTACACCTTGTTCTGGCACCATCTCATACCTGGTTACAGATGGTCCACAACTATAATTTGTCATGGTGACATTTACACCAAAACTCTTTAATACTTCCTGTAACTTAATTGCATTCTGTCGAATAGCATCTTCCTTTGTAGTAGCCGTAGTTTTACTTCTTTGCAACAACTCCAATGGTGGAAATTGATATTCCGCATCACTTTTTCCAACTTCTTTGGCAGATACATTCTTCACTGCAGCTACCGTTTTGTTTTCCATCTTTAAATCTTTTGTCACACCATCATCACCTGTTTGTATTTTCGTTTGCGGTGTCACATCATTTTTCACATCATCCAAAACTGCTGGAACAATATTCTTCTTTACACGTGGTTTTCGTACACGTTTTTTTGCATCTTCTTTTACAATCTCTTTATCCATCTCAGAAATCACAAAATCATTCATATTTTGTCCAGGCAAGTTAATGTCATAGTCCATTGTGATTTCATGAACCTCTTCATTCAAAGGAAGCTTGTCAACTGTCTTTGATGGTAAAATCCCTTTGTCACTGTCTGCTGGCAACACAGAAATATTATCCAATATAGAAGATTTCTTTCTATCTCTAAACACATCATCCCTATCTTCCGAAAAATCTTCTGTTACAATTTCAGTAAAATCCTCCGATAATTCTTCATCTTTTACACGCATTTCTGCCATATCTGCAAACAAACTTTTAAAAAAATCAATAACAGAAAATTCTGCAAAAAGTACAACACAAACAATTGCTGCTAATATAATAATAATATAAGTGCCGATTTCTCCCACAGCTGCATGTAATAAGTAAGCTAAGGAACCACAAAAAATTCCACCACCAAGCTTATCTGAAAATCCTTCCATAAAAATCTTCGTAAAGTTATATTTATCAATGCCCACTGTCAATTGTCCAATCATTCCTATGCACAACAAAACCAGCAAACCAAACACAACCTTTTGAACTGCACGTTTTTTATACTCATTAATATGTAGGAAAAACGCCGCAAACATCACTGCTATTGGCAAAAAATATTCTACAACACCAAATATACCAAAGAAAAATTTGCTTATATAGTTTACAAATCCACAAATTCCAAAATTACCCAATTCCAGCAACAGCATAACCGCAGCAATAATCCAAACTGCAATTTCTGTCCCCAAGGAATTTGTTTCCACCTCCTGCGTCACCTTTTTGTTTGACTTTGAGCCAGAAGATGTACGAGTTCTGGTCGCCGAATTGCGGCTTGAAGTCTGCTTTTTTCTTCCATTATTGGAAACTTGATTTTTACTTTGATTCTTACTACCAGCCAAGCTGATAACCTCCCTTTTCTATTTCATCAAAATGAAATCATTTTTCTATTGTACAACGATACCTTGTGGAACAAAACATAACACACCACAATATCTATATACTACTATTTTTTTTCTGATTAATCAAGCCATATAAACAACAAAAAGCATCATGGATTCCTCCAACTTCATTAATCAAACCATTTTTTACCGCTTCCTCACCCACTAATACACTTCCAACATCTTTCGTCAATTCCGTTGTATTAAACATCAAATTCTTTAATTCTGTTTCATTTATTCCTGAATGTGCACAGGTAAAAGAAATAATCCGTTCTTGCATTCGATCAATATATTCGTAATTTTGCTTCACACCTAATACCGTTCCGTTCATTCTAATTGGATGTATTACCATGGTAGCGGTGGGTACAATAAATGAATAATCTCCAGAAACGCTTAAAGGCACACCAATAGAATGACCCCCACCTAAAAGTAACGTCACAACAGGAACTGATAAGGATGCTATCATTTCAGCAATTGCGAGTCCTGCTTCCACATCCCCTCCAACTGTATTTAACAAAACAAGCAACCCATCGACAAATCGATCTTCTTCTACTCTCGCTAACTCAGGCAATACATGTTCATATTTTGTGGTTTTTGTCACAGGTCCCATACATTGATGACCTTCTATCTCACCAATAACATTTAATAAATGAATACGGTATCCGTATTCGTTTTGAGACAAATCTACTTGCCCCATTTCTTCTATCTGTTTTGCTCTTTTCTGTTCAATCTCCATTTTGCATAAACCTTTATTACACTGATTATCTTGATACATACCATTCTCCATTTCTTTCCGACCTTTTATTCTCTGTACAGAATCACCTCACTCGCAAATATTGCTTGTTACAATATAAAAGAGGAAGATTTCTCTTCCTCTTTAGTATTGCTATCATGTATCAAATTATACAAACCAATTCATACTGTCTTATAATTCAACAACGATTTCGTTGTCATCAGCCAATAAATCAGCAGAAATATAATCACCATCCAACATAGTTCCATTCAATGTAAGCTTTGTTACACCAGATTCTTTGCCATTTGGATTCTTCACAGTGATATGAAGCTTCTTTCCACGGAAATCTTTTTCCATTGTAAATTCCTTCCAGTCTGAAGAAATAGATGGACTAATACGCAGACCAGTGAAATCTGGACGAAGACCAAGAATACCCTCTACGCAACCTACCATTACTGTAGATGCTGTACCTGTTAACCAGTGTACATGAGAACGACCTTCAAATGGTGACTCGCTACTTTCTGTAAACTGTCCATGACAATATGGCTCTAACTTACGAATCTCAGCCTTGTCATTCATAGATGCTGGTGATGAACTACAGAAATACTCAAACGCTCTATCACCATGTCCCATTAATGCTTCTGCTAAAATAATCCAACCCTGTGGCTGTGAGAAAATACCACCATTTTCCTTTGTGGACGGATTAAATAACAACATCAACGCTCCATCAAACGCATGATTCACATAAGAAGGTGCCATCAATCTTACTCCATATGGTGTAGCAAGTTCACGATGTACAGATTCCAATGCTAATTCTGCCTGTTCTTTGGAAGCTAAGCCAGAAATAACAGACCAAGACTGTGGATTCAACCACATATTTGCTTCTGGATGATGCTTAGAACCAATAATCTCGCCATCTTCCTTATATCCACGAACAAAGCGATCCTCTTCCCAGCATGTTTCCTGAATAATGTCACCTAATTCTTTCTGAATCTTATCTAAGTATGCAATATACTCTGTATCATTTTTCTTCTCAGAGAACTTACGTAAAACTGTCATGGCATAGTATAACTGCATTGCAACAAAGCTTGACTCACCTTGCTTACCAAGGCGCAAACAGTCATTCCAGTCCGCATGAAGACCAGCTGGCATTCCATGGTTACCCAAACGATTCATAGAGAAGTCAATTGCTCTCTTTAAATGCTCATATACTGTGCCTTCACCGCCATTTGCAAACACAATTACCTCATCAATGAAATCTACATTTCCAGATTCTGCAATATATTTGTATACAGTTGGGAATAACCATAACGCATCATCCGCACGATATGCAGGATGTCCTGTTGCTTTCACATAAGAAGCATCATCCGGGGTATCCTCATGACCTGCATTGTGATTAAACTTAACAAGAGGAAGTCCACCACCATTATCCACCTGTGCAGATAACATAAAACGAATCTTTTCTAATGCCATCTCTGGATTCAAATGGATGATACCTTGAATATCCTGTACTGTATCACGATATCCATAACCATTGCGAAGTCCACAATATGTGAAGGAAGCAGCTCTTGACCAAATAAATGTCATGAAGCACTGATATGCATTCCATGTGTTAACCATATTATTAAAACTATCTGAAGGTGTCTGTACCTGCAAATGTGATAACTGACCATGCCAATATGTCTTAAGCTCATCCAATTCAGCATTTGTCGCTTTTTCAACATCACTATAGCTTGCAAGGATCGCTTCTGCATCGGCATCAGACTTCATACCTAACACAAATGTGAACACCTTCGTCTCACCTGGAGCTAGCTCCATTGTAGTCTGTAATGCTCCACAGCCATTAGAATTATAATTCAAAGAATTATCACAAGCACCATTCTCTACAGCAGCTGGATTATTGTAACCATGATATCTTCCAAGAAAACATTCCTTATCACCACAGTAAGATGCAACATCTGCTCCTGCTATACCAAAGAATCTAGATGTATTCTGATTGCCATCTACATCATTCTTGATATTCTCATTAATTGTCTGATAGATACGATTCTTATTAAAATAAGTCTTGGTAATAAATAATGTATACTGAAGATTAACCTGATCCTGTTCATAGTTACTATCATTGGTAAACTCACAGTAACCAAATGCAGAAATCTTTCTAGTCTTCTCTGACTGATTTGTCACCTTAACACGCCATACTTCGTAGCTCTTATTAAGTGGCACATAGTACAGTGCTTCTGAATGAATTCCTGAATAATCGGCAGACATATTCGTATAACCAGTTCCATGATGACATTCACTCTTGTATTCATCTAAAGATTTGCCTACTGGCTGCCATGATGCTGACCAATAATCCTTACTTTCATCGTCTCTCAAATAGATATATCGACCTGGCTGATCAAACTGGTTGAATACATAACGAATAATACGTCCGTGGGCGCCACTCTTTTCAAAGCTGTATCCACCTGCGTTATTTGAAATAATTGCACCATACGCTGGAGACCCCAAATAATTCACCCAAGGTGCTGGTGTATCTGGTCTAGTAATCACATACTCTTTTGCTGCTTCATCAAAATAACCGTATTGCATATTATTACTCCTTTCATTCTTAAAAAAAGGGACTGCCATTTGGGTAGTCCCTTTTTAGTTATGTTTTACTTAGCTTAACGAAATATTTAAAACGCTCTTACAAACGTTTTTTACATGTTGGATTTTATTATTCTTCAACATCCTTAAGGCTTAAGCTAATCTTGCCCATGCGGTCCACTTCAAGAACCTTAACCTTAACCGTGTCACCAATATTCACAACATCTTCTACTTTTGCTACTCTTTCCTTGGAAAGCTTAGAAATATGAATCAATCCATCTTTGTTTGGTGAAAGTTCTACAAAGGCACCGAAATTCATAATACGAACAACTTTTCCTTCATATACATTACCAACCTCAATCGGATCAACGATAGAGTGAATAATCTTAAGTGCTTTATCAATACCTGCTTGATCAACACCACAAACAGCTACTGTACCTTCATCATCAATATCAATCTTAACACCTGTCTCTTCAATAATTGTATTGATTGTCTTTCCTCTTTGTCCAATAATTTCGCCAATCTTCTCTGGATCAACCTTCATTGTACAAATCTTAGGTGCAAGCTCACCAACAGTTGCACGTGGCTCAGCAATTGCCTTAGACATAACCTCATCCATAATAAACATTCTAGCTTCTCTTGTTTTCTGAATAGCGCCCTCAACAATTGGTCTTGTCAAACCATGAATTTTAATATCCATCTGAATTGCCGTGATACCATCCTTTGTACCAGTTACCTTAAAGTCCATATCACCAAAGAAATCTTCAAGACCCTGAATATCTGTTAACAATACATATTCATCATCTGTATCACCTGTTACTAAACCACAAGAAATACCTGCAACCATCTTCTTAATCGGAACACCTGCAGCCATCAATGACATACAAGATGCACACGTAGAAGCCATTGAAGTAGAACCATTTGACTCAAAGGTTTCTGAAACTGTACGGATTGCATATGGGAATTCTTCTTCTGAAGGAAGAACTGCCAACAATGCTCTCTCAGCCAATGCACCATGACCAATCTCTCTACGTCCCGGACCACGAGATGGCTTTGTCTCACCTACAGAGTATGAAGGGAAATTATACTGATGCATATATCTCTTATTGGTTTCTAACAAATTCAAACCGTCAATCTTCTGAGCCTCTGAAAGAGGTGCCAAGGTTGTAACATTACAAATCTGAGTTTGTCCACGAGTAAACATAGCAGAACCATGCACTCTTGGAATAATATCAATCTCTGCCGCAAGTGGACGAATCTGTGACATTGCACGACCATCTGGTCTCTTCTTGTCCACCAAAATCATTTTGCGAACAGTCTTCTTCTGGTACTGGTAAATCGCCTCACCAAGTACAGACAACCACTCTTCGTTATCAGCAAATGCTTCCTCTAGCTTATCTGTAATCTTACGGATATTCTCTTCTCTAACCTGCTTCTCATCTGTAAATACAGCTTCTTCCATCTCTGCAGGTGGAACGATTTCCTTGATGGCAGCGAACAATTCTTCAGGAATTGCACAGCTTGTGTAAGTGTGTTTTGGCTTACCACATTCGGCAACAATCTGATCAATAAATTCGATTACCTTCTGGTTCAATTCATGCGCTGCATAGATTGCTTCAATCATTTTATCCTCAGGAATCTCATTAGCACCAGCTTCAATCATAATAACCTTCTCTTTTGTAGAAGCAACTGTAAGTTTCAAATCAGAAATAGCATTCTGCGCTTCATTTGGATTAAAAACAAATTCACCGTCAATCATACCAACCTGTGTTGTTGCACATGGTCCATCAAATGGGATATCTGAAATTGCTGTTGCAATTGCAGAACCTAACATTGCAGTCAACTCTGGTGAACACTCTGGATCAACGCTCATAACAAGGTTGTTAAGTGTTACATCATTACGATAATCCTTAGGGAATAATGGACGCATTGGACGGTCAATTACACGAGAAGTAAGAATTGCGTTCTCACTTGCCTTACCTTCTCTCTTATTAAATCCTCCAGGAATCTTACCTACCGAATAAAGTTTCTCTTCATATTCTACTGAAAGCGGAAAGAAATCAATTCCTTCTCTTGGTTTTTCAGATGCAGTTGCTGTAGATAATACAACTGTATCTCCATAGTGCATAAATGCTGCACCATTTGCCTGTGCTGCAACTCGACCAACATCAACACGAAGTGTTCTGCCGGCAAGTTCCATTTCAAACTTCTTGTACATATCTGTTCTCCTTATAAAATAATCTTTTTCCGGTACATGTATTGATATCCGGATATCTTGGGTAAGACACCGAAACAACTGAACTAGAAACCGATAATAGCACTTGCATTCCATCCGGCTAAGCCTTATCTGTCACCACTTCAGAAGTCTCGGTTCTGCCTTATCACAATCCACATTAGTATATCATAGTAAATGCCATTTGAAAAGCATAAAATAACGATAAAACCTACATTTTACCAAAAGAAAAAACAGTGATTTGCTATCAAAACAAACCACTGTTTTTTTGAATTTCGTAAATTATTTACGCAATCCTAAGCTCTCGATAAGAGTTCTGTAACGCTCAATATCAATCTTCTTTAAGTAAGCCAATAAGTTTCTTCTCTGACCAACTAACTTAAGAAGACCTCTTCTTGAGTGATGATCCTTTGGATGATCTGCGAAATGATTCTGTAAATCAACAATTCTTGCTGTAAGCAATGCAATCTGTACTTCTGGTGAACCAGTATCATTTGCTCCACGACCATACTTCTCAATAATCTCTTTCTTCTGCTCTGCTGTTACCATAACAACATCCTCCTTTAAAATAATAATCGCCAATCACCCAGGAAAAGGTCGGAGTGTCCTTAATCTGAGTAATGGTTAATGTACAGAAAACGTACGTTGGTATATTATCACAGAAATAATTGATTGTAAATATTTATTTTTAGAAAATAATCTGTTATGATAAATAAAACTTTAGGACCATGATTATGAGTATCATAGTCTTCTTTACAATCATTTTCAAAGGAGTAAGACAATGGCAGGATCAACAATAGGAACCATTTTTCGTATATCAACCTGGGGAGAATCGCACGGAAAGGCAATTGGTGTTGTAATTGATGGTTGTCCAGCGGGTTTGGAATTATCAGAGTGTGATATCCAACCATTTTTGAATCGCAGAAAACCCGGACAATCTATTTATTCTACTCCACGCAGTGAAGATGATATCGTGGAAATATTATCTGGCGTATTTGAGGGGAAAACAACTGGCACGCCTATTTCGATGATTGTCTATAACAAAACACAGCAATCAAAAGACTATAGTGAAATCGCATCCTACTACCGCCCAGGTCATGCTGATTTTACCTTTGATGCAAAATATGGATTTAGAGATTATAGAGGTGGTGGTCGTTCATCAGGACGCGAAACCATTGCACGAGTAGCAGCTGGTGCTGTTGCTATCAAAATATTAAATCAATTAGGCATCACATTTACTACATATACACAATCAATCGGAGACATTATCATCGACTACAATCGTTTTGATGAAAATGAGATTTTTAACAACCAACTATATATGCCAGATGCTGAAGCTGCAAAACTTGCCGGAGATTACGTGATGCGCATGACTCAGGAACATGATTCTGTTGGGGGATGCGTGGAGGCTGTTGTACGGGGTGTTCCGGTAGGTCTTGGTGACACAGTATTTGACAAGTTAGACGCCAATCTTGCAAAAGCGATTATGTCCATTGGTGCAGTAAAAGGTATTGAAATCGGTGATGGAATTCAAGTTTCACAAATGACCGGTTCTGAAAATAACGATGGTTTTTGCATGACCCAGGACCAACAAATCAGAAAGACAAGCAATCATGCTGGTGGTATCCTAGGTGGCATGAGCGACGGATCAGATATTATTCTACGCGCCTCATTCAAAGCCACTCCTTCTATTTTGAAAACACAGAACACCGTGAACAAATCCGGTGAAGACATTGAAGTTTCCATCAAAGGACGACATGATCCAATTGTTGTTCCACGTGCTGTTGTTGTAGTGGAAGCGATGACTGCAATTACAATTCTTGATGCGTTACTTACAAACATGACCGCAACTATGAGTGGAATTTGTAAATTTTATAACAAATGATAACCAACAAAAAGGTGTTGTCCCAATCATCCACAGATTCAAAGGCAACACCTTTTTATTTACAATTATCAAACTATTTTTCAACATTTATCTCAGAAGCATTGGAAATAAAAATAATACTGTAATATGACACGCCATCCTGTTCCTGCATACCGATACCTACTTCTGACACTTTGTTATCTGATAAAACACGACTCATATTGATATCTTTTTGCATATCCGCCACTAATCGTTCAAAATCATAATCTTCCATTCCGCCATATGCAAATTCATATCCGCCAGAACACATAACTCCGCGATTTCCAAGTAGTTTTTCGATTGAATCTGAACCATCCAAAGAAAAACCATTCACCAAATCTGATGCGCGAAGTAACGCACAGGATTGCACTTTACTGTTCAAAGCAAGCTCACCACACCCATTATTCTTACGTATGTTATTCATATATTGAAAAATCGGATAAGTGTCCGTTGCATTTTCATCCACACTGCCATCCTCATTAAAAATGTATATCTTACCGTCTATTTCAAGCAGTGCCGCATTTGTTCTCGTTCCATCTTCATTCAAATAATAACGATAACCATCCACATCAACAAATCCAGTTTGTATCACTCCTGTAGATGATGCATAATACCAGTTTTCATCAAATTTGAACCAACCAACAACCAATTGAGCGATTTCATTGAAAAAATATTTATCCCCGCCCAATTCGACAAAGCCTGTTTGCAACTTTCCTGTTTCATCAGCAATAAAAAAATCATTCTCCGTTTGAATTGCACCATATTGTAAGACACCGGACTCATCTGCATAATAGTACGCTTCGTCTTCTTCCACATAGAATTTTCCAGTCACAAGATGTCCGTCAATATCAAAATAATACCGTTTATCTTCAATATCTACAAACCCTATTGCAAATTGTCCATCATCCTGCAAATATTTTATTCCATTTTCCTCTTCAACCCATTCGGCATATGACGGTCTACCAAAACACAATATACCGATCAGAAAAACAGAGCATACAATCACGCAAATTTGTAAATGTTTATTTGCACTATTATCATTCTTTCTTTGCGCTTTCTGATTCCCGCTCTTCATTGTTTGTTTTCGATTCATTGCTATCCCTCTTTTTCATTATTCGATACACAATATTATGATTGCGAATCATTACAATGATAACACCTAAGATAATTATAACGCACGGAATCACACCGATTGTCAAAACTTTAATCCCATTTCGGAAGTTATATGGATAAAGTGCAATCTGATCTCCTACCACTTTTTCATCAATCCATATCGCTGATTTTGAATCTGTAAGTTGCTTCATGATTTCCAAAAACAATTTACGATTTGCCCCACCAGACATCAAGTCAACCTGTTCGTTAAAGAAAACATTGGATGTCAAAAGAAAGATACTTCCTTTTTCTGGATTAATTGCACAGGACGCAACACTAAATGGACCACCAATATCATTTTCGTTGTCTCTGTCTATATTTTCAAAATCACCTATCTTAGAAAAGGATTTTCCGCTCGTCATTAAAATATCCACACTCGTATAACCATTTCCACTTCCATTCGGTAAAATTCCTTTACACGACATCGGACAAATAGTTAAATTATTATCTATAATATCCTTGGTAAATGAATTATCTTGCAACTGTGGAACCAAATAATATAATGTATCCTCCGCATACATTCCTTGTTGGCGCTCAATCACGATTCCTGATTGCACATCTAATCCATATTCTTTCAAAAACACAAATAAGTTCTCTGTATCTTCAATAAGTGGATCTAGTACAACAACAAGATTCCCCCCCTTATCAAGATAATTTTTTAATTCAGCAATTTCATCCTTCGTATAATCAGTTTGTGGAGCATTTATAAGCACCGCCCCATATTGCTGTGAAAATGCATCATGCAATGTGCCTGTTTTAGAATGTAAATCAAACGTATCCAACTCGTATCCATTCAAATAAAGCATATTAGAAAAATCACTGTTCAAAGACTCCTCTGCATTCCCAGAAACAACTGCTATTGGGGTTGACTTCTCCTGATTCACATAGTATATCGCATTTGTCAATTGTGATTCCAATTCCAAATAACTTTTTGATGAATAATTGGATTCCTGACTCCTCTTAATATAATTAGATGCGTCCAAATAAATATATTTGTCACCACATACAACTACTACACTTGCTTCATTAATTTCATACACATTTGATAAATACTGCATTTGAAATTCCTTGTCCGTCGCAATATCTTTATATATAATTTTTATATTATCATTAAAACATTCGTATAAATGGAAAAATTCACGATATGTAGCATTTGCTGTGCTTTCTTTGCCAATATAATATATTGTTGTGGGCTGCTCAACATTCTCAACAATCTCTTTGGTCTGTTCAGACATTGTGAGAAGATTCTCTGCTGTAAAATCATATACCTTCGTATGCTTAAATGACACAAAACTCATAGCACCACCGAGACATACCACTCCCACAGCTATCACTATCATCTTTCTTGTATCTTGACGTCTGCTTTCAAGCACAATCCATGTGAGCACAAAGAACACAATTGTTAATATTATTAAATAAATGATATCGCCACTGCGAACTATACCAGAAATCATATCGTTAAATTTGTTATAAACAGACGTTTCATGAATGATACTGTAAAAACCTCTCACAGGAATAATTGCTTCAATAACACGTCCTAATATAGTAATTGCATAGATAACATAGGAAATCACTACTGCAAGTACAACATTGGTCGTTAAACTAGAAACAAACATGCCAACCGACAACAATACCAACACAGACAAAACACAGCCAATATAACTTGCCACCACAAACTTAACACTCATCGTACCGTGCATAGAAATAACAATCGGATAAATGGCGCTTATTACCAATGGTGTCAATGCAAAAATGACTGTTGCAATATATTTGGCCAGCAATACAGAAAACGAGGACACTGGCGAAGTAAATAACAACTGATCTGTCTTGTGTTTGCGCTCCATGGCAAACAATTTCATAGTACAAAATGGTAATATTGCCACCATTACATAAAATACAACGCCCACAACATAGTATCCAAATTCCGTGCTATATGTTTCCAAACAAGTTGCCGAAAAAAACAAACCTGTTACAAAGAAAAAAATCGCATAATATATATATGTAAATAACGAGGTATAGTAAATTTTTAATTCTCTTTTCAATATCGCTAACATTTACTGTTCCTCCTGTTGATTCATTTCAATAAACACATCTTCTAAGGATGTTTCTAACTTTTCAATACCGTATACACTGAATTTTTTATTAACTAAATATCCTAAAATATGATCACGGATATCTCTAGTGTTTTTCGCTTTCAATAAAAACTCATAAACACCTTTTTCCTTCTCTCCAACCAAATGTACCTGTTGCAAAGAATTATACTTTTGCAAAATTTCTTGAATCTTTATCAAATCACCTTTTACCACAAGGCGATATGTGTCTTTATTTCCTCTACGTTTAGCATCTGTTGTAGAACCATCTAAAATAAGCGTTCCGTCTTTTAACATCAATACTGAGTCGCATAGTTCTTCAATTTCTTTCAAAACATGGGAACTAATAATGATTACATGGTCTTGTCGTAATTTTTGAATCAATTCTCTTGTCTTCTTCGCCTCTGCCGGATCCAACCCTACTAATGGTTCGTCTAAAATTAAAATGTCAGGATTACCAAGCAATGCTTGTGCAAAACCAATTCTTTGTTGAAATCCTTTAGATAATTTTTTAATAAAATCTAATTTCCGTTCTTCTAGATTCATTAATGTAATAACTCTTTGTATTTCGTTCTTTTTATCATCTATCCCTTTCAAATCGGCAATAAAATAAAGATATTCCAATACTTTCATATCTTTATACAGTGGCGGAATTTCAGGCAAGTATCCAATCTTCTTTTTTGCTTCTTTTGGGTTTCTTCTCATATCAATTTCTTGAATGAACACTTCCCCTTCCACAGGTTTTAAATATCCTGTTAAAATATTCATCATTGTAGACTTACCCGCACCATTAGAACCTAAAAGGCCAACAGTCTTCCCTACACCTACACGAAAAGAAATATCCTTTAGAACTTCCCTTTTACCATATGACATACAAAGATGCTTAACTTCTATCATAATTTCCTCCAAATGTAAAAACTATACATAATACTGTTCAAAACTAGCATACATATTATACAATAAAAATTTTTGTTATACAAACAATTCACTCAATATTCACAATCCTTCAATCGTTCAATTTCACAATTCATCAAACAAAATACCTATCATAAAAAAACCAGATATATGTAATATATCTGGTTTACTATACTATGAGACTTGTGCACGTGGATGTGCTTTATCGTATACTTCTTTAATTTTACTATTCATATTATTCTTAACATAAATCTGTGTTGTGGAAATATCCGAATGTCCCAACATTTCCTGTACCGCTTTTAGATCCGCACCATTATTGACCAAATGCATGGCAAAAGAGTGTCGAATTGTATGAGGTGTAATATCCTTTTTAATACCTGCTTTTGCTGAATAATACTTAATGATTTTCCAAAAACCTTGTCTCGTCATTGGTGCACCCTGACAATTGGTAAATAGGCTTTCCTGCTCACCTTTACACATAATTTCTCGTGCGTTATACAAATAATTCTCTAACGCCGCTTTTGTTTCATTTGTAAACGGAATAATTCTCTCCTTATTCCCATCTCTACATTGCAAAAAGTTCATGGAAAGATTCACATCTTTCACTCGAAGTCCAATCAATTCTGAAACACGGATACCGGTGGCGTAAAGCAATTCTAGCATCGCTTTATCACGAATCTCTTTCGGTGCTGAACCCTTCGGTTGTTCTAACAAAAGATTAATTTCTTCGATTGTTAAAATGACAGGTGCCTTTTTCTCAATTTTAGGTGGTTTCAATGTTTCACTCGGATCCTCAGCAA
This sequence comes from Lachnospiraceae bacterium, assembly GCA_045537735.1. GTDB lineage: Bacteria > Bacillota > Clostridia > Lachnospirales > Lachnospiraceae > CAG-590. The sequence goes on from JAZSPZ010000012.1 coordinate 82,063, forward strand.
TTACATCTTGCTTAATTAGATACAAGAAAAACGCCTTAACTGATGCAATATTTCTTGAAACTGTAGCAGTAGACATACCCTGTCTTTCAATCATCAAAATATAAGAATTCAAATCTGTACTTGTAACATCTTTAAGATTCTGAATTCCGGAATCCTTCAAATAATTATGAAGCTTAACCAAATCTCTCTTATATGATGCAATTGTATTCTTACTAGCTCGCTTTACGTTAGCCAAATAATCAACGAACTCTTCAATCTTTTGTAACATTTCCTAACCCCTTGCTTTTATAATCACTATCCCTATTATAATGTTTAATTTACATAAAATCAAACATTATTTTTCCCCAAAACCCTTGTAAATCAAGGCGTTAGGCGTTTTTCCACCAAATGAAGTATTAACATAATATTTTCACACTAGATGTTGAAAAAAATAATTTAAAAAAATTTTTTGAAATCGAATTTCCCAGGTCAAAGAAATGCAAATCAAAAAAAGTATTACAAAAATTTTACCTAAAAAGTCTATCCAATTCATACTTTGATAACAAAAATTTAACGTTCTTTTATTCCATTTTCCCAGAAAATAAATAATCAAAAAATATATAAAGTAGTGGGGATAAAAACATACAATTCCGTACAACAAACCCATTATATCATATTTAATAATTAAATTCGTTAACACAATACCATAATATACACCAAATGAACCGCAAAACAAAACAGAAGTGACAAAATACGGAAACAAGTATATAAACATAATAAATACAACAAATTGTATAATTCTCTTCTTAAGAACATACTTCATCATTTGATTTGAAGAAATGTTTAAAACCGCTCCTATTTTATAATCCTCTAGTCCCATATCCAAAATAGTTGTATTTCCTATCATTACTGTTAGTAACAAAACCAAACATCCTAATATCACTCCACCAACAAGTGCGCCATATGTAAAAATCAAATTATAGTCCCATTTTTTATGATACATACCATCACCCCATATAATACTAAATTATATGTTTAAAATGCTGATATATGCAAAAAATCCGAAACCCAAAAGGGTTTCGGATTCTAATTTCGTATCAAAGCAAAAACTATAGTCTATTTCGCATAATCTGTAACACGAGACTCACGAATTAAGTTAACCTTAATCTGACCTGGATATTCTAATTCGCTTTCTATCTGCTTAGAAATCTCTCTAGCCATGAGAATCATGTCAGCATCATTAATCTGCTCTGGAACTACCATAATACGAATCTCTCTACCTGCCTGAATAGCAAAAGTTTTATCAACACCCTTGAATCCATTAGCAATATCTTCTAACTTCTTCAATCTAGTGGTGTATGTCTCTAATGTTTCACGTCTTGCACCTGGACGAGCTGCAGAAATCGCATCTGCTGCTTGAACAATACATGCAATCAATGATTCAGGTTCCACGTCACCATGATGTGCTTCCACCGCATTGATAATCAATGCAGATTCTTTGTATTTTCTACACAAATCAACACCAATCTGGATATGTGAACCTTCCATTTCATGATCCACAGATTTACCAATATCATGTAAAAGACCTGCTCGCTTTGCCAAGCGAACATCCACACCAATTTCAGCAGCCAACAAACCACATAATTGTGCTACTTCCATTGAATGCTTCAATGCATTCTGACCGTAACTTGTTCTGAACTTCATCTTTCCAAGTAAACGAATCAATTCTGGATGGATTCCTTGAACGCCAACTTCTAAAGTAGCATTCTCTCCTTCCTCGCGCATCATCTGCTCAACTTCCTTCTGCGCCTTTTCTACCATTTCTTCGATTCTTGCTGGATGAATTCTTCCATCCACAATCAATTTCTCAAGTGCAATTCTTGCAACTTCTCTTCTTACCGGATCAAAACTTGATAAGATAACTGCTTCAGGGGTATCATCAATAATTAAATCAACACCTGTCATAGTCTCCAAAGTACGAATATTACGACCTTCACGACCGATAATTCTACCCTTCATCTCATCATTCGGTAATTGTACTAAAGAAATTGTAGTTTCTGCAACATGGTCTACAGCACATTTTTGGATTGCTGTTACAACATATTCCTTAGCCTTTTTACCTGCTTCTTCTTTTGCTCTAGTTTCTAATTCCTTCACTAGAACTGCGGTTTCATGTTTTACTTCATCTTCAACAGTCTTTAATAAATACTCTTTTGCTTGTTCAGAGGTTAATCCAGAGATTCTCTCTAGTTCCTGTAGTCTTTTTGCTTCTAGCTCTTCTACGCGTGCTTTCTGCTTTTCCAAATCTTGTTCTCTAGATGCAAGGTTTGCTTCTTTTTTCTCAATCGCTTCTGACTTACGGTCCAAATTTTCCTCACGTGAAATCACACGTTTTTCCATTCTTTGAACCTCATTACGACGGTCTTTAATCTCTTTATCAAGATCATTCTTAGTCTTAATTGACTCTTCCTTTGCCTCTAGGAGAATCTCCTTCTTCTTAGCTTCAGCATTCTTCACAGCTTCATCTATAATCTCTCTCGATCTGTCTTCAGCCTCCGAATTCTTCTTTTCAACTACATTCTTACGATATGTAAGTGTCAAGACGGAAGATAGAATCACAGCTACGATTAAAATAATAGCAAAAATGATATACTGTATCACCACAGGAGCACCTCCTTATTAAGTTTTAGGTGCACTAAACATAAGTGCAACAGTTAAATTCTATCTTTTTTTGTGCATTGTGTCAAGTAAAACTATTCACAATATATAAAAAACAGTATATATTGTTGAATGCTAAATCAATGCTATTATCAACATACCTACATACTATTGTTGATTTTTCATATACTTTTCAATCAATGAAACAGAAAAGCCTTTGCTATAAAAATATCGGAAAATCTTTTGCCTGTCAGAATAATTATCCAGATCTTTACCCCTTATATATTTTTGAAACTGTTTTTCGAAGCTACATTCCTCAGAATACAGGTTCTTTTCAAAATACTCCTCAATCACCCCTTGAGAAATCCCTTTATACAATAATTCTTTTTCCAATTGTTTTCTACTTTTTTTGAATGAATACGTATGAACATACAAGCGCGTATATTCTACATCATCCAAATAATGATATGTCTCCAGAAAAGAAATCACTCGTTCCACAATATAAGTCGAATAACCATTATCTTTTAATTTCATTCGCATCATATGAACAGAAAGAGGCTTTCTCTCTAAAAGAAAAAGCGCTCTTTCCTTAGCACGTTTGTATATGACATTATCTAAAATATGTATCATCATATCTTGGGATAAATCAATACCTTCGCGAATATGAAATTGATGCAACTCTTTACCGTATAATGAAAACAGAAATTCATCATCTATAAAAATACGATATTTCTCACCTTTCCATTCTTCTACTTTGGTAACTATCAATCCCTTATTCCTCTTCATTCGTAGCAGGTACTTCATTATCTAAAACACCTGCAGCTTCACGAACCTGCTTCTCTACCTCTACTGCTATCTCTGGATTATCTTGAAGGAAAATCTTAGTATTCTCTCTACCCTGTCCAATCTTTTCTCCGTTATATGAAAACCACGCACCGGCTTTATTAATAATATTCTCTCGAACAGCCAAATCTAAAATGTCACCTTCTTTGGAAATACCTTTGCCAAACATAATGTCAAACTCTGCCTCTCTAAACGGTGGCGCAACCTTATTCTTAACAACCTTCACCCTTGTACGATTACCAATGACCTCACCATTCTGCTTCAAAGTTTCAATTCTTCTAACATCCAAACGTACAGATGAATAAAACTTTAATGCTCTACCTCCGGTGGTTGTTTCAGGATTACCGAACATCACTCCCACCTTTTCACGCAACTGGTTTATAAAAATAACCACACAGTTCGACTTGCTAATCACTGCTGTTAATTTACGTAACGCCTGAGACATTAATCTAGCTTGTAGACCAACATGGGAATCACCCATCTCACCATCAATTTCCGCTCTTGGAACAAGTGCCGCAACAGAGTCAACAATAATTACATCTACGGCACCAGAACGAACCATTGTTTCCGTAATCTCCAATGCTTGTTCTCCATTATCGGGCTGCGAAATATATAAATTATTAATATCAACACCAATATTACTAGCATATACTGGATCCAATGCATGCTCGGCATCAATAAAGCCTGCGATTCCGCCACTTTTTTGTACTTCAGCAACAACATGCAATGCAACGGTTGTCTTACCACTAGATTCCGGACCATAAATCTCGATAATTCTTCCTTTCGGAACGCCGCCAATTCCCAAAGCCAAATCCAAGCTTAATGAACCAGTTGGAATCGCTTCTACATTCATGCTAGATGCTTGATCTCCTAATTTCATTACCGTTCCTTTTCCGAACTGCTTCTCAATATTCGCCAATGCGGCATCCAATGCTCTCATCTTATCTTCATTCGCCATTACATAAACCTCCGTGAACATTTGTTCGTTTTTCTTGATAATAATATATTATTGTGTACTTGTCAATACAAAATCGAATGTATTTTCGATTTTTCTTTTGTGCCCTCCTTCTTTACATAGAATACACTATGCATCGGACAAACTATGGCACAAATCAAAAAAATATTAAATTAAAAATAATAGGGAAATAATTAGAAATACGAAATAAAATGATGGATTTAGTGTAGCATTTTCTTTACAGTTTGTAAATAGTATTATAAAATTGTGCCAAATATATAAATAAGTGAGGAAATCATGAAACATATCGGAATCATTGCAGAATATAACCCATTTCATAATGGTCATGCATATCAACTAGACAAAGTAAAAGCATTATATCCTGAAAAAAAGATCATCATTATTATGAGCGGAAATTTTGTACAGCGTGGCGAACCAGCTATTTATAACAAATATCTACGTGCCCAATGTGCATTATATAATCAAGCGGATGTTGTATTTGAATTACCACTTTTATTTGCAACAGCTAGTGCGGAATATTTTGCACAGTCTGCTGTATCTGCACTCCATAAACTTGGTGTTGTTGATACACTGTGTTTCGGAGCAGAAACAGACAATCTGTCTCTTTTGGAAACCATTGCACAAATTCTAACAGATGAACCTGATTCATATAAAACAATTCTGCACCAAGCACTACGAAACGGAAATTCTTTTCCCAAAGCACGTATGCTAGCATTACAAGCAGTCATTACGGATGCTGAAATCGAAAACATTTTACAACAGCCAAACAATATTTTAGCCATAGAATACTTGAAGGCAATCCGTCATTGTAAGGCAGAAATTCGCCCTGTTATCATCAAACGAATTGGCAGTGGATATCATGATAATAGTACAACAAGTATATTTAGCTCCGCTACTGCTATCCGAAATGCAACCAGACAAAACCAGACTACCCTTGATAAGCTTATGCCAAAAAATTCCCTAGATTTATTGCAACAATCGAATCACGCAAAACCTTTATATCTGTCTGATTTTTACGAATCGATACAATATGCCTTATGGCGTGAGCATACTAACCTTGAAACATACTTGGATGTGTCGGATGATATGGCTAATGCACTTCGTTCTATTATGAATTATCCAAAAACACTAGACGAATTAGTTTCCGTGCTTTCCAGCAAACAATATACCATCACAAGAATACAGCGAGCACTATTTCATATTTTATTGAACATGAAATATGTCGATATGACATATGCAAAAAACAACGAATATATATCCTACCTCAGATTGCTTGGTTTCAAAAGAAATTCATCATCCATCCTAAAAGATGTAAAAGAAATGAGTTCCATACCAATTATTAATAAAGTAGCTGATGCAAAAAGCATACTTTCCGCGGATGCATTACCTCTTTTTACCAAGGAAATACATCAGAATGATTTATATCGGCAGATTTTTTTTAACAAATACGGAATTCAAACCCCTTCCGAATATGAACATTCCGTCATAATTTCAGAATAAACCCATACAATAAAATGAAGATTATTGGGACTGTGACGTATGAAACGGTTTCTATTCATGATTTTACTGTTAATAATGTTACTTGCTTTTCATGATACCGTGATTATTGGCACTCAAAATGGTCTTTTGTTATGGTATCAAACATTAATTCCTGCACTCTTGCCATTTATTTTAGTAACAAATGCCATGTCTGAAACCAATGCATATTATGCAATTGTCAAACATTTTCAAGGCAATGCTTCCGGCAAAGCATATGAAATCATCGCTATTCTATTAGGAAATTTATGCGGCTATCCTATCGGCGGAAAGATAATAAATGATTTTGTAAAAAACCAATGTATTACAACAACACAAGCCAACCGAATCTTAGCTCTTTCCAGTCAGGCAAGCCCCATGTTTTTAGTTGGGTATGTGTACAATCATATTTTTCATCAGATAATGCCCTTATCTATCTTTCTAATCTGTATCTATCTACCTGTGTTTATATACTACTTTATAACCGCATTTTCAATTTCAGAAGAAAACGCAGAAGCAAGATGTATAGCTTCGCATCAAATCAATATGAAGGATACTTTTTTGCATGCCGTTGAAACCATGGTAATGATCGGATTATATGTAATCATTTTTTCTATTCTACTGGCAATGCTTCTACCCGCATTTCAAGGTACTTTACCCAAAATAGCACTATCATTTTTGGAAATCACAACCGGACTCTCTGTTCTAAATGCACTAACTATACATACTCCATTGAAAATAGCATTACTTTGCTCTTTGTGCTCCTTTGGTGGTATTTGTAGTGTATTCCAAGTAATGGGGGTTTTGGATTATCAGGTACGGCAAACAAAAAAATACCTGTTAGATAAATGTATATTATCCACAGGTACTTTTTTCATGATATATTGCTATTTCATATTAAATTAGTATTTCTTTTCCATTGTATAATCGTCAATTACACCCATGGATTTTGCTGGCTCTGTAGATGTTACAGAATCCATGGATTGTGTTGTAACTTCAAAAGCATCATCAACTGCGCCTGTATTTTCCACAACGCCTCTTCCGACCCTTGGTCCACGCTTTACCTTTCCTTCTATTTCAACAGAAGATGCATCACGCGCTTGCTCCCCATTGGCCTTATATACTGTCTTATCTACCTTTGTTGCAGCCGCTGCCTCTAACGTTTTGGCAACCGTTTCCTGTGCAGTCTGTGGTGTTTGAATTACTGGATTTCTTCTCTTAATAATCTTCTTTTTGATTTTTTTGGTTCCGTCGGCATCAATCTGCTCTGTAACAACCGTTTCTTCCTTTACAACATCGGAAGTTGTAGGAGCTTTATGCTCAACTGCCGATGAAGATGTCGAATGCATCGATGCTGAAGCAACCGGCTGTGCTGTGTCCATTGGTTGAGTCGAAACAATTGGTGTAGTTTTCTTTGACTCCAACGGTGTCTCATTTGGAACAACCTTCTCACCACTTGCAACAAAATCAGGAATATTTACAGATGGCTTATTATCTTCCGGTTTCTCTTCTTTTCCACCCACTGCCTGTTTCATTTTCTGAACCATACTAGTCTTTGCCTTCGGTGGTGTTGGAACATTTTTTCCATTGGCTGCAGTTTTAAACTGCGGTGCAGTCTGAACACTGTTTGGATCTCCTGTATATTCTATAATCTGTTTCTGCACCTCTTCTAAATTGGCATTCGCAGTCATATATTCATTGTTCAACGCTGTAATTAGATTTTCATAATTTGCACGTTCTGCTTCCATAGTCGCTTCCATATAATTGCGAAGACCTGTCATGATATCATTCGTATACTGCATAGAACCAAGACGAATCTGATTCGCATCATCCATAGCCTGGGCCAAAATATCGTTCGCCTGCGCACGAGCTGCTTCCACAGTCTCATATGCCTGCTGATTTGCCATATTCATTATTTCTGTTTCTGATACCATCTGATTTGCCTGTGCAGAAGCCTGTGCAATAATACCATCTGCATTTTTTCTTGCTTCCATAAGAATCGCTTCTTTGCTTCTCATAATCTTCTTACATCTGTCAATTTCAGCTGGAATCTTAACTCTCAAATCACCAAATAAATCATCAAACTCATCTCTAGGTACAATAATTTTATTAGATGACAACGCTGATGTCTTACAGCTGTTTAAAAAATCCTCAATTTCATTCATTACATCTTCAATACTTTTCTTTGACATCTTTCTTCCTCCATTTCATAAAATACGTCGTTTATCGAAAACGATTTTCTAGTCTTTGCGCCACAAACTTAGGTACAAAATCAGATACATCTGTTCCATAGCTTGCATACTCTCTGACAATGCTGGAGCTCAAATACGCATAGTCAATACTAGTTGTCAGAAATACCGTGTCAATCGTCTCTTTACTTACTTTTCGATTGCTCTGGGCAATCTGTAACTCATATTCAAAATCTGTAATCGCTCTTAATCCTCTAACAATTACAGAAATATCATTCTGTTTCATAAAGTCAATCAATAAACCATCAAATGAGATCACCTTCACATTGTGAAACTCTTTTACTGTCTCTTCTAACATCTCCACACGTTCAGCTGTTGCAAACAATGGATTCTTTGCACTATTATTCAACACACCCACAACCACTTCATCAAACATAGCAGATGATCGTTTGATAATATCTAAATGACCGTATGTTACGGGATCAAAACTTCCCGGATATATTGCTCTAGTCAATTCTTTACCCTCATTTCTTCAGTTATATTTGTTCAAAGATATAAAATCATTTTTTCTCCAAAAAAATGTGTTTATTGGTTTTATATATCTTTTCCTTTAAAAATCGAAATCCTTCTATATCTTGCTCCGACAGTTCCGTATCTAAATCTGCCTCCACAATCACTAAGGCTTTCTCCTCTAAAATTTGGAGAAACCCTGGAAATTTCAACACTTCTTTTTCCAACCCCTTACCATATGGGGGGTCCATAAAAGCAACATGAAAAATCTCACGCCCTTGTAACATAGAAATTGCAGAAATCGCTGTACAATTCATTACTTCCCCTTGCTCGTCCAAACGAGTATAGCGAAGGTTTTGTCTAATAATATTCGCGGCATTTCGATTCTGTTCCACGAAATATGCTTTCTTTGCACCACGGCTTAAAGCTTCAATTCCAATTCCACCACTCCCACTAAACAAATCCAAAAAATGTATATCATACAATTCATCTTGAATCATGTTAAATAATGTTTCTTTGATTCGATCGGTAGTTGGTCTTGTATCTAATCCTCCTGGTGTCTTCAATTGTAATCGCTTTGCTTTTCCCGCAATCACTCTCATGTTATAACTCCTATTTTATTTTGTCAATGTTTTATTTGCCATACTGTTCTAAATACCATTTGCCTGTATCTGAAAAATCATCTTTTGAAAAACCGCTTGTCTTTGTGACAGAAGCTTTCAAGAAGGAAGAAGTTTCATCCTTGTTACCAAGACTCCATGCAAATAGGCTCAAATGATGTTTCTCAATTAGATCCATCCATTTTTGACCCTCATCATAATTGATAGAACCATTACCTGATGCCTCACAAATACTACTCTCACTTACAATTACTGGTAAACCATTGCCAATCGCAGTCTCTACTTTACTACGGATATTATCCTTATGCGTAGAGGCGTAAAAATGAACAGCATAAAGAATATTCTCTTGACCTTTAATCGGATTCTGCGATGCAATATCTACATCCTGCGACCAAGTAGGTGTTCCCACAATAATTAAAGCATCTTTATCATTCTTGCGAATGACAGGAATCACTTCCTCAGCGTATGATTTGATGCTTTCCCAAGTTGTACCACCATTTGGCTCATTACAAATCTCATAGATTACATTATCATGACCAGCATATCTCTTTGACATTTTATCAAAAAATGTCTTTGCTGTTTCTTTATTTTGATTCGGATCATTATCATTTAAAATATGCCAGTCCACAATGACATACATCCCAAGATCTGTACAAGCTTGGACACCTCTGTCAATAATTGCTTCTAAGTCTGCCTGGTTTCCACCGCTACAATACCCATTGTAATCTGCTGTATACATTGCAAGTCGAATCGCATTGACTCCATACTCTGACAAATCAGCAAAAGCCTCCTTATTCACATAATCAGGAAACCAATTAATACCGTGGGTTGATACACCTTGCAGTTGAAATACTTTACCATCTTTATCAACAATATTGGTTCCTTTTACAGATAGTGCACCATGATTTGCAACAGGCGTACCTGTGGTATCCTTCGATGCAACTTCTGCCTTTTCTGTAGTAGATTCTTCCTTTTGCTCTTCCTTTGTCTCTGTAGTAGTTTCTTGTTGACTAGACGTTGCTTTACTCTCACCCATAGCATACTGTCCACCAGCAACATCCAACACAACCTGCTCTGGATTATAGGTTTCAGGCGTATCTAAAATAAACCCAAAAGGAATCTCTCCACCAGCAGCGACTTCTTTATTATAATCAACAGGTGTAATGACTAATGTGCTACCATTTAAATCATAATTTCCATTCCAACTATCTTCTAATTTGGAACCCTTCGGAACTGTAATGGTAACCTTCCAATCACTTCCAGCTGTTTCTGTGTGATTCTTAATCATGCCATCAAATTGTGCACATACCATTCCACCACTTTCCCAGCTGTTATTGTTACTTAATGTAATCTCATAATCACTTTGCGTTTCTTTTTCTATTTCTGTAGTGGCCTCTGTTTGTGTCGTATTCGACTTTTCTGTAACCGCCTGTGTAGTATTAGTGGCTACTTCTGTCTGGCCCTCTCTTTGATGACATCCTATCAAGCTAAACGATAAGATACCAACCAGCCCCATGGTAACTAATAATTTATGTATTCTGTATTTCATAATTATCCTCCGTAAATATAAAAATCACATACAACGACTAGTATAACTAATTTTTCCATATTTTTCAATTCTTGATAACTCTTTCTAGTTTATTTTTTGTCATCTCATCAAATAATATTCTTACAACATGAAAATGTTGTTTTAAATAGACACATTCAGAAAAAGGAGGCAAACGTCATGAGCAGACAGACAAAGAAGGACGCACAGAGCGCATTAAACAGATTTAAATTTGAGGTGGCAAACGAAATCGGTGTACCACTTAAGGAGGGCTATAATGGGGATCTTACTTCCCGTGAAAATGGTTCTGTAGGTGGAACTATGGTTAAGAAGATGATTGAAGCCCAGGAACGTGCAATGAGCGGGAAGTAATCTGTTTGATTCTTTCAGTGGTCTCAGATGATACTTTAGTAGGATAAAACATTTACTAAAGTAATGGTATTCTGGTTATTAGAATATCATAAAAAAAGTGCTCACCAGTTGGATTCACGCTATATTATGGTATATAATCCATACTGATGAGCACTTTTATGTGATTGCTACAATTATCATTTTTTAACAGTGATTCACAAGCATTAATATCATTATAGTTGTACATGATTCAAATCAGTTGACACAGCCAACTCTTCTAATGGGTATCCTTTCTTCTCCAAATAATCTACCGCTTCATTGGCCATTTTTAACACATCTGCATTGTTATAGATGTCTCCCATCCGAAACAGCATATCACCACTCTGTCTCACCCCAAAGAAATCCCCTGGTCCACGCAGTTTCAAATCTTCGTTAGCGATATAGAAACCATCATTAGATGTATTCAGAATATCCAAACGTTCTAATGCTTCCTTTCGTTCTGACCCACAAAGCATAATGCAATAAGACTGTGCATCTCCACGACCCACACGTCCTCGTAGCTGATGAAGCTGCGCCAAACCAAATTTCTCTGCATTCTCAATCATTATCACCGTTGCATTTGGATTATTGATACCAACCTCAATCACTGTGGTAGAAACCAATATATCTATCTTTCTCTCGGCAAATTCATGCATAATCCTGTTCTTCTCCTCCGGTGACATCTTTCCATGTAGATAAGAAATGTTAACTTCCTTCGGAAATACTTCCAACAGATTTTCCTGATACTCCACAACATTCTCCGCATCCACATTCTCACTAGCTTCCACCATTGGACAAATGATGTATATCTGATGGCCATCATGAATTTGATCTTGCATAAACTTATAGGCTGTCGGTCGATACTTTGGTCCTACAACACAGTTTTTAATTGGTAATCGATTGGCTGGCATATCCTTCATGACCGATATATCCAAATCTCCATACATAATGATCGCTAAGGTTCGCGGAATTGGTGTTGCACTCATAACTAGCACATGGGGTTCATTTCCCTTCCCAGACAACAACGCCCTCTGCCTTACACCAAACCGATGCTGCTCATCAGTAATCACAAGTGCAAGATTGTGATATACAACCTTATCCTGTATCAAAGCATGCGTCCCAATTAAGATATCAATCTCGCCCTTTGCCAAAGCATCATATATCTTTCTCTTTTCTGAAAGCTTTGTAGAGCCAACCAACAACGCAACTTTCACACCAAATGAAGCCAAATCCCTCTTCACACCTTCATAATGCTGCGCTGCCAACACTTCCGTAGGCGCCATAAATGCAGCCTGATATCCATTCTTAACAGTAGCTAATAACGCAATCTCTGCAACTGCAGTCTTACCAGAACCTACATCACCTTGTATAAGACGGTTCATGACTGTACTGCCTAGCATATCTTTACGAATTTCTAAAACAGCACTTCTTTGTCCCTCCGTTAATTCAAAAGGCAAACCATCTATAAATGCATCAGCTTCTTTCCAATTCTCAATCACAAAATGATTCTCTGCCTTCACCGTCTGCTCTCGTAACATTCGCATATGCAGAATAAACCAAAAAAACTCGTCAAACACCAAGCGGTTACGGCACTGCACCAAGCCATCATAATTCTCCGGAAAATGTGAGCCCTTAATCGCATCTTGTATAGACATTAAGTCAAATGCTTCGCAAACCAAATCAGGCACTTTATCCTCTAATTGTGACAATAAGGGCAAAGCCGCATGCATTGCCTTTGTTACCACTTTATTACTCAACCCTTCCGTTAATGGATATACTGGTTGCAACGAAGACAATCGCTCCGCATATTGTGCTTCTGTATAATACTCTGGATGCTCCATAACACGCTGATGATTGCGAACAGATATCACTCCAACAAAATAAAAGGTTTGTCCAATATGAAAGACCTGTTTTAAAAAGGGAGAATTAAACCATGTCAGCTTCACCGCTCCTGTCCCATCTTTCACCATACAGGTAACAAGCATAAGATTTCGAATCTTCTTTACATCCACATAGGACTGTATCGTTGCCTTTATGGTAACACGGGTTCCAATCTCAGCTTCTCCAATATCCACAGGCTCATCATAGGTTAAATACGTTCTTGGATAAAGCCGTAGCAAATCATCGATTGTATGTACTTTTAACTTTTCAAATAAGACTGCCGTCTTAGGCCCAATGCCTTTCAATTCATCAATTCTATCTGTGATATTCATGTCTTCCTCCACGCAACGCGCATGAACATGTGTTCTAATTGTATTATACGTTATTTCTCATGTTTGTCAATGAAAAGCAAACATACAAAACCCCCAGATTCACTATAAGCGAATCCGGGGGGCTACTCTCATTTTATTCCACTGATAAAATATAATAATAAATCGGCTGACCACCGTAGTTAAACTCTACATCACAATCTGGATAGGTTTCTTCCACATAGTCGGCAAATTCCTGTGCATCCTCCTCTGTCACATCAGCACCGTAGTAAATGCTAATCAACTCAGAATCCTCATCCACCATAGCAGCTAACAACTCTTTGGTTGTTGTATCCAAATCCTTAGAGACAGCCTTGATTCCAACATCATCAATACCCATAATGTCACCAGCATTAATCTCCTTGCCGTCAATGCTGGTATCACGTACTGCATAGGTAACTTGACCAGTCTTCACATTTCCCATCTCTTCTGTCATATTGGCAAGATTCTCCTCACCATTCTTATTGGGATCAAAGGCAATAAGGGATGCAACACCCTGTGGTGCAGTCTTAGAAGGAACAACAATAATTTGCTTGTTCTCCGTTAAAGCCTGTGCTTGATTCGCTGCTAAGATAATGTTCTTATTGTTTGGCAAAATATAAATCGTATTCGCATTTACCTTATCAATGGCATTCAACATATCCTCAGTACTTGGATTCATAGTCTGACCACCTTCAATTAGGTAATCCACACCCAAATCCTTAAAGATATCATTCATACCTTCGCCAACAGATACTGCAATAAAACCATACTCTTTACGCTTTTCTTCTACTGGTTCTTCTTTTGTTTCTTTAACAGCTTTTCTCTCAGCAGCCTGGTTAGCTACCATTTGCTCTGCTTCCATAATCACCTTTTCTCTATGCTCTTCACGCATGTTGTCTACCTTCATGCTTGTCAAAGAACCATAGGTAAGGCCACGTTCAAACGCAAGACCCGGATGATTGGTGTGAACATGAACCTTCACAATCTCATCATCGGAAACCACAACCAAAGAATCACCTATTGACTCCAAGTATGACTTAAACTCTTCTTCTATCTTCATATTATACTCTTTTTCTAGCATAATAATGAATTCTGTACAATAACCATACTTAATATGGGAAGTATCAATTTCCTTACGATCAATCCCTGCTGCATTGGTGGTTTTGAGACCAGAATTATCTGGTGCCGGTTTGCTTTCTGTTCCATCTGCCGCATAGCCATTAGAAAAATCATAGGTCGCTTTACCAGACAAAGCTTCAAAGGCCCCTTCTAAAATTGTCATAAGACCTTCTCCACCAGAGTCTACCACCCCAGCTTCTTTCAATACCGGAAGCATGTCTGGTGTTTTGTCTAATACTTCTCTACCATATACTAAAATCGCTTCAACAAATTCCAAAAATTCTTTTTTAGATTTGCTCAGCTCTGTAGCCTTATCAGCCATTCCCTTTGCAACAGTAAGAATCGTACCTTCCTTTGGTTTCATAACCGCTTTATAAGCAGTCGCCACCGCACGATTAAATGCATTGGCAAAATCCTCGTTGGTTACTTCCGTCTTTCCTTCTAATTCCTTACAAAAACCACGAATCAATTGTGAAAGGATAACACCTGAATTACCTCTCGCACCACGCAAGGAACCTGTAGACATCGCTTTCGTCACATTAGCAAAGGTTGGTTCTGTAATGGTAGCCACTTCCTTCGCAGCAGCTGTAATTGTTAGTGTCATGTTTGTTCCAGTATCACCATCTGGTACTGGAAATACATTCAATTCATTAATATATTCTTTCTTTTCTTCGATTCTCTTTGCACCTGATAAAAATGCATATTGAAGACTTTTTGCATCAAAATTCATAGCCAGATCTAACCCTCCTAATCAATTACACGCACGCCTTCAACAAAGACATTCATTGTCTCAACCTGCATGCCTGTAAATTCTTCCACTTTATAACGAACTGTAGACATCAAATTCTCTGCTACAGTGGAAATGCTAACACCATAGGCTACAATAATATGAAAATCAATCGCAATAGAATTATTCTCACCAATTGTAACATTCACACCCTTAGACACACTGTCACCACGAAGTAACTTTACCAAGCCATCTTTCATATTAACCGTGGCCATTCCTACAATGCCAAAACATTCGATTGCAGAGAGCCCTGCGAATTGCGCAATTACTTCGCTCTCAATAACAACTTCACCGTTGCCTGTTTCTAATTCTATCTTCATATGAAACCCTCCTTATTATCAATCACTCATTTATAATCTCTTTCTGTATGCTTTTCATTACTTACTTGTAGTGTGTTTTTCATACACAATCAATAACAAACAAGCGTCTATTATTGCTAATAATACCATTCCTATAAATCTTGTGCAAGTCTAAATAAAAAAAAGGAATAATTTTTAAAATTTATGCTTGCATTCTTATATCACTTCTGTTAAAATTGACGTGTTGCAAACCGATAGGTTAATATTTTCAAGGAGGTGCAAGTCATGGCAAAGTGTTCAGTATGTGATAAAGCTGCTCATTTCGGAATTAAGGTGAGCCATTCTCATAGAAGATCTAACAAGATGTGGAAATCAAACATTAAGAAGGTTAAGGCAAATGTTAACGGTACACCTAAGAGAATTTATGTTTGTACTTCATGCTTAAGATCTGGTAAAATAGAAAGAGCTTAATATCTTATGAAAAAGAGGACCTATAGGTTCTCTTTTTTTTGACCAAATTTGTTTCAAGTAATTATTGGGGGATTCATCCCTTCACTTCAACACCTACAAAACAATATATATGCAATCACTAGTGTCATCACGATTACAGCAAAATTCCAGAACCCCTCTAACAAAAAATCTACTATCATTCCCACACTAAACCAAAAGAAAGCAAAACCCCATACACGTTTCATAATTTCTCCGTAATTATCACACATCCATTATAAAACAGTATATTCGAGTCTTGCTTCCTTTGTGACTAACATTCAAAAATAACGAATGATTTTTCGCGATTAGACTATTTCTCCACCTCTGTAACAACATTAGAAACCGCTACCTCAACTTCTTCTGTTATTACATCCTTGTCTCCTTTTTTTTGGAAACGATCAATTAAATCCGGAACCATATCCAAAACCTTCGTTACAGTATCCTGATTCTTAACATTTACCAATCGAATCTGCCCATCTTTAATCACCAACACAGCACTTGCCGTCATCTTTCCACCAAGTCCACCAGCACCATTGTTTTTATCAGTACCTGAAAATGCACCTGCAGCCACACCAAAACTCACATCAACCAATGGTAATATAATCGTATCTCCAATGGTTGTAGGATCACCTACTACTGTTTTAGTGGAAATAAACTTATCCATCCCCTGAAATAATGAACCTACTGTTGTGTTAAAATCATTTGCCATTTTGTTTCCCTCCTACGCTTCTATTATAGTTTGTACTTTCTTTATTACTTTTATAAGATTTTTATTAAACATTATCTTAATAATCAATTTAACAACAGAGAATAAGCGAATTTTACCATTCCCTTTCAAATTACCATCGAGGCAAGCATGTTCAAAATCTGGTTCCACCTGAAGAAATTCGTGATACCATGCCAAAAACATTGCTATGATGCCTAGTACTTGTCCTGTAGCTGCCGGATCCTCCAAACCAAAATGAACGTATCCTTCTAAATGTTTTGGTTTTATAATATTCCATAAGGTCTTAATATATACAACAGCATCCTTTTTTGCCACTTCAAAACGTTTGTGATGATACACATTGAGCAGCGCTTCTCTTTTTTCATTAATCTTTTTGATTTTTTCAAAGAATTGCTTAATCTTTCTTCTAATATCTTGTATTTTTCTTCGTATCTTTTGAACAACAGATTGCTTTGTTTTCTCCTGTTTTTTCTGCGACACCTTGGTTATCTTCTTCGTATCACTTTCTGGTTTTTCAAATTCGATCTCATCATCTATGATAACAAAACCTGTCTTTTTATTTTCTTTCTTTTCAACTTCCATGGTCCTTTTCGATTGTTTTTGTTTTGACTTATCATAATTGGTATCACTGTCCGTTTGTATGTCCTCATCATCCCCAAAAAACTTTCTTCCAATCCATGAAAGTGGAGCATCCGTGTTTGTCATAACGACGCCACCTAACATCTTGACAATATATTCTAACTTGTTATCCTTAAAATTCACTGTAGCTTTCAATAGAATCGGACTCCATTTGACCAACACATCTGCCTTGGGATTCCCTTCATATTCCACCGTAAACCAATAACGAATTGGAATAAATAATATCATACCTAATATGAAAATCAATAAAACCAAAATAACCAGAAGAACAATTCCGATTATCTTCAATACGGATAAAATCATCAACTCACCTTAAAATAATCCTTAATTGGTATTTTCCCATTTTCATAACCTACATCTAATACAATTTGTTCTATCAAATGAAATGCTTGGTCTCTTTCCGTTGCAATTCCAACAACAATCACCTCTACATTCATTTCCTGATAATATTTTTGTAATAATTCCGGATACCAATATACCTCCAAAATTCCCTCACTTCCTAAAGGTAATGTAACCAAGAATAAATCCAACTTAGGCGATTTCTTTTTAATTTTTTTCTGTATAGATGCAAGCTTTCTATCCGAAATCCCCTCACTATACAATTGTTCATGAACTCGGATATCCATATTCTCACCTGCTATTCTGCTATTCCTCTTCCATCATATCTTCTAAAATCTTAGCACATGCCATTAACTCACCTGGGTTGCTACAATGATTCAAGCTATATTCAATATAATCTTTCACTTCCTGCTGGGAATTAAACAATACTGGCATATTAGAAAACAGTGCTGCCATCACTGCACGGTTTACTTCTTTCGGATGTGAACCAAAAAATGCAGACAGCAAACCTACCAATTCATCTCTCTTTGCAGTTATATAATCCATGTCTGCCGGAGCCTCATTGATTTCACTTTGTTCTAAATCCACAAACAAACTATTGGACATCAACTTAGAAATCAAAGACAAACCGTTAAACATCTTGTCACACATAATCCAAGAGATGGTATCCTTATGTTCTGTAGTAACCTCTGTTAAAATACTCTCATACTGTAAGATCTCTTCGCCAAGCTCTTCTTGTCTACCTTCAATCTGTATAAATCCATCATTCACTACTTCCGGAATCTCACTCTCAGAGATAAATGCATCATGCAAGCCTTTCAACATATCAATACAAACCGTCGTTATGTCGCTCTCATTCTTTTCGTATGGTAACGCTAACAGTGCAGCGTACAAGTCATTTACAATCTCCATCACCAACAAATAGTTACTTACCAATTCTGTCAAGTAATCTGTTGTAAATGCAAACTGTTCCATAATTGTATTATATGCATCTAAATCTACTGCCTTAAAATCTGTTTCTTGCAATATCTTAATCACACCAACAATGGCTGGATATGCATCTTCAAACCCTTCTGGCAATTCTAGCAGGGCTGTAGACTTCAACATCGCAACAAAATCATCTACTGAGGACTTGTCTGAACCGTTATATATGTTCAATGTATCTGTTAAATAGTCAAAAAATCGATTCTTCGTCATACGAATCGGCAACTGACCTGTCACCATTTGAATCTTGCTATTTACAACCATCTTGTCATTGTCATGAAACAAATACTGGAACACTTTTGCGGCAAGCTCTGTTTCTTCAACAGGAATCTCCTCACCCTTTACAGTGTATTCAATACGGTTTAATACGTATTCATAAATCTGCAATGCATCTGTATACGCCGTAAGAATCGTCATTTTCTTTGTCATTTCATCACGTAGACTATGAATATCTTTCAAAATTGCTTCATAATCTGCAGACATATCCTTTACAAGAATAGTCTGAAATAACATTGTATGTAGCTTATCCACCACCATTGATAAATACGTATCCTTCGAAATACCATTGGTATCATCCTGAATTTCCTTAATCGTATAATAATTCAACACAAGATGAATCAAACTGTATTGATAAGTTGCACTAATGTATGCATTTGCATAAGCAGGAAGATTCATCTCCAAATCTGTTCCCTGCAATATATCTCTCATTATTTTCTTATTTTCTTTCTTCATGCTGCGATTCCTTTTCTATCTGTATCATTTATTCCATTTGTTTACCTTTTATGTTCATGAATAAACAAATGATTCTGGCAATATTCATAATTGCCATTACAACGTGAGCAATAACGAAACTCCAGATTCGGATTATCCTCTTCTGTTTGCCCACATATTGTACATTTGTGTCTTGTGAGAATCTGTGTTTCCCGTACTTCCTTTTTATAGGTTTTTTTGCGTTTTCTGTGAGCAGAACTAACTCTATTCTTTCCTTTCATTAAGCAATAAAATACAATATAGTTCAGTACCGATGCAATGACTGTTACCATACCTGGATAATAGCCTACCATTCCATACGTCAATACTGCATAAATGAGATATGCAATATCTAGATAACCAAGCCATTTTATTTTGATTGGGATGAAGAAATACAGTAACACTTGCATATCAGGAAACATAAATGCATAGGCCAAAAACATACTCATGCACAAATAGTATGTTGATACATCCGAATATGTTGCATACATACTTGCATATTCTTCTAATCCACAAAGCTTCATTACTAGATAGGTTCCTACCACACCAATATCCGTAAACACAATGCCGGAAATAATATAGAGCGTGTATTTGAAATCACCCCATACATTTTCCAATGTTCGTCCCACATGAAAATAGAACATCAATGTTATAATAATCAAAATACTAACACCACTTGGTGGCATCAAAATCCACGAAATCAAACGCCATATCTGTCCGTGCATAATAAGTTCCGGGTTTAGATTAATATAATATATGGCATCTCCACTAAAAATCTGAATCATATATCCAACAATAAAGCATATTATTAGCATGATTGTTAGATTGGGGATTGCAAATTTACCATATTTACGTTCTAATTTTGTCATTAAATCCATTGCAAATCATCCTCTACTATTATTATCATAATTTGTATATGTATTTCACCGAAGCCTTAACCTCGGCGAAATATTAACATCTATATATATGTGTTGATATGCTAATCCATATCATCAAACATGTCATCCAAATCATCTACATCGACTCTTGGCTGTATCAAGGGTAATGTAATAATTAATCCTTCTGGCAACTCCACATCCGTTAACATAGGGTTCCATCTAGCCAAAGTATCAAAATCCACGTCAAATGCCTGCAATATGCGTTGTATTGTATCTCCCGCATTTACTACATATGTTCTTTCCGGTCTTGCTGGAGCTGACGGAATACAGATTTCATCTCCTATCTGCAAATTATAAACATTTACATACGGGTTTAATCTCATAATGTCAAATAACTTAACATCATATTGTCTAGCTAACTTATATAGCGTATCTCCTGCTTGCACCACATGTACAAGACCTCTACACAATGACGATGGTCTTCTCTCGTTGTTATTTTCCATATTCGGCATAATCATAATAATAAAAACCTATCTTTTTGTATTATGATATTCCATCCTATTCAATCGGTTCCTGTTCACTGGTCGTATTCTCCGTCTTCGTAGAAATCTTTTTTGATGTCATTTGAATTTCAAAAGAATCTCCGACAAATTCATCTTCATAATACTCAGTATAGCACAGTTTATAATTTTTCTTATTCTTGACAATAAACAGAATGGATTTTGTAACAGACTCTCCTTCTTTCAAGGTGAAAATATTATCCATAAAGTGATTCTGTTTCAAATCAGCCTTGCCGTATCCTGTTATAATTTCCTTCGCTTCATTATCGTCGAAATCAAGAGTAAAATCTGTGATACTCATGGCAATATCCTCTTTATAGGTATTTTCAATGGTAAGTGTTACCACTAAATAAGTATTGCCATCCTCTGCCTGATACAAACCATCATCAAACTGATAAGTATCATATCGCACAGCATCTTCCACCGTCACATCAAAAAATGCTGTTTCTATTTTCTCTCCTGTTTCACCAGTGATTAAACCACCATAGCTTCTACCATCATCTGAAATTTTAGAACCATTTTTGTCTGCCTTATTTCCGCACGCAGTTAAAACACTACAGCACAATATAAATAGACAAAATGTTATTATCCATCGCTTTACACTAGTTTTGCCTTTTAACATATCAGTCTCCAAATTATAAAACATCAGATTATTCAAACACTTTACATCAAAGTTTCTATCACATCTATTTTCTTAAGTATTGTATCATCCCAGGACCCAAAGATTCTGTCGGTCTTGCTATAAAACCATGTTTCTCATAAAACTCTTCTCGGCCCTTTGCACACATCAAGCAAAGCATCATCTGGGAGTTTTCTTTTTGAATACATTTAACATATTCCACCAAATGCTCTAAAATCATAGAGCCCACACCTTTGCTCTGGTATTCTGGTACAACAATCAAATCCTGTATATAGCATATGACTGCACCATCGCCTACAATTCTACCCATTCCAATCAACTGGTCATTCTCATAAGCACCTATTGTACAAATACTGTGTTCTAAAGCTGTTTTAGCTTGTTTTTCTAATAGCGTAATCCATCCAACTTTTGAACGAACCATCAAATAATCCTGTACGTCAATTGTGTTCATCTTAATTGTTATCATTATTATAATCTCATTGGTACATCTTTATCCCTAAGATATTGTTTCAAATCAACAATCTCCAATTCTTTATAGTGAAATAAAGAAGCGGCTAAAGCTGCATCCGCTTTCCCCTCAGTTAATGCATCGTAAAAATGATCCATGGTTCCAGCTCCGCCTGAAGCAATTACCGGAATCGACACATTTTCACTAATCATTTTTGTAAGTTCTATGTCATAACCTGCCTTCGTGCCATCACAGTCCATACTGGTCAATAGAATCTCTCCTGCTCCCATTTTTTCTGCTTTCATGGCCCATTCTACAGCATCTAATCCCACATCAATTCGACCACCATTTTTGTATACGTTCCAACCAGAACCATCAACACGTCGTTTCGCATCAATAGCAACAACAACACATTGGCTACCAAACTTGTCAGCCGCGTCACTAATCAATTCCGGTGTATTGATGGCAGATGAGTTAATTGAAATCTTGTCGGCTCCTTCTCTTAAAATTACTTTAAAATCTTCCACCGTACGAATCCCACCACCAACTGTAAATGGAATAAACACTGTTTCCGCAACTCTGCGCACCATATCAATTACAATATTTCTTGCATCAGAAGACGCTGTAATATCCAAAAATACCAATTCATCTGCACCAGCTTGATCATATGCTTTTGCAACCTCAACCGGATCACCTGCATCTCTCAAGTTGACAAAATTGATACCCTTTACCACACGCCCTCCAGTCACATCTAAACAAGGAATAATTCTCTTTGTATGCATACTAACAATCCTCCTTCATAGGAGATGGTAAAGAAACAAAGTTCTCTAAAATCTTTAATCCCACTGCACTACTTTTTTCTGGATGGAACTGACATGCAAAAATGTTATCCTTTTCTACACTGGCATGAATCTGTGTAGAATAGTATGTGGTTGCCGCCACTTCCTCTTCATTCAATGCTTTTAAATAATAGGAATGTACAAAATATACATAAGGATTTGACGGAAGACCTTGAAACAAGGTTGCACCCTCTTTGACATCTAAAGAATTCCATCCCATATGCGGTATCTTAAGTCCAGGCGCATCCGGAATACGGTTAATTGTACCCTTTAACAATCCCAAACCTGTTACACCAGGTGTTTCATCACTACTTTCATATAACAGTTGCAGACCAAGACAAATACCCAAAAATGGAATATTTTTATCAACAACGTCATAAATCACTTTATCTAAATGGTAATCTCGAAGCTTGCCCATAGCATCTCCAAAGCTGCCCACGCCAGGTAATATAACCTTTTCACTTGCCATAATCTCGTCTTTGTCACGGGTAATTTTTGCATCCTGTCCCAAATACGCTAAGGCCTTTTCTACGCTTTTTATATTACCTGCATCATAATCAAGTATTGCTATCATTCTTCCACTTCCTCTTCCTTTTCTTCGGGCATTGCCGCATCTTCCGAACTTTGGTCTATAGCAGCTTGTCCGTCTTCGGATTGATCATCACTTTTTGCATCAATACTAACACCACCGACAATCGATTGAATGGATTGCACATAATCATAATCATCAAGCTTATTTATCTCGACCGCCTGTTCTACTGTGATACCATATTGATCATTTAGAACCATTTTTATCTGATTAAAAGAATAATCTATATCACTGGTTATACCTAGTTCCTGTGCCTCCTCATAATGTTCATAATACTTTGAAACACCTCTCAACAAAGAATCCAGGGCCTTCTCTTGTCGTCCTAATTCCATATTATTTAAATAGGATTCATAGAGTCGTTCTACATACATAACTGTGTATATGCGATCCTTCAAATCTTCATCTTTTTCCTTAACTTCAACACCAACAATCTCGTCATAAGCTTTTCGATATTTTTGATTTGCAAAATAATTCGTTGCTTTTTCGATTGCTAAGGAATAATTAAAGTTGTTCGTTGTGACGAAAAATAAAAAAGTCGCCCCTAAAAACAATGTAAAAATAAAAATCACCATTGGCTTATTCAACTTCTTTTCATTGGCAGCTTCTGCCAATGCTTCCGCACGCAATAGTTGTTTCTTCTGCGCTTTAAGAAGTTTCTTGTCTTGCTCTGCTTTTTTCTTTTGATTGTTCTTCTCAGCCTTTTCTTCTTTTGCTGCTTGTGCCTTTTCTTCTCTGGCTTTCTTTGCCTCTTCTTTTTTCAACTTCTTTGCAGCTTTTTTAGCTTCAATCTCAGCTAATTCTTCCTCAGATAGAATATCATCCTCATCTGGTTCCCCAAACAACATTTCCATCAATTGCTGCTTTTTATCCGGCTTAGATGCTGGCAATTCTTCAAAATCATCAATGTTAATGAATTGGCTAGTATGCTCCTCCGTTTGTGTCATTTCTGGTTCAGCTTCACTTGAAGGTTTATCGGTAGAAACATCATCTAAGTCTAGCATAGATAGGATATCATCTAAATCATCTAAATCCGAATCCGATAATTGACTAACCGGTTCCTCCTGTTTCGGTGTTTCTTCGAAACCGCCAAATTCTTCTAACGCTTGTAACAAATCATAATCTTCATCTGCATCAACCGTTTCGTTATTGGATGACGCTACTGCTACATCCTCAGAAATTTCCGGAAAATCCTGCCCAGCTGATTCTGTCGGTACTGTTTCCTCCTCCAACAAACTATCCAAAAACTGATCCGTATCAAATGCATCCTCATTCAAATCCGCTTGCGATTCTGTTGATATCGGAAGTTCTGATGAAACAGGCTGCTCCGGCATCATTGGCTGTTCCGGTGAGACTTGATGATCTTGTTGTGTGTCAAACAAATTGGCGACATCCAAATCTCCCTCGAAATCTTTTAATAAATCATCAAGATTTTCTGTTTCAACACCATCTAATTTGGTAACATCCAAATCATCAAAATCAATATCAGAAAAATCCAAATCCCCAATATCTAAATCTGCCAAACTATCCAAATGATCCAATTCATCCATCTGTGCTTCTGAGAAATGAACATCTTGTTCTGGCATCATTTCATTCGCATCCAACTCCAAATCCAGATTAAATAATTCCTCATCTGAAACAAGTTGCTGTTCTTGATATTGACGCTTTTCCTGTTGCATCTGATGATCTAACTCTTCTTCAATTTTATGGTCAATCTCTTTATCTAGTGAAACTTCGTTCAAAAGACTGTCAAGATAATTCTCATCCATAAATGCACCTCATATTTCTTATCTTAAAACCGTATAAACAAACATAGTTATTGTACCATATGTTTTACATTTTAACAAGAAACAACCACTATATACTCTCATTTAATTTCTATATGTTATTTCTGAAACACTTGCTTTTTAAAAATATTTATTATATAGTGTACATATCGATTTTAAACAAAGGAGGTTTTTTCATGAAGTCTACATTATATGTTGAATATCAGGAAAAGCAGTTAGAAGAAAAAGCTCTAGTTGCTAAAGCAAAGAAGGTATGGACAGCAACTGGCAAGAAGGCATCTGAATTAACATCTCTTCAGTTATATGTTAAGCCAGAAGAGAATATGGTATACTGTGTATTTAATGATGATGCAACTGGTGAATTCCCATTAGATTAATTCACTATGATTCGTTATCAAGAAAAAGGGTTGTGAATATAACTTCACAACCCTTTTCTTATATTCATAACATCTTATTAATCCATTGTGATAATCAAATTATCAATACAACTCACAAGCTGACCAATCTCCGGCTTAGAAATTTGCGCATCCGCTCCAAGTCTCTCACCTTTACGTTTCATATCCTCGTTAATCAAAGACGAAAATACAATAATCGGTAAGTGTTTCAATGCATCATCACTTCTTATCAAACGAATCAGGCGATGTCCGTCCATCTGTGGCATCTCAATATCTGTAATAACACATTTGGCACCATAATCTACACCGTTATTCTTCTTAAGCTCCAACAACTTGTCCCATGCTTCTTGACCGTTGGCATAAATATTCAAATTGGTATACCCTGCTTGTGTCAAAGCATCCATTACAAGCTTCTGTAACATAGGAGAATCTTCTGCTAAAATAATTGGAATATTGTTACGTTCTCTCTCACCAAGCTGTTTGATCTGCGACATCTTAATACTCGTCTCTGGACAGATTTCTTCAACAATACGCTCAAAATCTAAAATAATAATCAAATCTTGCAATTTCTTAATGATACCAGTGGCAATACCTGCACCTGGTGCATTAACTGTAGAGTCCGGTTTTACAATATCCTGCCATGAAACACGATGAATACCAAGCACCTGATCAACATCAAATGCAATGTTCAAATTATTAAAATTGGTAACAATCAACATATCGTTACTGCAATCCATCTTCTCTGGAAAGCCAAGAGCTTTCACTAAATTAATTACCGTTATAATTGTATCACGAGGCATAAAGATACCCTCAATACAAGGATGTGAATTAGGAATTGGCGTAATCTCTGTCATATTCAGTATCTCCCTAACCTTTGCAACATTGATACCATAATGATTGCCAGCAATCATAAACTCCAATACCTCTAACTCATTCGTTCCACTTTCCAATAAAATATTAGTATCCATATAAGCAACCCCCTTATTGTAAAATATGAATCACGTTCTCTGTCTCGCTATATGTAACATATAAATCCATTGTATCTAAATCATCTTGCATTCCATCAGAAATCTGGAAAATCAACACAGCTTCCTGTGGAACATCTGGCTCAACATTCGTCTCTAAAGTTCCCAAATCATCCATTAAGATTGTAAGCATTGGATTTGCTGCTTTCGTTCCATTACACACAATACGATAATCCAAGTCCTTGTCCATCAATGATACTGACAACATATCTGATGTAGTGTTCACTACATCGAACTTTAAAACAAGCAATTGATACCCTTCTGATGCTTCTAAATATATAAACTCTCCTTGCTCATCTGTAGCAGGATACATATCCACGATGGAATAATCACGAAATGTAATCTTGCCACCATCTATCCCAGCAATAACAGCTATATCACTTTCTGTACCAACTGTTTTGCCATCCGGCAAATCCTGCGATTCATCGTCCGACAGTTCTTCACCAGTGTTCTCGTCCTTAAAATCCTCCTCCACTTGTTTCTCTGTAGAAGCTGACTCCGTTATCTCCTCACTGGATGTATGTTCTGTTGCATTCTCTTCTACAGTACTCTCTAGCGCTTCCGAAGACATTTCCTCATTCTTTTCATTGCCCACATCAATACGATCAACATAATTTCTATCGTACTTCAAGAGCAACTCTGCTGCATATTCTGCAATTAATTGTGTCTCTTCCTCTGTTAAATCAATGACCTTTCCACAGCCAACTAAAAGCACCGCACAAAGGCTCACAATCAACAGCGCTAATTTCTTTTTTATCATCTTAATCCCTCTGTCATTTGAATCAATATACTATGAAATATTTTACCATGAACTTTGTCTTTCTTCAACAATTTTCATCATTCAAGTGTTGTTTTGATAATTCCAACTCAAAATAGAATACCACACCATTTTCTGTATTATAAACACCATATTCCCTTCCATGTAATTTCATGGTTGCAGCAACAATTGACAAGCCTACGCCACTTCCTCCATACTCTCGCGTTCTTGCCTTATCCACTTTGTAGAATTTAATCCATATTTTTTTCAATTCTTCCTCTGGGATATGTTCACCTTCATTAAATACCATAATTCGCAATACATCTTCACGTTGTTCAGATGTCACACTAACATTTTTATCACCACTAGCATAATGAATTGCATTACTAAGATAATTACGATATACTTCTTCTATTAAAAATTCATCAGCCCACACATAAATTGGTTTTTCGTGGTCAAATTGCAGTTGTATTTCATTTTGCTGCAATAGGATTTCCGACGATGCATTTACATTTTTCATCAGTTCCACAATATCAAATCGCTCAAAACTGATTTGATCAATCCCAAATTCTAATTCATTTAATGCCAACAATTTCTTTACCATAGTATTCATTCTGTCAGCTTCATCTATAATCACTTCGCAATAAAAATCTTTGCTCTCTGGATCATCTGAAATATTCTCTTTCAGACCTTCTGCATAACCTTGAATTAAAGCTATCGGGGTTTTCAATTCGTGAGATACATGTGATAAAAATTCTTTACGCATTTCATCAATCTGCGTTTTTTCTTCAATATCCTGTTGCAGCTTAGCATTAGCCGTTTTCAATTCCGAAATCGTGCTCTCTAATTCCTTTGACATAGAATTAATACTTTTTCCCAATTCACCAATTTCATCCTTCGAATGACTTTCAACCTTGACATCGAAATCCAACTGAGCCATTCTTTTTGCAACAATTGCCATTTGATGAATCGGTCTTACATAAGAACTGCTGACAAAAAACATCGCAAAACACCCAACTAGGATTGCTGCTGTACCAACATATATGTATAATTTCATTGTTGTTGCCACACTCTCGTTAAAACGAACTACCGAAGAACGCAATGCAACTAGGCTACCGTC
Organism: Lachnospiraceae bacterium; assembly: GCA_045537735.1. Taxonomy (GTDB): domain Bacteria; phylum Bacillota; class Clostridia; order Lachnospirales; family Lachnospiraceae; genus CAG-590. Next base: position 110,688 of record JAZSPZ010000012.1, read on the forward strand.
ATCCAAAACGCCAACCAAATCATAAAAATTAGAATCTAATTTCCGATCATAATTTTGATGAAAAATCCAATATCCTTTCCCTTCACGGAAAAAGCTATCACTCAGATTCCCTTCATTTTCTCCCACCAGCAAAGAGGCAATGGATTGCATACTCTCCCACATTTTGCTCTCTTCATTAATGTTGCTATAAATTGTATTGTCTTGACACAATACAAACACATTCACCTCTCCATTAGCGGCCAAGCGAGATAAATGCTCTGAAATTTCCACATCAGAAAAGTCATCTTGGGCAAAAATCACATTGATATCATTGTACATATTAATCATACGATATTTTAATTCGCTCAGGAAAAACCCTCTAACACATAATTGTGTAACAAGAATAGATCCGAATATCGTCATGGTCATCAAAACCATTAAAAACATTGTTAACTTAAACCGCAATGAATGTTTCATTCGTGTAAACATATTATTCCTCTTCTACATTAAACTTATATCCCATGCCCCATATCGTTTTGATATATTCTCCGCAATCACCTAATTTGTTACGAAGCTTTTTTACATGGGTATCAATGGTTCTTGCATCTCCAAAATAATCATAATTCCACACATTATTGAGAATCTTTTCTCTCGAAAGAGCAACACCTTGATTTACAACAAAGTAATTTAACAATTCAAACTCTTTATAGCTTAAGTCAATATACTCTCCATTCACCTTAACTGTATGTGCGGATATATCTAATTCAATATTGCCTGCAATTAAAAACTCTTCTTGAGATACACCTGATGCTCGTCGTAAAATCGCCTCAACTCTGGCAACTAAAATCTTGGGGCTAAATGGCTTTGATATGTATTCATCAACACCTAATTCAAATCCCAATAATTCATCGCGTTCATCAGATTTAGCCGTCAGCATAATAATGGGAACTTCTGAAAACCCACGGATTTCCTTGCATGTTTGCCATCCATCCATTTTAGGCATCATGACATCTAATATAATCAATGCTATTTCCTTATCCTCAACAAACAAATCTACCGCTTCTTCACCATTATCGGCTTCTATCACACTATATCCCTTTTTCACCAGAAAATCCTTTACCAATTTTCTCATGCGGACCTCATCATCAACTACCAATATTTTAATTGGATTCATATAATACCTCCTTTTATAGAAAAAGAGACAGGGAAAGAATCTGTCTCTTTTTTCACATTCATTACCTAGGCACATTATATCGCTAAATTATGTACGAAATGTGACCTATTGGGGGGATTCTATATTTAATTGCTCTTCTTTTTCTTTCACTGCGGCTTCTCTACGCTCCAAATCTTCCTGCCAAGCAGAATATTTATTCAAAATCTTGTGTTCCGTATTGACGTAACCAACATTAGGATTGACTGCCGCAATAATAAACATACCAACAATTACAAACAATAACGCAACAATGGTAATTGTCATTCTTGTTTTTACCATCATCAAATGTTGGATTTTTGTTTCCATTTTTCCCTGATTCAATTGTACCACTCTGTCATATTCCATTTTCTTAGGAAGCTGAATATTAGGAAGCTCTTGTTCACGATAGCCGTACTTTTCAATCAGTTCGTGGCGTAACTCATACAAAAAACTATATCCCACCATGGTATTGAACATGTCACGTTCCATCAGCTTACAATACAACTCGTAAGACGTTTTGCCATCTGCTCCCCGAATGCGTTTTCGAATTGCTTCTATATTCACTTGTTCTTTCTGGGCAATCTGTGCTTCTTTATAACTTGGAAACACAAAGCCTTCCACAATAAGTGATTCCTTATCCATAAAAACCTCCTAATACGAATAGCCTTTCTAAAAAACGAAAGGCTATTATAGTCCATTATAGATGGAGCTGGCGGGAATCGAACCCGCGTCCGAAGACTCTTCCATCATGGCATCTCCCATTACAGTCGCTTTTTTGACATTCCCTCAAACCTTCGCCAACCGACAGGCTAAGGCTTTTAGTAGCTTCATATATCTTTTACTGTGTCAAAGCTTTCACAGCAAAGTGCCCCACTGTTTTGATGCCTTATCCTAAGCCATGGGTTAACTTAGGTAAGACAGCTACCACTAGGCAGCGTACGCTAACTTATTGTCTGCGTTTATATTTATTTCCAAGTTTTTAGATGGTCCTGGTCCATCAATGGCTTCCATGATTTCTAAATCCCCGTCGAAACCAGTACAACCCCTGATTAAATTAAGATTGTCTGATTGTATAGTTACATACTATTCTGTTGTTTCTTCCGTTGATACCATACGTTCCTTCATCTCTTCCAAATCAGAAGAATATGTGTCATCAAAATATGTGTTGATATATGACTCCAACGAAGAATCACCTACATACTTTGGAATACTCTTGTAAATACTTAAACCGACTGGAATACCAACAACGATACCTAAAATCAATGCGGCAACGATACATTTAACTGCTATGGAAATCTTACGTTTTCTCTCTAACTCTTTGCGATGTTTCTTTGCATATTTTCTCTGCTCAACTTTTTCTTGGCTCATAACTTCCTCCTGTGTATCTTTTCATATCTCAATGAAAAGACAATCCATTTTCGTTCAATAACAATCATAACACAATTCTATTAAAAATAAAATGAATTTTTAGTGAACCAACAGTTGAACATAAGGAACTATTATCCTAAATTGCGAATTTTGAATTCTTTCTCCGCCTCACGCTTCATATCTTTTTTAGCAATGTCATTTCGTTTATCATATAGTTTCTTACCTCTGGCAAGACCTATTTCAATTTTGACCAAACTATCTTTGAAATACACACGTAAAGGCACAATGGTATATCCTTTCAACTTAGATTGTCCCATAATTTTATTAATTTCATACTTGTGAAGCAATAATTTTCTAGGTCGCAATGGATCTTTATTAAAGATATTCCCCTTCTCATATGGTGAAATATGCATTTGACGAATATAAACCTCGCCATCCTCCACCGATACAAAAGATTCTTTGATACTACAATGGCCCATGCGTAGTGATTTCACTTCCGTGCCGTGTAGTGCAATACCTGCTTCAAACTTTTCATCTATGAAATAATCAAAATATGCCTTCTTATTATTGGCTATAAGGCGTTCCCCTTTTTGTTTTGGCATACAATCCCTCTTTCTCTTTCATTATCATCTGCTAACTATTGTTATCTTACATTTGTATATCGGTCAATGAGTTCTTTTTCTTCATAATCTACATCCACCAATTCGTCATTCACCAATTCAAAATCGATGGTACGAAGCATTTTATCCACGTGTACAACTTTTACAAGAACCTTCTGGCCCATCACATAGGTATGCCCCGTTTCTTTGCCTATTATAGACATATTTTCTTCATAGTAAATGTAAAAATCATCAGGGATGCTAGAAATTCTCACCATTCCTTCAATTGTGTTAGGAAGTTCCACATACAAACCATATCCCGTCACACCAGAAATAATTCCCTCATACACTTCACCGATACGTTTACTCATAAACTGGACCTTTTTCAGCTTTTCAACCTCGCGTTCAGCTTCCTGAGCTCTTCTCTCCATCTGAGAGTTTGCATCAGCTACTTGTGGCAATATTCCACTATAATGTGCCAGGCGCTTTCCTGTTAATTCTCCTTGCAGATTCTCTTTAATTATTCTATGAATCTGTAAGTCCGGATAACGTCGAATTGGAGATGTAAAATGACAATAATACTTCGTTGCCAGGCCAAAATGACCACTGCATTGTGTAGAATATCTAGCTTGTTGCATCGTCCGCAATGTCATACGACTAATAAATCCTTCTTCCGGAGTGCCTGTAATTCTTTGCAATAACTTTTGAAACTCTTTTGGATGTATATTCTCTCCTGACGTCTTAAAATGATATCCAAAATTAGAAATCATACTTGTAAGTTTCTGTACCTTCTCCTTATCTGGCGTACCATGCGTACGATACTCAAAAGGAACATCCTGCCAAAAATAATCTTCCGCAATGGTCTCGTTAGCCATCAACATAAAATCCTCAATAATCTTATGGGCAGGATTACGGTCATATGGACCAATTTCTACTGGTTCTCCTTCGGTGGTTAACACAATCTTTGACTCTGGAAAATCAAAATCAATAGAACCCCTATCCATACGTCTTTTTCTCAAAATGTTAGATAGTTGCTGCATATCTACAAAGTATTCCAAATAGTCTTGATACTCTTGTAAAATCTCCTCACCATGAATCTTTGTTCCATCATTGAGGCTTAAAGAAATGTCATTTATGCAAGTATAAACCGTTTCTCCGGTGATTCGATTCATACCTTTATCATAATCCACATCATCGTAGATACCACCTGTTTGAATCGCATTTGCTTTCAAAATCGCATCCACCTGATTATAGCTCATTCTACGATCAACATGAATAATCGTCTCTGCAATTTTATGCCCTACAACTTTACCAGAAACATCAATATCCATAATACAAGACAGAGCCAACCGATCTTCTCCTGCATTTAAGGAACAAATACCATTCGAAAGCTTATGAGGCAACATTGGAATCACCCTGTCGACCAGATAAACACTGGTTCCTCGCTTTAAAGCTTCCTTATCTAAAGGCGAATGCTCTCTTACATAATGTGAAACATCTGCAATATGAACACCCAGCTGATAGCCCTGTTTCGTTTTTGATAACGTAATGGCATCGTCCAAATCTTTTGCATCTTCTCCATCAATTGTAACAGTCTTCCAATCACGAATATCCAGACGACCTTCTACTTCTTCCTGTGATACACAATCCGGAATCTGTTCCAGTGTATTCATTACCTGTTCAGGATATTCCATGGGAATATTAAATGCTCGGACAATAGATAGGATATCCGTCCCTGGATCATTCACATGACCAAGAATCTCTATCACTTTTCCTTCTGGTTTTCTTCTTTTATCTCCAAAATTGGTAAGTTCAACCACAACTTTGTGACCTGTAACAGCACCCATACTGTCTTTCTTAGAAATAAAGATATCATCTGAAATCTTTTGATTGTCTGGAATCACAAAACCAAAACTCTTATTTTTCTGGTAGTAACCAACTATCTCTGTATTGCCATGTTCCAAAATCTTAACTACTTCTGCTTCTTTTCGACGACCAACCGGAGCTTTTATCATTTTTATCATAACTTTGTCATTGTGTAGTGCGCCTGCCGTTGCAAATTCTGGAATATAGTAATCCTCTTCTTCCCCTTCCACAGTGACGAAACCAAATCCCTTTTGATGACCGGTAAACATTCCAATCTTGGTAATGTCGGACAGGGATTGATACTTTCCGCGCTTAGTCAACAAAATCTTACCCTCTTGTACCAGTTCTGCCAATATTTCTCTAAATTCTTCTCTATCTTCCGGTGCTACCTGCAATAAAAAAGCAAGTTCTTTTTGTTTCAAAGGCTTATAATGCTTATCATTTATAACTTGCATGACCTTTTGTTTTCTTTCTCCGTACTTCGACACAATCCCACCTCCTTATATTTTGTTATAAACAAAAAAACTGCCACATGTATATGCAGCAGCTTCATCATCTAATTCATCCACTTGGAACTAATTAATAATGCTAAACCTAAGAAAAGTATTACACAAATAATTGTGGCAATTACTTTCTTATCACGTCCCTTGTTCTTGCTCCAGTATGTTTCACCTGCTGGAGAACCCGCAAGACTTCCCAAACCATTATCCTTAGCTTCCTGGCATAATACTAATACAATCGCTATAATACAAACTAAAATAAATACTATTGTAAGTGCTGTCTTCACAAAAACACCTCCTATTCCAAAACTCACTATTCGGTATTCTAACACAATGTTTTCATAAAGACAAGCATAATTTGAAGATTTTTACATTATCTGAAAGCGTAATTCGCAACCTTTCCCACTTCTTCTTCAATCTTTAATAACTTATTATATTTTGCAGTACGGTCACTACGACAAGGTGCCCCTGTCTTAATCTGGCCAGACCCCACCGCCACAGCTAAATCAGCAATAAATGTATCCTCGGTCTCACCAGAACGATGACTGATAATTGTTTTATACCCTGCATTTTTCGCCATTTCGATGGCGTCTAGGGTTTCTGTCAGGGTTCCAATTTGATTAAACTTAATTAAAATGGCATTGGCTATATGATTACGAATACCATCTGATAATCGTTCTGTATTTGTTACAAATAAGTCATCTCCCACCAATTGTATTCGATCACCCAAACGATATGTCAGCAATTTCCATCCTTTCATATCATTTTCATTCAAACCATCTTCAATGGAAAAGATTGGGTAACGTTCCACCAAACTCTCGTAATATTGCACCATTTCCTCCGCATTGCGACAAACCTCTTTTCCTGCCATTTTACTCTCACCCGGAAAATAATATTGGTCAGAATTTTCATCGTACAACTCTGAAGCAGCTGCATCTAATGCAATCTTAATATCTGTTCCAGCTTTATAACCTGCCCTATCAATCCCCTCCATAATCAAATCTAGCACATCATACGTAGTTGCCAAATCTGGCGCAAAACCACCTTCATCTCCAACACCTGTAGAAAGCCCCTTTTCCTTTAAAACTTTTTTCAAATGATGATACACTTCGCATGCCATCTCCATTGCATGAGCAAATGTTTCTGCTCCCACTGGTGCAATCATAAATTCCTGCAAATCCACTGTATTATCTGCATGTTTTCCGCCATTTAGAATATTCATCATGGGAATAGGAAGTACCTTTGTATTCACACCGCCAAGATAACGATACAATGGCAAACCCAAAGCATTAGCGGCTGCCTTTGCACATGCTAAAGATACTCCAAGAATCGCATTGGCACCATATTTGCGCTTATTCTCTGTTCCGTCTGCTTTAATCAACATGGCATCAATTTTAGCTTGTTCTAACACGTTCATTCCAATCAATTTGTCTGCAATTCGTGTATTGACATTTGTCACCGCTTGCTCAACACCATTTCCCATATGTCGCTTGTCACCATCACGCAATTCATGCGCTTCATATTGACCAGTAGATGCACCACTTGGAACTGCTGCACTTCCACAAATTCCGTCTTTTAATGTTACCGTAACCTCCAATGTCGGATTTGCTCTAGAATCCAATATCTCAATCGCATGCACATCTAAAATCTCATATTCCTTCATAATATGATACCTTCCTATCAACTTTCTTTTACGGAAAGTATCTCCAAAAATCTTTCAATTATTCAAAAATACAATTATATTTTATTACAAAGCAAAAAGTCCGAAAGAATACACTTTCGGACTTTCGATATAAGATACTTCTATTATTTTACAATCAAACTTTTTCCTGTCATCTCAGCTGGCTGTGGAAGTTCCATAATCTCCAACAATGTAGGTGCGATATCTGCAAGACATCCACCCTCGCGAAGCTTCACATCACCATAGTTCACCAAAATAAATGGTACAGGATTTGTTGTATGGGCTGTGTGTGGCTCACCTGTCTCATAATCTACCATCTTTTCTGCATTACCATGGTCAGCACAGATGAACAATACACCATCTACCTTCTTAACAGCCTCAACAGCAGAACCAACGCACGCGTCAATTCGTTCAACAGCCGCAACTGCTGCAGGAATCACGCCTGTATGACCTACCATATCTGGGTTGGCGAAATTAATGATAATTACATCATACTCGCCGCAAGTAATGGCTGCATCTAACTTTTCTCCAACTTCCGGAGCACTCATTTCCGGCTGCAAATCGTAAGTAGCAACTGCTGGAGACTTAACCAATGTTCTTTCTTCATCCTTGTTAGGCTCTTCCACACCACCATTAAAGAAGAAGGTAACATGCGCATACTTCTCTGTCTCAGCAAGTCTCAACTGCTTCTTACCCATCTTAGCAAGATATTCACCAAATGTATTCTCAATGGACTGCTTTTTAAATGCTACAAGCTTATTAGCAATTGATTCATCATAATCCTTGAAACATACATAAGTAAGTGGCATACGACCATTCTTTCGCTCAAAACCGTCAAAGGCATCATCGCAGAATGCTCTTGTAATCTCTCTCGCACGGTCTGGACGGAAATTATAGAAAATTACTGAATCATTTGGCTTAACTGTAGCAACTGGCTTGTCGCCATCCATGATTACTGTAGGAAGAACAAACTCATCTGTCACTTCTTTCTCATAAGAATCAGCCATTGCCTGTACCGGATCTGTAGCCTTCTCGCCTTCGCCATACACAAGTGCTGCATATGCCTTCTCCACACGATCCCAACGATTATCTCTATCCATTGCATAATAACGGCCTGATAAAGAAGCAACCTTACCAACACCGATTTCTTCCATCTTTGCAACCAAATCAGCAACATAATCCTTACCAGACGCTGGTGGCGTGTCACGACCATCCAAGAATGGGTGTACATATACATTGCTCAAGCCTTGTTTTTTGCATAACTCTAAAATTCCATACACATGGGTATTGTGGCTATGTACACCACCATCAGATAATAATCCCCACAAGTGCAAATCAGAATTATTCTTCTTACAGTTCTCGATTGCCTCTAACAATGCTTCATTCTCAAAGAAATCGCCATCTTCGATTGCTTTTGTAATAGAGGTCAAATCCTGATAAATAATACGTCCGGCACCAATATTCATATGACCAACTTCTGAGTTACCCATCTGTCCGTCAGGAAGACCTACCGCCAATCCCGATGCATTACCCGGAACAAATGGACACTCTGCCATCAACTTATCCATGACAGGAGTATTTGCCATTGCAATTGCATTACCCTCTGACTTTTCATTTAATCCATAACCATCAAGTACCATTAAAACGACTGGTTTCTTACTCATAATATATCTCCTTTTATTATATAAATCTTTGAAACTTTCCTAGGATAGTTTATCATATCCTTTCAAATTTGCAACCAATGTATGAAAAAATGATATAAAATATCAAACACTAAGCTTATCTTTTAATACATGTACTATTTCTCGAATGGACAATCCTTCTGCAGAAACAATTACATCCGCATACTTTTCATATAACGGTTTGCGTTCTTCGTATAACTCTTGAAAACTTTGGTCCGCTTTGATAGAAACACCACGTGCATTCAAATCACCAATTCGCTCCTGTAGTGCTTCTAACGGAAGTTCAATATATACAACTGTTCCAATGGAGCGTAAATGTTCCATAGCTTCTTTGCCATATATAACACTTCCTCCTGTGGCAATAATGGTCTTTTTGTAATCTAAAGAGGCATTGATATCATTTTCAATCTGATTAAAGGCTTCAAGCCCTTTTTCTTCAATCAATTCACTTAACAGCTTTCCTGTCCGTTCTTGAATCACCAAATCAGAATCCACAAAACGATATCCCATCGCCTTTGCCAACACAACACCAATCGTACTCTTACCGCAACTTGGCATTCCAATCAAGATTATATTACTCTTCATTCTAACCACTCTCTAATTCATCATTTTGCAACTAATCATTATATATTTTATTTCTTCCATAGGTTTTAATATGTGCTAACGCCTTCTCATTTGGCTCTAGTAACACAAGTTCTTTCGTCTTCTCGGACTCTAAAACAAAACAATAAACCTTATCATTTTTTGTTTTAGAAGAATAATCTCTCTTTTTCGAAAAACTTTCATTGGCGATGCGAAGAGAACCTTGCGGAACAATCATAGATACCTGATCCATTTCAAAAGAAAACAGTTCCTTTCGCTTGCTATCATTATACACCGCCGCAATTTCAATGCTTCCATCTGTAAATGTATACTCATATTCCACATTTTTATCTTGTGCAAAAGATACAATGATACAGATTCCGATAACCATCACAACAAGTGAAATTGCTCCAACAAAAGGAAAGGCAAGTACACCAAGCAATGTAATAATGATACCCAATACCATTTTCAAATAATAATCTCCTGTTGCTTTTGACTTTACAGCCATTTCATAAAACGAATTACCTAACATCGTGTTTCCTCCAATTTTGTATACATTATAAAGAATAACCCGACAGCAAACATCTCACCATCGGGTTATATTTTCAACTATTATTTTGCAGAAAGATACTCATCAATTGCCTTAGCAGCCTTCTTGCCTGCACCCATTGCAAGAATAACTGTTGCCGCGCCTGTAACAGTATCGCCACCTGCATATACACCCTCTTTGCTAGTCTTCATTGTATCTTCTTCAACAATGATTCCTCCCCATCTTTGAACATCAAGACCTGGAGTTGTCTGACGAATCAATGGGTTTGGACTTTGACCAATTGCAATTACAACAGTATCTACATCAATAATATAATTAGAACCTTCCACTGGCTGTGGAGAACGTCTTCCAGATGCATCTGGTTCACCCAACTCCTGTTTGATAACTTCCATACCTGTTACCCAGCCATCTTCACCATGAATTGCACAAGGATTATTCAACAATTTGAATATAATACCTTCTTCCTTTGCATGATGCACTTCTTCTGCTCTTGCAGGAAGTTCTTCCTCTGAACGTCTATATACAATATATACCTCTTCAGCACCCAAACGTTTTGCAGTTCTTGCAGCATCCATAGCTACGTTACCAGCACCTACAACCGCTACCTTCTTACCAACCTTCACTGGTGTTGGTGCTTCAGGGAACTTATAAGCCTTCATCAGGTTCACTCGTGTTAAGAACTCATTGGCTGAATATACACCAAGTAAGTTCTCACCTGGAATATTTAGGAATCTTGGAAGTCCTGCACCAGATCCTACAAACACTGCTTCATATCCATCTGCCATTAACTCATCGATAGTAACAGAACGTCCTACGATAACATTTGTCTCAATCTTAACACCGAGTTTTTCTACTGTTTCGATTTCTTTTGCCACCAAATCCTTTGGCAAACGGAATTCAGGAATACCATAACTTAACACACCACCTGCTTTATGTAATGCCTCAAATACAGTTACGTCATATCCCTTCTTAATCAACTCACCTGCACATGTGATACCAGCAGGACCAGAACCTACCACTGCAACCTTCTTACCATTTTTCTCAATGTCAACTGTAGCTGGAGTAGCATTTGCCATATGATAATCTGCTACAAAACGCTCTAAACGACCGATTGCAACTGCTTCACCCTTAATGGCACGAACACACTTACCTTCACACTGGTTCTCCTGTGGACAAACACGACCACAGATTGCTGGAAGTGCATTCTCACTTGTAATAATCTCATAAGCAGCCTCAAAATCACCCTCAGCTACCTTCTCAATAAATCCAGGAATAGGAACGTTAACTGGACAACCATCCATACAAGGCTTATGCTTACAATTCAAACATCTTGCAGCCTCCTCCATTGCCATTTCCTTTGTATATCCAAGCGCAACCTCTGAAAAATTCTTATTACGAACATTCGGTTCTTGCTCTGGCATTACCACCTTTGTCATACTCATATTTCTTTCCATTGTGTAATCTCCTTTTTCCAATGTTATTCTAAATGATTCTTTGGTAAATTTCTTATTACCAATCTTTACTGTGCATTCTTCATGCGACATTCATGTTCTTCTTCCTTGAACATTCCCTGTCTCTTCATACACTCATCAAAATCTACTAAGAATCCATCAAAATCAGGGCCGTCTACACATGCAAACTTTGTCTCACCGCCAACGGTTACACGACATCCTCCACACATTCCAGTACCATCAATCATAACCGGATTCAAGGATACTGCTGTTGGAATGTTAAGTGGTTTTGTTACATTAACCACATTCTTCATCATAATCAATGGTCCGATTGCAATGACTTCATCAATCTTCTCACCCTTATCAATCAACTCCTGCAACACAGTCGTAACAAATCCTTTTGTTCCCAAACTTCCATCGTCTGTTGCAATATATACATTATCACAAAATTCTTCAAACTTTTCTTTTAAAATTACGAATTCTGAAGAACGTCCACCAATAATTACGTCCACTTTCACACCCATTTCATGAAGCTTTCTAAGCTGTGGATACAATGGTGCTGCACCAACACCACCAGCTACACCAACTACATGATCACACTTATGAAGCGGAGCAGGCATACCTAGAGGACCAACAAAATCTTCTACATATTCTCCAACCTTCTTCTTAGAAAGCAACTCTGTAGAATAACCAACCACCTGATAAATGATAGTAACTGTCTTCTTCTCTCTGTCATAATCAGCAATTGTAAGAGGTACTCTCTCACCGTCTTCATCAACACGGACAATAATAAACTGTCCAGCTTCACATTTGTTTGCAACAAATGGTGCCTCAATTTCCATTAACTCAACTGCACTGTTGAGTGTTTCTTTACTAACAATTTTGTACATCTCAATACCTCTTTCCTCTTGTTTTACAATATACGCTTGATATTATACTCGTTTTATTCTCATAAAACAAGAAAAAAAACAGGAAAAGACACATCTTTTCCTGTTTTCTTCTAAAAAATATCCACTCGTATCAAGTTCCAAAATATGAGAAATGCATATAGTCTTTTCGGTCTCCCCAAAAACCTCTTCTAAATCCATATCTTTCCATAATGCGAACGGTTTCGCAATCCAACGGAATAGAATACTTATTCTTCTTCGGTTTCCAAAAGCTACCCGATAAAATTTTCTTACCATCTATCATGTAATTCTCGTTCGGATTAATATCTATCGCCAAACCATACATATGCTCACCGGTACGATAACTATAACATCCAATATCTTTAATCACCTGTTTTTCTTTTGACTTGTAAATTTCGTCAAACATCGCTTTAATAGATGGTGCCAGCTTTTTATTCACTGTTAGGTACTTCGTTCTTGTAACCTTCTTACCTTTTTTACCATTTTTAAAATCCCAAACTTTGATTTTAATTTTTTTCATCTGTTTTGCCGCTTTTGATGACGTTGCAAAATTTTTCTTCTTCTTGCTTTCTGAACCAAAGGCTCTCTTTGTTTTTTGCTTTGTTGTTTCACCATTATAAGAATAATAATTCATTAAAACAGACTTCGGCTCAGATAACATACTTGTTAGCTTCTCTCCATTCACAATCCGATATGAACAAACTCTAAAATTGTAGGTTGCACCATGCATTAATTTCTTAACAGTTGCAGACCCCGTTGTTCCTTTTGTAATCTCCTTGACCATAGAATAAGCAGAATCATCATACACGTCTACATATTTCTTTCTACTCTTATTCGTATAATTCTTCACTGCATAAATATAATAACCATCAGCAGTTTTATCCGTGGTCCATTTTAATTTTGCACCTAACTTCCCACTACGTTTGCCATAGGTAATCTTAGGGCTGTCGCCTAATATTGTAACGGTTGTCTCTGCTGTATCAAAATAAATTTTGTAATTTTCCTTATGCTCTGTATCATCTCCGTCATATGCACTATTATATTCGAAGGATTTCACTTGGTATGTGTATGTCTCTCCGATATTATGTACCTCCTTGATATCATAATATAATCTCAACACACCAGTCTCGTAATATTCCTCCCAGCCATTGTCATTCATGTATGCATAGGTTCCATCTTCGTACAAATCAATTGTTCCAACCAATTCATACATTCCTGTAGTAGCATTCATACGATAAATATCGTATCCATCACGTAAATCATCATATTGTTCAACAGAAATACAAAGCTTTACAGTTTGTCCTCTTTGACAGCTTGCAGATACCGAAAATTTCTCCTCTGCTTGTGCTTTTATTGGACAAATGAATAACATACATAAAAACATTATCACGAAACGTATTCTGCCACGCATATTTTTCACCTCATCATTCGTATTTCCAAAATCAATTCATACATTTAAATAAAAGAAAGAAAATCTGTCACATGGAAATCCATGAGACAGATTTCTATACTTATTATATAAATAATTACTTGTTATAGTTCACGATGTCGCCGAACTCAGGCTTAAGGGAAGCACCACCTACTAGACCACCATCAATGTCTGGCTTAGCAAGTAACTCTGCTGCATTACCAGCATTCATAGAGCCACCATACTGAATACGGATAGCCTCTGCAGTTGCATCATCATAAATCTCTTTGATGCACTCACGGATAGCACCACAAACCTCCTGCGCCTGGTCAGAAGTTGCAGTCTTACCTGTACCGATTGCCCAAATTGGCTCATAAGCGATAACTGTTGTCTTAGCCTGATCAGCTGTTACATTCAAGAATGCAATCTTAATCTGCTGACGAATCCAATCGATGGTAATTCCTTGCTCTCTCTGAGTCAAAGACTCACCACAACAGATAATTGGTGTAATACCATGCTCAAGTGACTTCAATACCTTTTTGTTCACTGTCTCATCTGTCTCAGCGAAGTAATCTCTTCTTTCTGAATGACCGATGATAACATACTTCACACCAAGGTCTGTCAACATATTCGGAGCGATTTCACCAGTGTAAGCACCGCTCTCCTCAAAGTACATATTCTCTGCACCGATTTCGATGTTAGAACCCTTTGCAGCCTCAATTGCTACTGATAAATCAATTGCAGGTACACAAAATACTACATCTACTTCGTCATTTGCTACTAATGGCTTTAACTCGTTGATTAACGCAACTGCCTCGCTTGGAGTCTTGTTCATCTTCCAGTTACCAGCAATAATTTTTCTTCTTGCCATGATTTTATTCTCCTTATGTTTAAACTAGTCTTCTCTTACTTATCGTTAGCTGCTGCTACACCTGGTAATTCCTTACCCTCTAAGAACTCAAGGGAAGCACCACCACCTGTAGAAATGTGTGTCATCTTGTCTCCGAAACCTAACTGGTTACAAGCTGCTGCAGAATCACCACCACCGATGATTGTTGTAGCACCCTCTAACTTAGCCATAGCCTCTGCAACTGCAATTGTACCCTTGGCAAAGTTAGGCATTTCGAAACATCCCATTGGTCCATTCCACACAACTGTCTTAGCACCTGCAACTGCATCTGCAAATAAAGCAGCTGTCTTAGGTCCGATATCTAAACCTTCCATATCCGCTGGGATTCCACCACGCTCAACAACTTTGAAGTTTGCATCATTAGAAAAATCATCAGCGACAACTGTATCGATAGGAATTAATAACTTAACACCCTTCTCCTCAGCTTTCTTTTCCATCTCTAATGCATACTCTTTGTAATCTTCCTCCAATAAAGACTTACCAACTTCCTCGCCGTGGGCAGCCATAAATGTATAAGCCATACCACCACCGATGATTAATGTATCAACCTTGTCAAGTAAGTTCTCGATAACAGAAATCTTAGAAGAAACCTTAGCACCACCAAGGATAGCTACGAATGGTCTCTCTGGATTGTTAACTGCATTACCTAAGAAATCAATCTCCTTCTGCATTAAGTAACCAACTACTGCTGTATCAACATACTCAGTTACACCAACGTTAGAGCAGTGTGCTCTATGAGCTGTACCAAATGCATCATTAACAAATACATCACATAAAGAAGCCAAATCTTTGGAGAAAGCCTCTCCATTCTTTGTCTCTTCTGCTCTAAAACGTGTATTCTCTAAAAGAACAACCTCACCATCGTTCATTGCCTCTACAGCTGCCTTAGCATTAGGGCCAACAACCTCTAAATCTGCTGCAAACTTCACTTCCTGACCTAACAACTCTGTCAAACGAGCTGCTACAGGTGCAAGTGTCTTTGTCTGCTTGTCTTCTTCTGTCTTTACCTTTCCTAAGTGTGAGCAAAGAATAATCTTACCGCCATCTGCGATTAATTTCTTAATTGTAGGAAGTGCTGCAACCAAACGGTTCTCGTCTGTAATTTTACCATCGATTAATGGTACGTTAAAATCGCAACGAACTAATACCTTCTTACCTTTTACGTTAATATCATCTACTGATTTCTTGTTAAGCATGATTATGCTCCTTTCGTATTAAATAATATTATAAACAACTGCATGGTTGTTTGTTTTCTTTACTATAAAACTTCAAAAAGAATTGTCTTCATAATGTATAAAAGGTCCGGTCCATATAGACCGGACCTTTTAGGTCTTAATAATTCTACTTAAGTCGCTGGATTATGCTAACTCTGAGAAGTACTTAATTGTTCTAACCATCTGGCTAGTATAAGAATTCTCGTTATCATACCAAGAAACTACCTGTACCTCATAAGTATCATCAG
>JAZSPZ010000048.1:0-3898 GCA_045537735.1 Lachnospiraceae bacterium
GAAGGAATTATTCTTGAATACAAATGTCATTTTCACGTTGTTTTTTGGTCTTGTGGCATTAATAGTATGGGAGAATAAATGGACGCTCAAAGCTAGAGTTATCACAATTATCCTGATTGATGTGTTAACCTGTGTGTTCGGATGTGAGTGGATGATTTTCGGCGTATTGATTATGTTAGGAATTCACGTGTTTCGCGATAATGCTAAAGTTCGTTTTATATGGGTGTTTGCAAGTATATTCTGCTTGAATTTCATCCTGAATGGATTCTTTTTATCCATGACCTTTTGGGTTGGACTGTTAGTGCAACTATTTGCTTATTTTTTGATGGTTACGTGCTACAATGGAAAAAAAGGAAAGCATCCGAAGATTGCAAAGTGGTTTTTCTATATATTCTATCCACTGCATTTGATAGTGATTTATATAGCGCAGATTATACTTGCCGGTTAGTGATATAGAATGAAATCGATATGCAATTATCTAAAATCAATTCGATGTGAAGGGAATGAGCGATATGATAATAGAAACAGATAGATTAATTTTACGTCCATGGACGGAATCCGATGCAGAAAGCTTATATGAATATGCAAAGGATCCTGCAGTTGGTCCCATTGCAGGTTGGCCGCCACATCAAAGTGTAGATGAAAGTTTGGATGTTATCCGCAATGTTTTTACAGGGGAGCAGTGCTACGCCATATGTGAAAAGGGAAACGATAAAGCAATTGGAGCAATCGAACTAAAGTTAAAAGGTCATACAGATATGACGGATAGGGAAGACGAGTGCGAATTAGGATACTGGCTTGGAAAACCATTCTGGGGTAGAGGGTATATGCCGGAAGCGGTTCGCGAATTATTACGTCATGGATTTGAAAATCTTGGCATGACTACCATTTGGTGCGGATACTATGATGGTAATGAGAAATCAAAGCGTGTACAGGAAAAAGTGGGATTTGCGTATCACCATACCTGTGATGAAGTCCCTGTGCCCTTGATGAATGAGGTAAGAGTTGGTCATACGAGTATTATGACAAAGGCGCAGTGGGAGAAGTTGAGATAGTGTGGAGGTAAAATATGGAAGCAAGAGAATTGTTAGAAGCTTTAGCTGTGGCGGAGCGATTAAAAGATACAACGAGACATTGTTACACATCAAAGGGACGCCATGAGAGTGTGGCAGAACATAGTTGGATGATGACTTTGATGGCTTTTTTTATGAAAAATGAGTTTCCAGAAGCGGATATTAATAAAATCATCCAGATGTGCATTATCCATGATTTGGGAGAATGC
The DNA here is from genome assembly GCA_045537735.1 of Lachnospiraceae bacterium. GTDB lineage: Bacteria > Bacillota > Clostridia > Lachnospirales > Lachnospiraceae > CAG-590. The sequence continues at coordinate 1,283 of JAZSPZ010000048.1, forward strand.
TTTACGGGTGACATTCCTACATTTGAAAAAACAAAAGAACATGAACAAACGGAAGAATCGTTACTAGATAATTGGGTAAAAACATTACCAGAACCTATGCGCAGTGAAATGATAGATTTGTATAAAGAAATGGAAGAAAGACAAACTTTAGAAGCGAAAATTTATAAAGCAATTGATAGTTTGGAAGCTTTGATTCAACATAATTTTTCTGATATTTCAACATGGTCCGAAAATGAGTTTGAGTTAAATTTAACCTATGCAGATGACAGGGTGAGTTTTTCGGATTATTTATCTACTTTGAGAGAAGAGATTAGGAAAGATACGATTGAAAAGATTGAGGTTGATTTATGCTAGGAATATACTTTAGTGGAACAGGCAAATAGTAAAATACTTATAAAAATGGATTAGAAGATAACACGAAGGGAGATTATTCATATGAAGAAAATTACACCAACGACACAACAATTATACTGTCCATCCTGCGGGGCTCCGGCAGTGTCGGAAATTTGTCCTTATTGCGGTACGGCAACAGGACTCAATACAGCAGAGGCTGATATGGAATACCCCGTATTAGAATGTAAAGAGGCAACCTTGAGCTTTTGGACAGTCTGGTTTCCTATGATATTTGCTGCAGCATTTGGAATACCAGGAATTATCATGTTACTAATAGCGATTGTGGGATTTGGAGAGGGAATTCTGTTTTTGGTGGGAGGACCATTTTTACTGATAGGAATTGTAGCCGCTGTTTTAGTGATTCGCACGCTTTCGCGTTATATGAAAGTGAAGTCAAAAGGAAAAAGTATTCAGGCTACCGTTTATGGTTATATGAATGATGAGTTGCTAATCAATAATATGCCGGCACAGATTGTGAAACTGCTTGTGCAGACACCAAATGGACCAAGATTCATTCTATATAAGCTTGGAAATACTTTAAAACCATATGGAATTAACGATAATATCGATATCATGGTTTATAAGAATTATTTTATGATTTGTAAGAATAAAGAAACAGTTGAGTGGTAGAAATATGGTTTATGAGATAAGCAACAACAGGTACATAGAAAAACTATTTGGTGATTGGCAGGAAACGTTAATCTGGTCGTGTTTACAAGGTGTCATGGGACATCTTTACGTGACAAATCAAGAACGTCCGGACTGTGCAATGGCATTGATTGGCGACTTTTGCTTCTTTGCAGGTGAACCCAATGAAGAATTGGTATCATTTAAACCGGAAGGTTGTAAGCAGAATTTCGTTATTATGATTCCGCAAAATGACGAATGGGCAACCGTGATAGAAGATGTATATGGAAAACGTGCAAGGAAAGTAGAGCGTTACGCTATCAAGAAAGAACCGGATGTATTTGATAGATTCAAACTTCAGCAAATGGTAAATGCCAAAGCTGACGAATACGAATTGCAGATGATAGATGAACAATGGTTTTATCGCTGTAAGGAAGTAGATTGGTGTAGGGATTTAGTATCTCAATACGACAGTTATGAAATGTATAAAAAATATGGTCTTGGCGTTATCCTTTTAAAAGATGGAGAAGTGGTATCAGGAGCATCTTCTTATTCCGCTTACATTGGTGGAATTGAAATCGAGATTGATACACATGAGGAGTATCGCAGAAGGGGACTTGCTTCTGTTTGTGGTGCGAAGCTCATTTTAGAATGTATGGACAGAAGTTTATATCCAAGCTGGGATGCACAGAATTTAGGTTCTGTGGCTTTGGCGGAAAAATTGGGGTATCATTTTGACCATGCATATGTGGCTTATGAGATTGAATGGTAGTTAGGGGTGAGAATATGACGACTCGAGAAGCAGTAATTGAATATTGCTTAACATTTCCAGATACTTATAGGGATACCCCGTTTCGCGACAATAACTGGATTTTGTTACGTTATAAGAAGAACAAGAAAGCCTTCGCATGGACCTACATGTATGAAGGAAAGTTGCGTGTCAATATTAAGGTGGATCCTGAATGGAGAGAATTCTGGAGGCAGGCATATGCAGCAGTCATTCCAGGGTATCATCAGAATAAGAATCATTGGAATACCTTGATTTTGAATGGTACAATACCGGAACAAGATGTGAAACGCATGATTGCGGAAAGTTATGATTTGATTGCAAAGTAGGAGGGTATAATGAGTTTAACAGTGAATTTGTATTATACGGGTAACAATGGAAACGCAAGAAAGTTTGCGGAGGAAATGGTATCTAGCGGAATTGTGGATGAAGTTCGGGCAGAAGAAGGAAATGAACGATATGAGTATTTCTTTCCGATGGATGACCCGGAAACTGTGTTGTTAATTGATCGTTGGCGTGATCAAGAAGCACTTGATATACATCACAAGTCAGAAATGATGAAGAAGATTGCGGCATTACGAGATAAATATGAGCTTCGGTTGCGCGTGGAGAGATATGACTTAATTGAGTGATGACTTCATGCTTCTGGTAAGTCTGAAAGCATTTAAAAATTTGAATTTGATGGAGATATTATGAAAAACATTAAGATAAAAAAGACAGTTTATATTGTATTTGTTATAGTAGGTTTGTTCATTGTTCAAACTTTTGCAAGCAAGTTAGGTGGTTTCATTGCTGATTTATTTCAATAT